>CAXMSB010000163.1:0-13997 GCA_964195615.1 uncultured Granulosicoccus sp. | reverse complement strand
CAGCTACCCAGTGGAAAAAGTCCCGCAGGTGCGCAACGCCTACTACAACGCCCTGGCGGAGAGCGATCGTCAAATCGGCCGTTTCGTGAAGAAGCTCGAAGAACTGGGGAAGCTCGACGAGGTGATTCTGGTCGTCACCGGCGAGAACGGCGAGGCGTTTCACGAGAACGGCGAGATCGGCCATGCTTGCAATCCGGTGGAACCAGCCATCCACGTCGCGGCTGTGATTCACTCTCCCGGGTTGATCTCGCCACGGGTGGAGGACTATCCGTTCGAGCATGTGGACCTCGCACCCACGCTCTGCGGGCTGCTGGGGATCGACGCCTCGCCCAATTTCCAAGGGATCGACATCCTGGCCGGCGATCGTCCGCCGGCCGACGATCGGCAACTGTTCGTCCATGTACTAAGCCCGATTGCCCGGGCCGATGCCGTGCTGCGTGGCGGGCGTTGGAAGTATGTCGTCACCCGCGATCGTCCGCAGGGGGCCCTGTTCGACGTGATCGCGGACCCCAGCGAAAGCCGGGACCTCCGCGCCGACAAGCCGGAGTTGGCCGCCGGGCTGGCCCGAGTGCTCGGCGAGTGGCGGCAACGGCAGTTGGCCTACTATCACTATCCGCAGTACTACGGTCGCTACTCGCCGCCGCGGCCGCCGGCGCGAAACCGCTAGCGGTGTAGTTGCCGTGCTTCAGGTGCTCAGCGTACAATCGCGGCTATGTCGCTTACCGTTGATGAGCCGATTCCCCTGCCGCTTCTAGTCACCGGAGTTGCCGGCGTGGCGGGGTACAATGCGCTCGCCTACTTTCAATCCCGCTTTCCCGGACAGGTATTCGGCAGTCGTCAGCAAGACAACTGGCGGCTCACGGGTGAAGGAATCGTCGCCTGCAACGCCGAAGACCGCGATACGCTCTCCCGCTTGTTCGACCGCTTGCGGTTTCGCAGCGTGCTAAACTGTGCCGGCAACTGCGCCCTACGCGCCTGCGAGCTCGACCCGCGGCTCGCCTGGCGCACCAACGTCGAAGGGCTCATCAATCTGCTCTCGATCATCGCCGAGCGCGACGTACGGCTCGTGCACAGTTCGATCGATCTGGTCTACGCCGGTCGAGAAGAGGGCGGTTACACCGAGCAAGATCGCACCAACCCGGTAACCGTCTATGGCAAAACGATGGTCGCCGCCGAGTGGCTGTTGGCCGATTGGATGGCGCAAGCATGTGTCCTGCGGATCTCGTTGCCCATGGGCGTGAGCTTCAACGGCCACGCCGGAGCGATCGACTGGATCCAATCGCGGTTCCGCGCCGGCCGACCTGCCACGCTCTACTTCGACGAGGTCCGCACGCCGACCTATACCGACTGTCTGAACCGCGTGTTCCACCGTGTACTGGCCAGCGACCTGGCGGGCCTTTACCACGCGGGCGGACCGCGGCGATTGTCGCTCTACGAGATTGCACAGGTCATCAACCGCGTCGGCGGCTACGACCCCAAGCTGCTGATGGGCTGCCCCCGCGTCGAGGCCGGACCGATCCCGCCGCGGGCCGGCAACGTGACGCTCGATTCAACGGCCCTCGATACTCAGCTCGGCGGCGACGCCTTCGACCCCTGGCCGCTCGAAGAAGAGCATTTCCCCACGCATCGTGAGTGGCACCACGAAAGAAACGGCCAACCCGGCAGCCCCGAACTGCTGGCCCGCGTGCTCTATCGCAACCCCCGGCTCTTGGCATGAGCGTTTGAGCCGGTTTTCAAGAAATCTGCGGCCATTGCTGCTTTTAAAACCCGGCGGCATCCTGTTATCATTGAGGCTTCTCAAGCCCTCGCCAAGATCGGCTTGCCATCGCCTGTACACTCGAGTCGGAGAGTATCCTATGAAGTCGCGACTGTTGTCGTATGTATGCGTCGTCTTAACCGTCGGGATCACCACGGCCGCCCGGGGAGACGCTTTCGACCAATTGCTCCCCAAAGTTCCGCCCAGTGCCAACACGCTGGTGTTGATCGACGTCGAGCGAACTCTCGCCAGCCCGTTGGCTGAGAAGGAAGGTTGGGGCAAGAAGCTGGAACTGGCGTATGTGAGTCGGCCGGTCTTTCTGCCGCCCGAGGCAACCAAGCTCGTGATGGCCGCCTCGCTAGAGAGCGAAAACCATTTCCAGCGCGAGTGGGAGTTGGCCGTGATGGAACTCGCCGATCCCATGTCGATGCGTTCCATCGCCCGCAGCGAAGGGGGCTACGTCGACACGGTCAACGACACCCAAGTCGCCTGGACGCCCAGCGACGCCTACTTCGTCTCGCTTGCCGACAGGACACTCGGTGTGATGTTCCCCGCCGATCGGCAGTTCGTCTCGCGTTGGATCGGCTACGCCACCAAGAACACGAAAGTCATGCTTTCCGAATATCTTCGCGATGCGACGCGTTTAGCGAACGAGCAGATTCAGATCTTGATGGCGATCGATCTGACCGACGTCATTCAACCGCACGAGCTGGCTGAGAAGGCGGAGGACTCGCCGCTGCTTCGCAAAACGAAACTTCCGACAGACCAAATCGTCTCCATGCTGGGAAGCTTGAGGGGAGCGACGCTACGCATCGCGATTGGCGACGACGCCCAAGCCCAGCTGCGAATCGACTTCGACAAGGACGTCACCCCTTTGAAATCAGTAGCCAAGGACCTCGTTGTGCAGGTGTTGGGCGACCTGGGCGCGCATACCGGCGACCTGGAATCCTGGAAACTGGAGATGAAAAGCAAGGCGATTCTGATGCAGGGTAAGCTCTCGCAAGACGGAATGCGCCGCGTGTTCAGCATCGTGGAGCTTCCCTCCGCGAAGTTCAGTCTCCTGAAGGACGAAGGCGACGCCCCCCAGGAAACCAACGAGAGCCTGATCCGCGAGAGCTCGCTCACCTATTTCCGTTCGACCGACGTGCTGCTGAAGGATTTGAAGCGTGAACTGAGAGGCAACAAAGCCAGCGCGGCCATCATGGAGAGATACGCCGGCCGAATCGATCGCATGCCGATTCTGCATGTCGATGAAGACCTGCTCGACTACGGATCCGATGTGTCTGAAACCCTGCGGGCGATTGCCCTCTCCAAGCGTCAGGGGGGAGTGCAATCCGGGGTCGGCACTGCCGGAATGGGCGGCGGAGGCTACGCCAATTACTCCTACGGCTACGGCTACTTCGGCAATCGGGGTGACCGCTACGCCGGCGCCAGAGCCAGCGCGGCCGATCGGACGGCGATCAAAGCGCAGGCCATGGCCGAATCCAAGAACGTACGAGTCGAAGGCGCCAAGCTAATCGCCGAAGCGTCCGCCAAAATCCGCCGTCAAATGACGCAAAAATACCAGGTCGAGTTTTAACAGTATGAATCCATCGAACCAGCTGCAGGAATAGAACGCGGATGAACACCGATTGGGCCGATTTTCACGGATCGGAACGACCAATCGCAGGTGGGCCTTGGCGGCCAAAGTAGGCTAGAAGAAATACAGAAGAAGATCCCTGTAGATCGGCGTTGATCCGCTGAATCCGCGTTCGTCCGCGTTCTATTACTCCCTTTGGCTGAAGTATTGCGGTTTCCCCCGGATAGCTACCATGCATCTCATCTCTCGAGTTTCTTGTCTCTGTCTGGCGGTTGTCCTGCATTTGGCCGTGGGCCCAATCGCTTCTGCCCAGTTGCCGCGACTCGCGACACGAGTCCCGCCGACGGCCAACGCCATCGCGATCGTCAACGCCCAGGCGGCGCGGGGCCCGGCGGCCGCAAGTGTGATCGCGTTGCCCGAGGGCATCGAATGGTATCTGCTGGCGGCCGAGATGGACTTCGAGTTCATGCAACCTCTGTGGGAAGTGGCGACCGCCTATCTGCCCGAGGGGCTAACGATGAAAGAGGTCGCCGAGCACAGCGGCGGTCGGCTCGATAAGCTGGCCGGCTCTCAGGCCGTCGAGCGTCCCAACGACAGCTACGTCGTTTCGTTTGGGCCGCGATTGGTCGGGGCCATGTCGCCGGCCAATCGTCCCAACGTCATTCGCTGGGTGCGCGAGGCCAAAGTCAGAAAAGCATCCGAGCTCTCGCCGTTTCTCAACGAGGCGGTCGACGCGGCCGCCGACGCTGCCAATCAATTGGTGATCGCCTTCGATCTGGCCGGCTTGCTGGCTCCGGCGGAGGTCGCGTTTGCTCTGGAGAGTTCGCGAGCCTTGGCCGATGCCGGGGTGGACGTCGACGAGGCGGCCCCAATCGTGGCGGGAATCGTCGGCGTACGGCTGGAAGTCGAATTGAAAAACTCCGCGCAAGCCCGATTGCGGTTGGCGTTCAACGACGATCCCTCGCCTCTAGCCGAGGTCGCCGGGCCGTTGCTGGTAGAGATTCTCACCAAGCGAGGGGCGCACATCAAGTCGCTTCCCGGCTGGAAGGTCCGCATCGACGGGGAGGCGATCATCCTCGAAGGCCAGCTTTCGCCCGGCGGGTTGCGGCGCGTCCACTCGCTGCTCTCCGGCCCGGTCGGCCCCTGGACCGAGCCCGCCAACGACTACCCCACGCCGGAAAACGCCATGGCCGAGGCCTCTCGCGCCTACTTCCAATCGGTCACAGGCTACCTGAACGATCTGTTCTTCGACGGCGACCGCCCGCAGAGCATGTATCAGATTTCTGTATGGGTCGAACGTTACGCACGCAAGATCGAAGACCTCAACACCACCGGCGTCGACCCCGACCTCAAGTCGTACGCCTCCGACGCAGTAATGTCGCTCCGCGAGATCGGCTCGGTCGTCGAGCGGTCACAGTCGCGATCCGACCTGCGCGAAGCGACGATGTACAACTCGGGCCGCAGTCGTTACGGACGTTACGGCGCCTACGGCTGGTTCGAGAAGTCGTACGTTACTCGCGATCGCGCACTGATCCGCACCGACGAAGCACTGCGCGGCCTCCGCGGCAGCGAGGTGATCGTCGACGACCTACACGCGCTCACCTCCCAAACTCGTAAAACAATGACCGACCGCTACGGAATCGAGTTCTAGAACCTTGAATTCCATAAAAAACGTATCGCGCGACACGAACGTGCTCAACTGGCTTCTGGCTGCCGCTTCGGTGGTGGTCATCATTGCCGGTGTGCGGGCGGCCCATTCTCTGGTGGTGCCGTTTCTCGTCGCTGCGTTTCTGGCGGTGATCTGCACACCCACGCTGCAATGGCTGCAAAGCAAAGGTGTGCCGACCGCGATCGCCTTGCTGCTGGTGATTGGCGGGATGTCGTCGGTTGTCGTGGGGGTCGGTCTGTTGGTTAGCGCGTCGATTCAAGACTTCTTGGGAAAGGTACCCGAATATACGGCGAAACTACAGGAGCTGTTGAAGGACGCCGAGCCGTGGATCGATAAGGCTCGCGAGTGGGCTGGAATCGGGGCAGCAGATGCTGATGCAAGTTCCGACCACCTGAAAAACCCTTTGTCCCCTGACAACCTCGTCGGATACTTCGCCACGTTTCTCTCTGGCATCACCGGCCTGTTCAGTAACGTTTTTCTCGTGCTGTTGACCCTGATGTTTATGCTGCTGGAAGCCTCTGGGTTCCCCCGCAAGTTGTTGGCTCTTTCGGGCGGACGACCGCTGCTCTCAGAACAGGCCAACCGCATCCGCGATTCGATCTATCGGTACGTGACACTCAAGACGATCATCAGCCTATTCACCGGCTTGCTGGTTGCTCTGTTGATCGGGATGCTAGGTGTCGACTATCCCGTGATGTGGGGTCTGCTGGCCTTTTTCTTCAATTTCGTGCCGAGCATCGGTTCGATCATCGCCGCAGTGCCCGCCGTGCTGCTGGCGCTCATCCAGACCGACCTGCAGACGACGCTTTTTACCGTGGCCGGCTACGTGGCGATCAACGTCGCTATTGGCAACTTCATCGAGCCGCGCGTGATGGGCCGCGGCCTCGGACTCTCCACGTTGGTGGTCTTCCTGTCGTTGGTGTTCTGGGGCTGGGTCCTCGGCCCCATCGGCATGCTGCTCTCCGTACCGCTGACGATGATCGTGAAGGTCACGCTCGAAAACTTTGAGCAGACGCACTGGATCGCCGTGCTGCTGAGCGCGAACCCAGAAGCAGAGACCGTCGGCTAGCGGCGGGGGGATTCAACGCCGAGCACGCTGAGAGCTCAGAGGGCCGCAGAGCGTGCGAATGAGAAAAATCTACCGGAAAAAGACTCGCCCCGGGGCGTTGAACCGCAGTTCGCGGTCGAGGCGGCTGACGCCTTTGATGTAGGGGTACAGATCGCCCCAACGGTTGGGCGGACGGCCGTGGACGCGGATCGTTTGGGCCTCGCGGTCCGAGAGAATCAACATGTCCCCCAGGCCCATCTCGGCCAACCGCGCTCGGCTGGGTACGCCGTGCTCGATTTGCGCGGTTGCGGTGCTGCAAACCAACAGCACGCCGGCCAGAATTGCCAGATACTTCATCGCACTACCTCCCTGGAAAGAGCTCAAGCCGTTCGGCATTTGCTCTGATCTTACCCCTTTGCAAAATGCTGAACAGGGTGGAAGTTCCGGAATTGGGAACGCCGGGAGGAGTTCAGCAACGATTTTTGGCCGGGGGGATTCAACGCAGAGGGCGGTGAGATCGCCGAGGGCCGCGGTGTAGCTCGTAGGGTGCGTGAATCGCAGCAAAACGCACCAGTGAGAAAGGTGCGTTCCGTTATCACTACACGCACCCTACGGGCTGATTCTTGTCCCCCTCCGTGCTCTCTGTGTTCTCCGTGGTTCAAATCCCCCGTCGAAAAAGGCCCCGTAGAAAAAGGTAGGTGCGGCACCTACCCTACCTGGCTGCGATGACGCTACAATGGCCCCAGCCATTCTTCTCGGGGTCATTAGCTGGAGGGAGCCGCCTTGTCTTCGCCTTTTGTTCATCTGCATTGTCATAGCCATTACAGCCTGTTGGATGGGGCCAGCCCGATTAAGAAGCTGGTCCGCCGGGCTAAGGATCTCGGCATGAACGCCCTGGCGCTGACCGACCATGGCAATCTGTACGGGGCGCTGCAGTTCTACGAGGCGTGTCGCGACGAGGGGATCAATCCGGTGTTGGGCTACGAGGCCTACGTGGCGCCGGGTTGCCGAACCGATCGGGGCGGCGCGCTCAGCAGCAAAGAGTCGAGCTACCATCTGACGCTGCTCGCGCAGAATCGCACCGGGTTCAAGAACCTGGTAAAAATGGCCAGCCGGGCGTTTTTGGAAGGATTTTATCATAAGCCCCGGATTGATCGGGAGCTGTTGGCTGGCCACAGCGACGGGATCATCTGTTTGAGCGGCTGTGTGTCGGGCGAATTTAGCCGATCGCTCTTGAGCGGCGGCGGCGAAGCGACGGAAGATCAGATCGCCAAGGCCCGAGAAATCGCCGGCTGGTTTCACAATGTGTTCGGCGACCGCTATTTCATCGAGATTCAAGACAACGGTCTGGAGATCCAACGCGAGGCCAAGGAGGCGGCCGTCGAGGTGGCTCAGCGGATGGGTCTGCCACTGGTCGCGACGAGCGACGCCCACTACGTGAATCAGGAGGATGCCGAGGCGCAAGACGTGCTGCTGTGCATTAACACGGGAAAATTTCGCACCGACACGAACCGGATGAAGATGGAGGGCGACCAGTTTTTCCTGCGTAGCGGCGAGCAGATGTACGCGGCTCTGCCCGACCAGGAAGAAGCGCTGCGTCGCTCGCAGGAGATTGCCGACTCGATCCACATCGACCTGGAACTGGGCCAGCGTCATTTTCCGACGTTTCATCCGCCCGAGAACAAGCCTTCGTGCGACTATCTGCGCGAGCTGTGCATCGCGGGGCTCAAAGAGCGCTACGCGAAATTGCCGGAGCGGTGGGAGGGGGACGATCTTTCGCAAGAGGTCTACGACCGGTTGAATCGTGAGCTGGGCGTGATCGACAAGCTGGGCTTTTCGGATTATTTCCTGATCGTGTGGGACTTTGTGCGGTTCGCGGTCGAGAAGGGGATCCCCTCGACGGCCCGCGGCTCGGGCGTCGGCTCGCTGGTCTGCTACGCGCTGATGATGAGCCACGTTTGCCCGCTGAAGTACGACCTGCTGTTCGAGCGGTTCCTCGACGAAAATCGGTTGGAAGCACCCGATATCGACATCGACTTTTGCAAGCAGCGTCGAGGCGAGGTGATCCAGTACGTCAAAGACAAATATGGCGAGGCGAACGTCGCACAGATCGGCACGTTTGGCACGTTGGCCGCACGGGCGGCGATTCGTGACGTAGGCCGCACGATGGGGCTGCCCATCTCTCGCGTCGACGCGGTCGTGGCGATGGTGCCCGAGCAGTTGGGTATCACCATCGAAGGTGCCCTGAAGCAGAATGACGAGCTGAAGAAAGCTCACGCGGCCTACGCCGAAATTCGCGAACTGCTGGACTTGGCCCAGAAGATCGAAGGCCTGGCGCGCAACGTCGGCACGCACGCCGCGGCGGTGGTGATTGCCGAGAAGCCGGTCGACGAATACGTCCCCTTGCAGCACGTGAAGGGCAAGACCGAGGTGATCACCCAATGGGCGATGGGCGACGTCGAGCGTGCAGGGCTGTTGAAGATGGACTTCTTGGGGCTGAGGAATCTCACGATCCTGGCCCGTAGCATCGAGTTGATCGAACAGTCGCGAGGCGAGAAGGTCGATCCTTATGAGTTTCCATTGGACGACAAAGAAACCTTCGCTCTGTTGTGCCGGGGCGAGACGAAGGGCATTTTCCAGTTGGAAAGCGGCGGCATTCGCGACCTGCTGCAGCGGATGAAGCCCGACCACTTTCGCGACGTTATCGCCACCGCGGCCCTCTACCGCCCGGGACCGTTGGAAGGGGGGATGGTCGACGACTACATCGAAGTAAAACATGGCCGCAAGGAGGCTGCGTATCCGCATCCGGTGATGGAGGAAATTCTGGAAGAGACACGCGGGGTGATAGTCTACCAGGAACAGGTGATGCGGATTCTCAATCGGCTGGGGGGCATCCAGCTTTCCGACGCGTACGCCTGCATCAAGGCGATCAGCAAGAAGAAGCTGCCGATGATCGCCAAGTTCCGCGAGGAATTTTTATCTGGGGCCCAGAGCCAGGGCCTCGCCAAACGGAAGGCAGAAGAGCTGTTTGGCATGATCGAGAAGTTCGCCGGCTACGGCTTTAATAAGTCACACAGCACCGCCTATGCGCTGATCGCTTACATGACGGCTTACCTGAAATCGCACTATTCAGTGGAGTTTATGGCGGCCCTGTTGTCGTGCGATATCTCGGGGCGCAATTTCAAGAGCAAAGACGCGCTGGTCGAGCATCTGGAGGATTGTCGGCGGATGGAAATCGACGTGGTGTCGCCGAATGTGAACAGTTGTGAGAGCGATTTCAAAGTGGCCGAGGGGAAGATTTACTTCGGGCTGAGCGCGATCAAAGCGTGCGGCAGCGGGGCGGCCGAAGCGATTGTCGCCGAGCAGAAAGCCAATGGGCCGTTTCGTAGCGTGTTTGATTTCTGTGATCGGGTCGACCCGCAAAAATGCAATCGGGCCACGATCGAAGCGTTGATCAAAGCGGGCGCTTTCGACGAGATGGGCGGACATCGGGCCCAGTTGGCAGCCGTGTTGGAGCGGGCGCTTCAGTCGGGCGCGGCGGCAGCGGCGGATCGGCGTTCGGGGCAGAAGGGTTTGTTCGAAGCGTTTGGCGACGACGAGGAAAAGTCGGCGGCCGACACGGCACTGCCGAACATTCCGCCCTTGGAGGAACGAGAGCAGCTCACCCAGGAAAAAGAGGTATTGGGGTTCTACCTCACCAGCCATCCGCTGGCGGCCCATGAAGCGACGCTGCGCACCTACTGCCCGCACTCGAGTCGCTCGCTTGGTGGAATGCAGCACCGCGACGAAGTGCGGACGGGCGGAATGCTGGCGGCGATCAAGTTTTCGCACACCAAGAACCCGCGGGCGGGGAGCACGGTCACCAAGTATGCGATGTGGGATCTGGAAGACCTCGACGGCATTACCCGTTGCATCATGTGGCCCGAGCAGTTTGCCCAATTCGGCCAGTTCGTGGAGCCGGACGCGATACTGGGCGTGCTTGGCAAGGTCGACCGCCGACCGGGCACCGAAGAAGTGAATCTCATCGTCGACAAGCTGATGCCGTTGGGCGAGATGGCCAAGCAGTTCAGCAGCGGCATGATCATCCGTGTTCGCGAACAGGAGCATGGCGAACGAGCGCTGGAGCAATTGCGGGAGATCGTGCGGGGCTACCCCGGCAAAAAGCGATTGCGGTTGCGGCTCGATTTGGCGGCGGGCGGCCAAGTGTGGATCGACAGCTCCTGGTCGGGCGTCGAGCCGAATCCCGAGCTCAACGATCGCGTCGATCAACTGTTGGGCGAGGGCAATCGGCTGCTGGAAAGCGCGCCGGCTCCGCCACAGGCTCGTCCCGGGGCAGGCCGCGAACGCGCCGCGGCAAGGCGGTAGCGGCGGCGGTGCTCGGCTTTGGCGTCGCGGTCTGTTACGGTACAATTCCAGGTAGCAGCCGCCGACGGCTGACGAATCGGGTATCGAACAACCGGAAGAAAGGAAAAGCATGTCGCGGATCAAGCGAATACTGGTGACTGGCGGGGCGGGCTTTTTGGGCTCGCATCTCTGCGAGCGGCTGGTCGACCAGGAGCACGACGTCATCTGCCTCGACAATTTTTTCACCAGCCAGAAGACAAACGTCGAGCATTTGCTGGGCCGGCCTAATTTCGAGTTGGTGCGCCACGACATCACGCAGCCCATCTTTCTGGAAGTCGACGAAATCTATAATCTCGCCTGTCCTGCCGCCCCGGGTCACTATCAGTACAACCCGATCAAGACGATGAAGACGTCAGTCTTGGGTGCGATTCACATGTTGGGTCTGGCCCGGCGCTGCCGCGCTAGGGTGCTGCAGGCCTCGACGAGCGAAGTCTACGGTGATCCCGAGGTGCATCCTCAGCCGGAGAGCTACCGAGGCGCGGTCAATCCGGTCGGGCCGCGGGCCTGTTACGACGAAGGCAAACGGGCCGCCGAGACATTGTTTGTCGACTACAATCGGCACAACGGCGTCGACGTGCGAATCGTGCGCATCTTCAACACTTACGGACCGCGCATGCATCCGTTCGACGGACGCGTTGTGTCGAATTTCATTCGTCAGGTGCTGCGGGGCGAGGATCTCACGCTGTTTGGCGACGGCTCGCAGACGCGATCGTTCTGCTATCGCGACGATCTGGTTGAGGGCATCATTCGGATGATGAATGGGCCGGAGGGCTTTCTCGGGCCGGTGAACCTTGGCAATCCCGATGAGTTCACGATTCGCGAATTAGCCGAGATGGTGCTGGAACTGACCGGGTCGAAGGCGAAGCTCGTCGAGTGTCCGCTGCCGGCGGACGATCCGACGCGTCGCCAACCCGACATCGCGCTGGCCAGAGAAAAACTGGATTGGGAGCCGAAGGTGAAGCTGCGCGAGGGATTGACCAAGACGATCGAATGGTTCCGCTCGATCCGGCTGGAAGAATATCGTGCGCCGACGCCGAATTACTGAGCGCGTACCCTCAGAACCAGCGAGAAAACAGCGGGCGCACGAGCCGATAGAGGATCAGTCCGACGAGGATTCCCCCGATGTCCGCCAACCAATCCAAGCCGTCGCAGGATCGGCCGACAGGAATCTGGGTAATTTCGTCAAAGGCGCCGTACAACGTGCAGAACAGCCATACGGCGAAGTAGTGTTGCGGCTGCAGAACCCCCACGGACAATTCCCAACTGATGAGCAGCGAAAGCGTCAGCGACATGAAGGCCGAAGCGTGGAGCAGCTTGTCTGAATAGGAGAACCCCGGTACGATTTCGGCCGGAATGTGCGTACCGATGAACATGGCCAACAGCAAGAGCACACTGGCATAGCGAGCAACTAGGGCGGCAAGTCGCAGTCGAGAGGGGATAATACTGGTCGATTCAGGCATGGTCGGCGTCAATAAATTCAGAGCTGTTAATATATCAGAGAGTCGGGCGTGCTGGCGGAACGCTCAATTATACCCGCTGACTGGGCCGGGAGAAAAAAATTGTCATGAATCTCGCCGGTGTGATATTTGGTACGCAATTGGTGAGTAATCGTTCGGTTATTCCGGTCGAACGTCCCGAGAGAGGGTGTTAACAGCAGCGTAGCGAGATTGTTAGGAGGGGATTAGCGGTGGATCACGTTCGTTACATGCAACAGGCCCTCGCCCAGGCCGAGGTTGCCCGGGCCGAGGATGAGGTACCTGTGGGGGCGGTGATCGTCCGGGAGGGCGTCGTGCTGGCGGCGGCCCACAACGAGCGCGAGCGCTTGCGCGACCCGACCGCCCATGCCGAAATGATCGCCATCACCCAGGCCGCCGCGGCTGTGGGGAGTTGGCGGTTGGACGAATGCACGCTGTACGTCACGCTCGAGCCGTGTCCGATGTGTGCCGGGGCGATCCAGCAGGCGCGGCTCAAACAACTGGTCTACGGCGCCGAGGATCCCAAGGCGGGCGCGGTTTGCAGCTTGTTCCGGTTGCTTGACGATCAGCGGCTCAACCATCAGGTGGACGTATTGGGCGGCGTTCTGGCGGAAGAATGCGGCAAGATGCTTTCCGACTTCTTTGCACACAAACGATTACTCGGTAAGAAGTAGTCGACTCTCGACCTCTGAACTGAAATGACCACCCATAAACCTTCGATTGTGATAACCGGCGGCGCCGGGTTCATCGGCAGCACGATTGTGCGACAGTGCCTAGTCGAGGGTGATCGACGGGTCGTGAATTTCGACAGTTTCACCTACGCGGGCCATCGCTCGTCGCTGGAGGAGGTTGCCAGTCATCCGGACTACGTGTTGGTCGAGGGCGACATTGTCGACGCCAAGCTCCTCGGTGAGGTGCTCGACGAACATCGCCCCGAGGCTATCGTTCATCTGGCGGCGGAGACGCACGTGGATCGCTCGATCGCGGATCCCCCTACATTTGCCGTGACCAATATGCTGGGCACCTGCACGTTGCTAGACGTCGCCACGCGCTATTGGCAACAGCTCGACATGGCGGATCGAGAGAGCTTTCGCTTCTTGTATGTGTCGACCGACGAGGTGTTCGGCTCGGCCGATCCGGAGCAAGTGTTTGACGAGCGGAGCCCCGTATCTCCCAACTCACCGTATGCCGCTTCGAAAGCCGCGGGCGAGCAGCTCGCCGGTGCGTTCGCTCGGACTTACGGCCTGCCCACGTTGGTGGCGAATCCGAGCAACCACTACGGCCCCCGGCAGCACCCGGAAAAGCTGATTCCCAAGATGATTCTCCACGCGGCGGCGGGAAAGCCGTTGGGCATCTACGGCGACGGTTTGCACGAGCGCGACTGGCTTCACGTGGAAGACGGTTGCCGCGCGTTGCGGGCGATTTTGCGGCACGGATCGCCGGGCGAGCGTTATCTGGTGGGCGCGGACAACTGCCAAGTGAATCTAGCGGTGGTCGAGACGATTTGCGATCTGGTGGACGAGCAGCTGGCAGACAAGGGTCGGCGGCGCAAGCTCATCGCGCACGTGACCGACCGCCTGGGCCACGATCGGCGCTACGCCGTGTGCGCCAACAAGATGCGCCAGACGACCGGCTGGCAGCCCACGGTCAGTTTCTCCGCGGGACTGCGCGAGACAGTTGCCTGGTATCTGCAGCACCGACAGTGGGTCGAGGAAATGTTGGCCACCGAGGCGAACTGACTCGGACTAACCGTCCTGGAGGGCCTATAACTGGGCGGCAGGCGTTGATCGTAGCAGTTGTGCGGGTTCGTCGACCGCATTCTGGCAGTTTCGCGATGACCTTGCTCGTGCGGCAGGCTCGCCTCTTCCAGGGGCAATCTATCCTTGACCGTCGGGGAGCGCGAAACCGCAAGCGGACGGTCGCTCCTTGCCCAGAGCTAGTAATCCAGCGAAATCCACGGAAAAGTTGCCCGGACTGCCAGTAACAAGTATAATTTCCCTGTCTGGGGCTCCATCCGGTGCCCTCGGTCGACTGCCCGCCCATGAGGTGCGTTGCGATGAAAATGA
>CAXMSB010000162.1:0-3141 GCA_964195615.1 uncultured Granulosicoccus sp. | reverse complement strand
GAGCAGGGCACTGAGGATTAAACGCAGACAGAAAACCGGGTGAAGACGAATTTCCAGTTTTGTAAGCCGCGAGGCGCCAGCCGAGCGCTCTGGCACTCGCCCACGGAGCGCTCGGCTGGCGCCTCGCGGCTTACAAAACTGGAAATTCGTCTTCACCCGGTTTTCTGTCTGCGTTTAATCCTCAGTGCCCTGCTCTTCGCCGTCGGTTTCCTCAGCCGCAGCGCCGATGGGGCTGCTCAGGAGGTCTTCAAAACCGCTCGCGGCGAGGACTTTTTGCTTGATCTCTTCGGTGATCTGAGGATTCTCCTTGAGATACAGCCGGGCCTTTTCTTTGCCCTGGCCGAGCTGCATTTCGCCGTAGCGGAACCAGGCGCCCGTGCGGGCGACGATCTTTTCCTCGATGCCCATGTCGATGATGTCACCTTCGTAGCTGATGCCGTTGGTGTGCATCATGTCGAACTCCGCCGAGCGGAACGGCGGGGCGACCTTGTTCTTAACGACCTTGGCCCGAACGCGCTGGCCGACGACCATCTCGCCGTCCTTCAGTTGGCCGATGCGACGTACATCAATGCGGCAGGAGGAGTAGAATTTCAAGGCCCGACCGCCGGGGGTCGTTTCGGGACTGCCGAACATGACGCCGATTTTTTCGCGAATTTGGTTGATGAAGATCACCGAAGTCTTGCTCTTGGCAATCGCGCCGGTAAGCTTCCGCAACGCCTGACTCATCAGCCGGGCCTGCAGGCCGACGTGCGTATCACCGATCTCGCCGTCGAGTTCCTTCTTGGGAACCAGGGCGGCTACGGAGTCGATCACAATCACGTCGACGGCGTTGGACTTGACCAACATTTCGGTAATGTTCATCGCCTCTTCGCCATGGCCTGGCTGGCTGACCAGCAGGGTCTCCAGGTCGACGCCCAGCTTCTTGGCCCAACTGGGGTCGAGGGCATGTTCGGCATCGATAAAGGCGGCGATCCCGCCCGCGCGCTGGGCCTGGGCGACTACGTGTAGTGCTAGCGTGGTTTTGCCGCTCGATTCAGGGCCATAGATTTCGATGACCCGCGCACGAGGGATGCCCTGGCCGCCCAGGGCGATGTCTAACGACAGGCTGCCGGTGGAGATGCCTTCGATGCGGCAGACGTGATCGGCGCCCAGGGGCATGATCGAGCCCTCTCCGAACTGCTTTTCAATGGCAGCGACGGTGTGACGCAGTTCGGGGCTGTCTTCCAGCAGCTTCTCGGCGGGCGATTTCTTGCCGGTTTTGGAGGCGGATTTCCCCGCTTTTTCCTTCTTGGCCATGTTGTTTCTCGACGTTTTCGGACGGGATGCAGTTGCGGTCACCATGATTTGGCCCCTTTATCCAACAGAATTGACAAGCTTGCAAGCGGCCGTGGCCGCACGTGAACTACTGTACGTACGAATACTGTATCGGTGTTCAGTATCCGTGGCAAGAGGGTTTCTGTCCTTTTTTTGTCGGACTGCCCCGTGCAGCAGCGGACCGCTCACATATAGGGGGAGTTTTTCGACGGAAAATCGCTTGATATGCCTCGCGAGAAGTGTACATATGAACCCTATTCGGAAATGCCATGTAAGCCGCGAGGCGATAGCCGAGCGCTCGGCTATCGCCTCGCGGCTTACAACACTCACGAAAGAAGTGAAGGAGAGGGTCGTGAGAATGCCTCTCGCCTACCATCTGATCTTGGGGATGTATGGATTCTGGCCGCCCAATGATCCGCGGGGATCGGGTTCCCGCTACGTCGGCTCGCGTGCGCTGCGTCGATTTGGCGAGGCGACCAAGGTAACCGCAGAGCAGACGATCATTCAGCCTTTGACGAAAGTACGGGGCTGCTGGCACCGGTTGTGCCGGTAATTCGCGTCACAACGAATGTGTGGGCGGCCTCATCCGGTGAGCGGTGCGTGCGAGAGCACGTGGTAGATCGGCCCTCCGCGTTCGAGGATACTGGCGAAGACTTTCACCTCGTCGACCTCCATCGAACCGCCCTCGAAGTCGGACATCTGCGCCACGCGCTCGGCGAGCGCCAAGCCGCCGTGGCTGCCGCGTCCCAATCGGCCGAGCGTCAGATGGGGTACATAACGCCGGTTCTCGCCCCGGAAACCGAGCTCCGCCAGGGCGTCTTCCAGATCAGCTTGCAGTTGGCAGAGCGCCTCGCCCCCCTGCCCCGCGCCGAGCCACAGCGTGCGCGGTCGCTCAACCTTGGGAAAAGCGCCCACGCCAGTGGCGGTCAGCCCAAACGGCGCATGCCGCGCGGCCACCTTGCCGACGATCCGGCACGCCTCGGCCATCTGCACGTCGGCGATGTCGCCCAGGAACTGAAGCGTCCAGTGCAGATTGTCGGGCGCAACCCATTTCACGTTTTCGGCATCGCCGGAGAGCCGATCGATCGCTTGCAGGGCGCGCGCGTGAACCTCATCAACAGCTTCGATGGCAACAAAAGTACGAGTCTTTGATCGGGACATAACGCATCACAATGAGCCGTAGGCGCTAGCCTCGGGTTTTTCGCTGTTCCACCCGACGCTAGCGCGTTCAGCTCAGGGGAATACAGAAATCAGAAGCTAAGCATTGTGTGATATTCTTCCAGGCGGCTTTCGATGTCCTCGCGAGTGATTTCCTGCATCCGCTCCAGGCCGAAACCCTCGACGTTGAAACTGGCCACCAGGATGCCGTAGGCGAGCGCCTTCTTGAGCGTCTCGGGCTCGAAATTGTCTTGCTCGGCCAGATAGCCCATCATGCCGCCGGCAAAACTGTCGCCCGCGCCGGTGGGGTCGATCACTCGCTCGGTGGGAAACGCCGGCAGCACGTAGGTCTCGTGTTCGCTGAAGAACATCGCTCCGTGCTCGCCCTTCTTGATAACGACAAACTTGGGACCCATCTCGCGCACCTGATGCCCCGCGGCCACCAGGTTTTCTGAGCCCGTGATCAGCTTCGCCTCGCTATCGTTGAGCACCAGGCCGTCGAGTTGACCCAGCAGCTTGTCGAGATCCTCGCGGGCCGTGTTGATCCACAGATCCATCGTGTCGGCCACCGCCAACCGACGACCGGGCACCTGCGACAACACTTTCATCTGTACCGCCGGCACGCCGTTGGCTAGGAACACATATTTCGCGCGGCGATAGTCCTCGGGC
>CAXMSB010000161.1:0-1711 GCA_964195615.1 uncultured Granulosicoccus sp. | reverse complement strand
GAGCCCGGTACGAAAGACGAACCGCAGCACGTCAAGCAGGGCAAGGTCACCGCCAGCTTGCTGGAAGCGATGGACATTCCCCATCGCGTCCTGGCACCGGAGCCCGAAGCGGCCCGGCACTGCGTCGATGAGTTGCTGGCGCTCGCGGCGGCTGAGAGTCGAGCGGTCGCCTTGATCGTCCGCAAGGATACGTTCGAGCCTTACAAGCCGACGGCGCGGGCCGCGGGTGATTTCGAGATGACCCGCGAAGAGGCCATTGGGGCCGTCGTTGCGGCCCTGGGCGAGACCGATGCGATCGTTTCCACGACGGGGAAAATTTCACGCGAGCTCTACGAATGCCGCGATCGCGCCGGCCAGGGCCACCAGCGGGAGTTCCTGACGGTCGGCTCGATGGGGCACGCCTCGCAAATCGCCATGGGCATCGCCCTGGCCACGCCGGATCGACAGGTATTCTGTCTGGACGGCGACGGTGCCATGCTGATGCACATGGGCGGCGCAGCGATTGTCGGAGCGGTCGGCGTGGCGAACTTCAAGCATGTCATCTTCAACAACGGCGTACACGATTCCGTTGGCGGCATGGCTACCGCAGGCTTGCGGGTCTCATTCACGGAAATCGTCAGGGCGTGCGGCTACACCGAAGCCTGGCGCGTCGAGCGGCGCGAAAATCTGGCCGAAACGGTAGGCCAGCTCCGGTCCGCGCAAGGGCCGGCCATGCTCGAAATCATGGTTCAGAAAGGCGCACGAACCGACCTGGGCCGACCGAAAACCTCACCGATCGAAAATAAAACGGCCTTTACCGAGTTCCTCAGACGTGCTTGAAGGTGTGCTGGACGAGGTCTTCGATGGAGTGGATACCAAAGCACTGCGGTGCGGTGGTGTGGGCGTTGACGTCGCTGCCTGCGAGTTGGTACTTGTCGGCTGCGTCCTTGACGAGGAGTTCCCTGTCGAGATGCCGCTGCGCCCAAAGGATGATCTCGTCGATAAATGGCGTGTCGACGCCAACGAGGAGCGCGATGCTCTTGAAGTTGACGAGGCCGAAGGGTAAGTCTTCGCAGAAGTACCTGTTGTTGAAATCGGGAACCCACCTGCCGTCTGGGAGCTGGTTCATGGGGCAGCGGAGGCCCCTGTAGCCGGGGTTCGTTCGGAAGATGCCCAGCATCGACGACGTGTCGTCAGAGACGTCTCCGTAGAGTTCCAGGAGGACGTCCATCGTGCTAATCACGTCGTCGGCCGTACCCTTGAACTTGTCGTGAGACGCGTCGATCGCCTTCGCGACCGCCATGCGCTCATCGCTGACGCGCTGGATGCAACTCGTGCTGAACTCGTCCATGCCCTCGTAGAACAGCGGGTTCTCATCGTAACTGCTGCCCTCTTCGAAGTCTTTGAAAAGAGCGTACAGCCGCGGCAGGTGCACATTTGCGTTGCCCGTGGACAAGTGGATGCTAATGAAGCTCCGGTACATGTCGGCAGCCGCCTTGTCGCACAACACGAACTCGCTCACTCGGCAGAGGAGGCGACTGAGACTCGTGTCGATGTCCGCAGGATACGTCGCGAGGTGAATGGTCGGCTTGAGGGCCAGCAGGTTCACGCGAGCACCAAACTCTTCGATTCGGCAGTTGAAGGGCATCGGAATCGTTCCAAAGAGCACCACGCCACGCTTGTGGATCGCGTCGAACACTTGCGTGCCTTGCACGCTCGCGAACCAGTCGCC
>CAXMSB010000160.1:0-17963 GCA_964195615.1 uncultured Granulosicoccus sp. | reverse complement strand
GCTACATAACGCTTGTCGCTGTATTGACGTGTGGTTCCAATCTCGAATCCAGGTCCGAAGCACCAGGGACAGTACCGCCAATCGGCCTTGAGCCCTCGATAGCAGCGGGGGCAGCATACGGGAAGCTTGGTTTCCCCATCGTGAGTAGGTCGTCCTCTGCCGCACCAGGGACAGTTGGGCATAGTTTCAGAGACCGGTCCACCACAACGAGTACAATCGAATCTGGTTTCTAACACCTTGCCGAAGTGACGTTGAAATTGTCGCCACTGTACACTTTTCCAGTGAGATTTTGCAGAATTCGTCGTCTTGATCTCGCGCTGCTTCGTTCCTTTTTTTATGGCGCGCGGCTTCACCCGACGAAACGCGGCTAATAGCGGGATTGCACTGGCAAAGCGTTTGCGAGGATCGATCTCAATCGACTTCCGCAAGAGAGCTATGAAATCTGGATGCATGCGACTTTTTATCCGAGCAACACCGGCAGGCGGCCAGTCGAACGGCCACTCCGGCAAATGACCGCTTAGCATACGATAAATGACCAGCCCCACTGAAAACACATCTGAGCGGAAGGAGGGCTTGCCCATCGCCTGTTCCGGAGCGCAGTAGCCGATGGTCCCAGAGCCTGACGCATTGATCGTTCGCATCGCTATCTTCGCAATGCCGAAATCGGCGAGCAGAAGCTCGCCATCGACGAGAATCAGGTTTTCAGGCTTGATATCGCAATGGATGATCCGTTGCTCGTGGGCATAGGCGACCGCCTCCATTATTTGTTCGACATAGTTAAGTGCCGTTGAAAGAGAGAGCCGCGATCGCAGCCGGTCGGCTAGCGTTTTCTCGCCGAGAGGATAAGTAAGTACTAAATATCCATTGATGTAGTCTGCACTTTTCAGGGGCAAGATGAGCGGGTGTTGAAGGCGAGCAGCAAGACGTATCTCCTTGAGACAATCCTCCTCGGTCTCAGCATCGAGGAGATTCCCGTGTGGCACCTTGAGAGCTACCCGCAGTCCCTCCAAGGTATCGAAAGCGCGATAAACGACCGCAAAGGCACCTTCACCAAGTTTTCGCTTGATGCGGTACTTTCCAAGTCGGGAGCCAGATCTGAGTATTCCAGGTCGTTTCACGATGGGAACTCACTACAGACACGTTTCTTGGAGGTTGGCATATCGATGTTGTTGTCGCGCTGACAAAAGCTCTTCATTGCAATCTTCGTTCCAGGACTGCGAGGCTTCGGCGATCTTGGCCTGCAATTCGTACTTTCCTGACTTTTGGCCGGGACGAAAGCATCGATTATTCCTGGTAGGTAATCAACCATTTCCTGGACTTGCGTCATGTATAATCTCTTCGTTCGGCAAAATACCGACGGTGGGCAAGTTGTTGTCGACGACCCATCCTCGCAACATTTGTGGCGTCGAGAATCGACAGATCAGATTGCCCGACGCGTTGACCGCAATGCATCCTCCTCGCCCCTTCACGCGGGCAACTTCGTCGAGTGCGCTGTCGGTCGCTTCTTCAAGTGTTAGGCCCGATAGCTCAATCAGGTCGGCCAGGCGCCGTGCGAATGCAACCCGAGCAAACGCGTCGCCCTCACCGGTTGCGCTCACCGCACAGACGTGATTGTCGGCCCACGTCCCAGCGCCTACCACCGGGGTATCACCGACTCGACCGCGCAATTGATTGACCAAACCGCCCGTCGAAGTTGCCGCGGCGAGGTTGCCGCGCCGATCGCATGCGACTGCTCCGACCGTTCCATGAGCTGATTCTTCTTCGTTATGATCTAACGTGACTTGGTCGGTGCCTTGCATTCTTTGCCACTGGCGCAAGCGGCGTTTAGTAAAGAAGTATTCGAAGTTTGCGATCTCCAAACCGGCTTTTTCCGCGAACGCGTCGGCCTGTTGACCAAATAAAAGCCCGTGTCTGTGCCTCATAAGCGACTGAGCCGCTAGGATCGGATTCCTAATACGCTTGAGCCCCACCACCGCGCCTACGCTGCGATCTCGTCCGCTCATCATCGAAGCGCTCAGTTCGACGCTTCCATCGGCACATAGTGCCGCTCCCTTTCCCGCGTTGAACGACTCGTCGTCCTCCAGAACAGTAACTGCAGCAGCCACGGCTCGCACGGCACTGCCGCCCTGTATCAAGACTTGCTGACCTGCACGCAACGCCCCAACAAGTCCCAACTCGTACTTTCGGCGGCCGGGGTACAGAGTGTTCCGTTTCGCCAGCCGTCCGGCGCCCCCATGAACAGCCAGCAGTACTCGCGGCCTAATCACAGCAGTATCTCGCTCAGTTGTTTCAAGTCGCGAAGCACATTGTCGAACACGGGCACATCCGCACGAGCCCGCAATTCGCGAATCATCAGGGGCGACGAGGTGCAACGGCCCGAAATCGCATCGGGCGTTAAACCAAACTCCTCCTTCAAGATTTGCAGCCCCCCTATCGCGCCGAACGCATCCGACGCCGAAAACACGAGCCGATGAATCCGGGAACGAACAGTTTCGTCACGCAAGAGCATGGCGGTCTCTCGCTGCATGATCCCGTCGGCTATTTCCACTACCCAAAACTTCTTTGCGTTGTTGGCATATTTCCCGTCGAGGTTGTTGAATATCTCTATCAGCGCTTTCTCATCCAGCATGTAGGTCGACGGGTAACCCAAGTGGGTAAAATCTGAGACGATTTCGGCACCGGCATCTTGCATGTGCAACACGTCCTTTAGGCTGGCCGTGCCAGTCACCTTGCTAGCCCTAATGCCGTGTCCCATTGCCGATAGTGCCCAACAACACGCAATCGCCGAAGTACTCTTCCCTGAGTTCATGCTCGTGCCGATGTGCAGAATCATCTTCGCCCGCTTCTTGCCCGTGGCGATCGGTTGTCTGGGAAGAGCGAGGGGGAACCTTAGCGTGTTGAGTGGCGTCCCCTCGGCATCAACGACATGCCCCAACACCTCCACCTTCGTTGGATCTTTCGTCGCGCTATTCTTTTCTCGCATTACGCCGATCAAGCCTGATCTTGCAAGAACGTCGACTTCGTTGACGCTTGACTCAGGTATCAAACCCTCAAACGCGTCGGGCGCGTAGCGATTGCCATAGACAAAAAGCGATCGTGATCCGTCGCCGATCATGTGGATTCGCCCCTGTTTATTCTCTAGCGAACTGTGCTCGCCGACATACGACACCCGGCCGAACACCACGTCGCCAACTTCGGGCCGCTTGTCGCGCTTCACGTATTGCTTGATCTGCCGTGGCGCTATGGTATAGGCTGCGCTAGGGAGAATAAAACCTGGACGGATCTTGTTCATGTTCGTACGCGCCTCGACGTATTTAAAGCAGACTTGGCTTTGAGACATTATAAAGGATTGTGAGCGGCCAAGAGTTCCCATACTTGAGAGAACCCCTGATGTTTACGAACTCACCTCGCTGACATCTACAATCTAATCCAAATTGAGAGGAGAGTGCCACTAGACGCACTCTGCCATGCCCCACATGGTGACATTTCCGGCGAAAACCTTATACGCTTTGGCATTGGATTCTGCAAGGCGCCCAGAACGATCCCCTAGGGTCGCGTTTGTTCCTTTGACACTTTGTGCTAATCAAGAACCCCCACTTACCGCCCATCGGCAGCATCGTCTTTCGCGGCCAAGTGGTGTCCGGACCTTGCGTTCGGTTGCCCCCACCGAAGTAGCCTGAGGCATCTGGAACAACATCCCTTCTGTCGTCATCATGACGGCGCGAAGCTGTCACTCATCAGGCGGTGCTAGACCAACCCGTGAGCGCACAGGTCGAACCGACATTGGGCGCGAACCGCGGGTCGCTAAGTGGCATATGTGTGACACTCATTGGGCAGAAACGGAAGTTCCGAAACTGCTTCGGATTCATCGACCGAAGCACTTAACGGATTAGGCTTCCTGTGTTTGGTAGCCCTCGCAGAAGCCGAGACCGCCCGCACCGGCAATGCATCGCATCGCGGCTAACGCCGAGTGGTGAATCTTCATTGCGTGCCTTCGCGGTTCGCTGCTGCTGTCTGGTACGCAACACACTCACTCGCTCCGCGGCCCTCCGCGCTCATCGCGAACTCTGCGTTGAATCCCCCCGTGCCGTGCGTTGCGTGGCAACGCGGCTTACGCCAACGCGTCGAGGATCAGATCGCCGACTTCGCTGGTGGTGTAGCCCATCTTGCCGGCGCTTTGGCTCTTCATCGTCGTGCCGGTGACGTGCATGATGGCGCTCATCACTCGCTCGGCGGCGGACGATTGGCCCAGTTGCTCTAGCATCATGCTCACCGCGTTGATCGTGGCGATCGGGTTGATCTTGCCCGTGCCGGTGTACTTGGGGGCGCTGCCGCCCATCGGCTCGAACATGCTGACGCCGCCCGGGTCGGGATTGATGTTGCCGCCGGCCGCGACGCCCATGCCGCCCTGCACCATGCCGGAGAGGTCGGTGATGATGTCGCCGAACATGTTGGTGGTGACAATCACGTCGTAATACTCAGGATTCTTAACGATCCACATGCAACAGGCGTCGACGTGGTTGTAGTCGGTCTCGACGTCCGGATAGTCCGGTGCCACTTCCTGGAAGGTGCGCCACCATAGGTCGTGACCCGTCGTGAGTACGTTGGTCTTGGCCACGAGCGTGAGCCGTTTGCCCTTGGGGTTGTTCCGCTTCTGAGTGTACTCGAACGCGTAGCGGATGGCCCGTTCGCAACCGCGGCGGGTGTAGATGGCCGTCTGCGTGGCGACTTCGTTCGGCGTGCCCTTGTGCATGAACCCGCCGGCGCCGCAGTAGAGGTCCTCGGTGTTCTCGCGCACCACGACGAAATCGATGTCGTCGGGCCCCTTGCCGGCCAACGGCGTCTCGACGCCGGGGAACAGTTTTACGGGTCGCAGGTTGATATATTGGTCGAGGCCAAAGCGGACGTCCAACAGCAGTTTGCGTTCGAGGATGCCGGGGGCGACGTCGGGATGACCGACCGCGCCGAGCAGAATCGCATCGAACTTGCGGAGCTGGTCGAGCCCATCTTCGGGCAGTGCTTCGCCCGTCTTGAGATAGCGATCGCCGCCCCAGTCGAGGTGGGTTAGCTCATAGGAAAACTCTTCCAGCTTGGCGACCGACTCGAGCACCTTCACGCCTTCGGCCGCCACTTCGGGACCGGTCCCGTCGCCGCCGATAACTGCAATCTTCATGGACTTATTCGCTTCTAGTTGGAGGGATGAGTGGGCAGGAAACCCTTGATTGTAACCAGAGCGGAGGCCACGCGGGAGGGGGTGGGGAGAATGACGAATAACGAAGTACCCAATGACGAAGGCCCTGGTTTGTTGGACCGTTCACGTGTCCCTCCGAAGCGTGTTCTGGCGTCGATGATAGCAGGCGAATGGAGAAATCGGGGGTCGCTGAGCGTGCGGGTGTAACCGATCGTACAGACACCAGACTGCCAATCCGCGAGTATTCCTGCCCCTGGCAGCCTACAATGGGAGTTGCCACGAATACAGATCCAAGCTCAGGAGTAAGACGATGCTTAGTAGGTTCTTTTCACTCGGGTTGGTACTGGCGGCGGCCTTGCCGTGGGGAACGGTCTGGGCCGGCAGCGACGTGGTGATCGGCAGTTCCGTACCGGCGGATCGGCGCGTCTCGTTCGACCAGATCGACCATGCCGAATGGGACGCCCTGTTGCGAAAGTATTGCGACGCCAAGGGAATGGTGGATTACGTGGCGTGGCACCGTACCGGCCCCGATCGGCAAAGGCTGGAGACCTATCTTGCCCGGTTGTCCGCGGCCGATCCAAAACGCACCGCGGCCGGAGCCGCCAAGATGGCGTTTTGGATCAACGCCTACAACGCAGTAACCATCCACGGCATTCTGCGCGAGTATCCGACGACCAGCATTCGCAACCACACGGCCAAGATATTTGGCTACAACATCTGGGACGATCTGCTGCTGCCCGTGGGTGACCGGACCTATTCGCTCAACCAGATGGAACACGACGTGCTGCGTAAGATGGGCGACCCGCGGATTCACTTTGCGATCGTCTGTGCCTCGATCGGTTGTCCGCCGCTGTTGAACGGTGCGTATCTGCCCCAGGAATTGGACAAGCAACTGACGACCAATGCGAAGCGATTCTTTGCCGACCGCGAGAAGTTCCGCTACGACGCGGCGAAAAAGACGATGCAGCTCTCGCCAATTCTGAAATGGTTCGCCGAAGACTTCGGGGCGGACCGAGCGGCCCAGCTTCGCACGATTGGCCCATTTCTACCCGATCAGTCGGCCCGGGCCCTGGCAGCTAGCGGCGAGGCTAGCGTCAGCTATCTGGATTACGACTGGAGTTTGAACGATCAGGCGACTCGCTCAGACGAGTGACTTGCCACCGGAACTGGTGAGCTGCTTCACAGAGACGCAGGCCTTTGGATGCCGATCTCTGTTGATGTGAAACGAACTGACAACAGGTTTTTCTGAAAACGCATGAAAGGATACTGCGCTATGACTAGAAAACTGGGATTGCTGGCAATCACGCTGCTGGGACTGTCGACCATTGGAGGCTGCGAAACGATGTACGGACGAAGTAGCTGTCCGGGCGGCTGCTGTGGCGGCTCCTGCGGGACGGGGGCGAGCTCCGCGGCATCGCCGAGCAGCTATGCTCCCAGCTCGCCATCGCCTGCCTACGGCGGCGGCAGCGGTACCAAGTAGATGCTGAGTTTGCTTGCCCGTCGATTCGCTAGTATTCTGCAGGGGACGATCATTCCTTGGTTCCCACCGTGCGAAGTTCGATTTCATGGATCTCAGCGAAGTGGCGGTTGTGATTCCCGCGTTCAACGAAGAAAAATCGTTGCCGCTGGTGCTGCGCGATTTGCCGAACGTGCGGCGGGTGATCGTCGCCAACAACGGCTCGACAGACCGGACGGCAGAGGTGGCCGAGGCGGGGGGGGCGGTGGTCGTGGCTGAGCCGCGCAAGGGGTATGGCGCGGCATGTCTCGCTGGCTTGAGCGAACTGAAACGGCGGATCGAGTCGGGCGAGCCGGCCCCGAGGATCGTCGTGTTCGTCGATGCCGACTACAGCGACCATCCCGACCAACTTCCCGAGCTGCTCGCACCGATCTGCGCCGGCGAGGCGGACTTCGTGTTGGGATCGCGACTGCTCGGCGAGCGCGAACCGGGTGCGATGCCGCCACAGAGTTTGTATGGCAATCGGCTGGCGTGTTGGTTGATGCGAGTTCTGTTCGGCGCGCGATACACCGACCTGGGACCCTTCCGAGCGATCGCGTATCCCGAGTTGTGCCGCCTGGAGATGGCCGACACCAACTTCGGCTGGACGGTCGAAATGCAGATCAAAGCCGCCAAGGCAGGCCTGCGAACCTTGGAGGTGCCGGTGCGCTACCGCAAGCGGATCGGCACCAGCAAGATCAGTGGCACGGTGCGGGGGACCATTCTGGCTGGCGGAAAGATCCTCTACACAATCGCCAAGTACGGCCTGTGGCAGCGGCGAACCGAGTCGCCATCGACCGTCGAACGCAATGCCGCGGGTGAGGTCTGAAGATGTCTCAGCCCGAGTCGCCGTCGGCAGATTCCAACGCTCGCCTGGTCCAACTGCTCGTGTTAGCTGGCCTGAGCACGATTTGTTATGTGTGCGTTTGTTCGTTGAGTGGGACATTTGGAGACGCCACGCCACGAGTAGAGCGCGAGACGCTGGCAGTATTGGCCGCGCTGGGGGCGGCGTTTGTGCTCTACTGGCTGGCGATTGTCGTGGCAACGCGTACGCCGCCGTCACGCCTGCTGATGGGCATCATCCTTGGCAGTGCATGTTTGTTTCGAGCGGTGCTGCTGCCGTCGACGCCGATTCATGAAATCGACATCTACCGGTACCTCTGGGACGGAGCGGTTGTGGTCGAAGGGGTGAGCCCCTATCGCTACTCGCCCCAGCAAGTGCTCGACGCATCGCAGCAGGCGCCCGACCAGTTCGACGCAGACCTTCGGCGGCTGGTCGAACTGCGGCAGCGCAATGCGTCGCTGAGCGACACACTGGAGCGGATTCATTATGGCGAGCTGCCGTCGCCCTACCCACCGGTGAGCCAAGCCGTGTTTGCCCTCTCAGCTGTGTTGACTCCCGACGCGGCATCGCCACACTTGCGGCTGGTGCTGATGAAAGGGCTGCTGGTGCTGTTCGATCTGGCGACCCTGTTGGTGGTGATTGGTTTGCTCAAAGAGTGCGACATGCACCCGGGCTGGAGCGTGGCTTATGGGTGGTGTCCGCTGTTGATGAAAGAGTTTGCCAACGATGGGCACCTCGACTCGATCGCGATTTTCCTCACGACGCTCGCCGTGTGGCTGTTAGTGAGGACCAGCCGAAAGCCGACGCGCCCAAGAATGCTGGGAGCCATGCTGGTCGGAAGCGTGTTGGCGCTGGCGATTGGGGCCAAGCTGTACCCGGTGGTGCTCGTGCCGCTGGCGGCCGCGGTGTGGTGGAAGCGGAGCGGAGCGCGCACCGCAGTCATCGGACTGATCGCAACGGCAATAGTCGTCGCAGGGGTGTTGTCTCCGATGTTGTTCTCCCTGAGCGACTCGTCGGGCCAGGCCAGAAACTTGGAGGACGCCGCCGTGGCTCCGTCGGCGGGAGTGCGGGCGTTTCTCCGCGAGTGGGAGATGAACGACCTGTTGTTCATGGTGGTCAGAGAAAACCTGCGACCTCAAGCCGAGAAGCCCACGCACGAGCAGCCCTGGTTCGTCATCGCGCCAGACCGCTGGTCGCGAGCCGTGCTCACGTTGGCGGTGGAGGACTCGCCCGAGGCGCTCAAACAGGCTTCGTTCCTGCTGGCCCGGCTGATTACGGGAGGCGTGTTCTTCCTGTTAGCCATGTGGTTGGCCTGGCGGGCGGCGGGGCAGGGGGATGGCCGCCATTGGTGTCGCGCGGCAATGCTAACCCTGGCTTGGTTCTGGCTGTTGTGCCCCACCCAGAATCCGTGGTACTGGTGCTGGGTGCTGCCGTTGATTCCGTTTGCCCG
The DNA here is from genome assembly GCA_964195615.1 of uncultured Granulosicoccus sp. Taxonomy (GTDB): domain Bacteria; phylum Planctomycetota; class Planctomycetia; order Pirellulales; family Lacipirellulaceae; genus Bythopirellula. Next base: position 8,983 of record CAXMSB010000160.1, on the reverse strand, counting down.
CTATCGCACCTGGTACGTTTTGGGGGCCTGCGTGCTGCTTTACTACTTACGGTTCTGGCTGCGGGCCCATTACGCTTCGCCGCCGGTGCTGGGCACGCGGTACGACGGAGCGAGTTTCTTCGACCTGGTAGTGGTTTGGCTGGAATTTGCCCCTTTTTTGCTAGTCTTGTCGGCAGAGTGGTGGCTGGCCCGTCCAGAAGATGGGGAAACCTCGGCCTCGGCGACGATCACCGGCGAATATTAAGTTTCACCAGTGTGATGCACCTCACAGAATTCATCCCGCCCTCGGGCTAGGATACTAATAGTCTTATTCGGGGTGTCGTGGCTGGCGGTGACCCCCAAACCCCAACCCGGTCCGTGGTCCGCATAACCACGCGACTGTGCCGCCAGCCGCGCACCCTCGAGTTTCTTCTCTCTGCCTGCACAATCGCTGCGGGTCTCCATGCACAACATCGATGCCGAAGCTGTGCTGAAGTCCTGCAAGTCGTTCAGCACCGACCCCGATGTTACTTTGCCCGAGGTCGAGTCCCGATGCCTCTTCGAGGCGGAGTGGTTAACACATAACTACATTGGCACCGAGCATTTGATTCTGGCCGTTTGTAGCTTTTCCGATTGTCGGGCAGCTAGTGTGCTTGCTGATATTGGGACGCCGCCGCAAGAAGTATGCCGTGATGTGCTTCATCTGCTCGGACATGAGCAGAGCTGCGAGCAGTGGCTGGCTGAGCAACCAGAAGACGACCGGCCCTGACTCTCCCTCGATATATCCCCCCGATTTAGCTATTTTTGGTGTGGCGAAGTGCAAAAAGGCCGAATTTGTGAACGTCCGTTTCCTACGTCGGGCAAGCCAGACAATGGCACCCTGGTGGAAGGCCTGATATAATGAGCGACACGTCGGGCTTGGTGCGATTCAAGGTAGATCCCAATGGGAATCCCGGGTAGAGCAAGTTCGCACGGCGGTTGCCGTGTGTCATGCTATCTGAGGCGGGCAATTATCTCCCGCGTCGCCGTCTGCAAATCCTAACGAGGAGTTTAGTCATGCGAGTTGCCACATTATTCGTCGTATTGTCGCTTGGTCTCTCAGTCTTAAGCGGCTGCGGAGAGAAGGAAAAAGAGAGTGCTACAGAGGGCATGCAACAAATAGCTAACGATGGCATTGAGAAAGCAACTGCCGAAGTGGAAGAAGCTGCTACGCAAGTGAAGGCCGAGGTGAAAGAAGCCACTACCGAACTGAAAGAAGCCGCTGACAAAGCGACCGATGCCCTCTAGGGTTTGTTGCGTTTGAACGGCCAGCTGTGAAGGTTAGGGGGATCTACACAAACTCATTTTTAGGTCATGAGTCGGAGACACCGATTACATCATAGAGTCTCAGAATTCTTCTGGCCGCGAGACACGTCATGAATAGACCCTTTCTATTGATCCTTGCGCCCTCAATGAACCCAGGGCGCCCAACGGAAGCCCGGCTTTCGTGGGGGAAAAGATAGCGGAGGGACTCATTCGCCGCGCAACCCTCAATAAGACGCTGCTTGGCAGCTTTAGCACGCGGCGGCGTGCACACCCGCCGGTAGAAACGGACGTTGGCCAGTTGGGCTGGCAAGCCGTTTAGTGGTTTGGCCAGAGCTTCCCAGTTCTTTCGTATCGACGGTGTATACGCTCGGTCTTTCCTTGCTGAGAGGCCGGTGGCGCATGGGTGGCCTCAAGAAACCATCACTGGCCAGCAGAGCCATTCTACTCGTACAGGTACGAGTGGACGCAAGTCCGCGACTTTGGCAAGCAGCAGTAAGTCTTCGCGAGAAAAACTCGCAGAACCTCGCCGATTTCTGGTCCACAACCGGTCGGTAAGTGCAAGATGCACCCCCATGTGTTGACGTTTGTCGGTGTCGATGCGGCTCTCCGCTCGAAGAAGCCTTGAATCGTAGGCTCAAGCGGTGTCGTCGGGGCTGGCCCGATTTGCTACCATCGGGCCCCCGACTTCTCAGGAATCCAGCCATGACGTCGTTCTTTCGCTTAGCGTCCCCATCTTGTGCTGCGGTGCTTGCGGTAGTCTGCTGCGCGCCGTTGCCGGCATTGGCGCAAGGAGTGTCCTCCACTCCGCCGCGTAGCGACCAATCCGGCCGCCTCTTCGCCTCGCCGGATTTGGGAAGAAACAAACCGTTTCTGATCTCTGACGTGCGCGACGTGGAGCTTCCGGTGGCCTCGGGTGGTTTCAGCACCGTGGCCCTTCGCGACAATCAACAGTGGCTTCCCGGGGTCCAGAAGTTCCAGTTGGTGTTTGACGGCCAGATCTATTGGTTTGCCGGCGAACGCGATAGAGACATTTTTGCTGCCGCTCCACAGCAGTACGCGCCCGTCTTGGGAGGCGATTGCGTGGTGACTTTTGTGAACACGGGCGAACGTGCGATGGGCAAGCTCGAATACGGATTGACCCACGCCCGCCGGATTTATTTCTTCGCCGGACCCACCGAGCGCGAACAGTTTCGCAATGATCCCGACAGATACACCGACGGCGACCTCACCCACGAAGGAAGATGCCTGGTCAGCCAGATCGACCAGAGTCGAGACGTAATCGGTTTGCCCGAGACCGTGGCGGTTGTCAACGGCCTGCGCTACCACTTTGCAGGAGCCTACCAACGGGGGCTGTTTGCCTCCAACATGGCCCACTACGGCGTGCGTCGAGAACTATTGCACGCCAAGGGTGATCGACCAGTCCACACACTGACGCCTCAAGTCGCGAAAGCCAGTCCCCAACGGCATCGAGAGAAGGTCACCAAGAAGAAACGGGCGACCCCGCTGCCCAAGAAATCCGAAGAAGAAGCGGATGATCACTTCTATGTCATGGAAGGCTACTGTCCCGTTTCGATTCAGGAGCAAGGCGTCTGGGTGCGAGGTAACTATCAGAATCTGGTGAAACATGATGGCAGGAAGTACCTCGTGGCGGGAGAAGAGGAGAAGAAGATGTTTCTCGAAGACCCCGAACACTACACACCAGCTTTGGGAGGCGACTGCATCGTCACGCTGACGGACAGTGGTAAATTGGTGGCCGGCGGTGTTTACAATTCGCTGATCGTCGAGGGAAAGCTCTATCTGTTTGCCGGCCCGGAAGAGAAGCTGGCCTTTAGCGCCGATCCGACGAGGTACGTCAAGCCAACCATCTCGGCAGAAGAATTGCCAGCAGACGAGACGCCGGAAGAGAGCGAACCTCCGATCGAAGAGAAAGCGCTCAGCGAACCGCAGAACACTCAGTAACTGGCCGGCGACAGCGCCACCGCCAACATGGGTAGCAGCGGGCGGAACCGTAGATCGGTCGTCGCGAGCTGTTCCAGCGGAACATCGGGATAAGCCTGTTGGAATTTCACGCGGCAACAAAGGCACAGTTCCAGGTGCTTCTCGATTCTTCCCACGAGCTTGACGTCTGCCATGGGCCCGTTGCCGACGAGATGGTCGTGATACTCGACCGCATGGCCGAGGCAGTCGGTGCAGGAAATGCCGCCGAAGGTGGGCTCTTCGTAAATCACAAAGCCGCCGACAAGAATCGCTCCCGCGGCCAGCAGCAACATGCTCAACAGCCCGCTGCTAGCCAACTGCCGGAACCGTGCCCGTCGCTCACGCGCATCGAGCTTGCCCACCATCCGGGAGATTTCGCCCGGGGGACAAGCTTGCCAGTCGTCATGAGAATTTTCCTTGCCGTGCATGTCGTTCACCATGGGATTCGGCGGCACTTGCTTGCCTCTTAATCCCGGCCCCTGAAGTGCCTGCGTACATAGTCGTCAAAATCTGCCCCGAAGTCTGTGAGGCAGCATACAATGAGCGTTCATCCTGTCATTTAGGCTATTTTTTCACTCAAGCTCCGCCCAGGGGGGGGACTGCCACGCTGATGCTATCAGCCAACCGGGCGATGTCCGTAAGCACGATCTTCCTGCGTCCCAATTTCAAGCGACCTTCCGCCTGTAACTCGCCCAACACGACGGTGACCGTCTCGCGGGTGCTGCCGATCACGTTGGCCAAATCTTGGTGAGACAGCTTGATTCGCAGCTCAACGCCCCCTTCGACCGCGTGACCGTACTGCTCTGCCAGCTCTAACAGCAAGTGGACCAGCCGCTCGCGGTTCGAGTGGAAAAGCAGGTACTTCAGCCGTCGCTCGATCCGCCGCCGGCGCAGGCCGAACAGCTTGGTCACCCCCAAGGCCACCTCCGGATTATCGGCCAGCAACTGCTGCATCACTTCGCCAGAAATGAGAATGACCGTCGATTTTTCTACCGTCTCGGCATATTCCTCGCGCTGTTCGGAACCCAACAGGGAGAGCTCCCCGAAGAGTTCGCCCGGTTCGATGAATGCCAGAATCGTCTGTTTGCCTTCCTCGGTGAAGCTGCCGATTTTCACCCGGCCCTCGGCCAGCAACAGCACGCTATCGGCGAGATCGGAGGGCAAGTAGACGGGCGTGCCCCGGGGAAACTTGCGGACCCGACAGCGAGTTTCCAACGTCGCTAGCTGTTCCTGTCCCAGACGTTGGAACAGGTCACACCGTTTTAGATACCAGAGTCGTTCCGACATAGGATCACTTCTGCAACAGCTCAGGCGAGAACATTTGAGGGCGAGTGACAGTCGGGACGCACCGGCGGAACGAAACCCCAAACCCCCTCCGCTTGGCGATGGGCGGTGACACATTCTATCGCGTTCGACTCGCGAGGCAAATGCTGAACTTATTCCGCCGTGGCCCAGAACCCGCCGCGCTGGTGGTCGAACTCGGCTGCCTGTCCCCTGCGACTCACGTCAACTCGCTCGTCTCGATAAACCTCGTGCCCCAGTACCCAGGTGCGGACTGGCCAGCCCGTCAGCTTCTTGCCATGCCAGGCGCTCCACCCGCACTTTGTGAGCTGCTTCACATTCAGAACCTCGCGCGACAGCCCCAGGTCGACCAGTACCAGATCGGCATCGTAGCCCACGGCGATTCGCCCTTTGCCAACGATGTCCCACACCCGCGCCGGCGCGTCGCACATCCAGCCGACAACCTGCTCCAAAGTGCAGCGCCCGCGATTCACTTCGTTGAGCATGATGGCCAGGCTGTTCTCGACGTTCGGCATGCCCGACGGCGCTTGGGGATAGCTCTGCAGTTTCTCTTCGAGCGTGTGCGGAGCATGGTCAGTGGCGACGACCTGAATCGTGCCATCGAGCAGCGCCTGCCACAGTTGCTCGTTATCGACTGCGGTCTTGATCGAGGGATTGGTCTGCGCGAAGGTGCCCAGACGGGCGTAGTCATCAACATTGAGCAGCAAATGATGGGGGCAGGCTTCGGCGGTGATGAGGCCCTGATGATCGGCGAGCAGGGGTGTCTCAGCGCCAGTCGAAACATGCAGAACATGAAAACGGTGTCGGTGACGCATTGCCAAATCGAGCGCCCGGCGGGTGGCGACCATCGCAGCCTCGGTATCGCGAATGCGCGAGTGATCGGCCACGTCGGTTGTGCCCGCGAACCGCTCGGCGTTGGCCCGTACGGTCGCCTCGTCTTCGCAATGGGCCGTCAACGGGAGCGTCGTCTCGGCGAAGATCCGCTCCAAGGCGTCCTGGTCGTCGACCAAGAGATCGCCCGTGCTCGACCCGATGAAGATCTTGATTCCCGGCGTGTTGGTGGCAGTGCGGAGGTCGTTGATGTTCTCCGGCGTCGCGCCGATGTAGAAACCGTAGTTCACGATCGATTTCTCGGCCGCCAGAGCCCGTTTTGTTTCGATGTGCGCCTGCGTCGTGGCGGCCGGGGCCGTGTTGGGCATCTCCAGGAACGTCGTGACGCCCCCCTTGGCGCACGCCAGCGACGCGGTGTGCAAGTCTTCCTTGTGCGTCAGCCCCGGCTCGCGGAAGTGGACCTGGTCGTCGACCACGCCCGGCAGCAGGTGCAGGCCCGTGGCATCGACCGTTTCATCAGCCTGGGCGTGGATCGCGGCGTCGACGTCCGCAATCTGGCCGTTCTCCAGCAGCACGGATACAGATTCGATGCCAGTCGGCAGCACCACTTGGGCATTTTTTATCAGGGTTTTCATTGAGGGGCGTGTCGCTGGAGATCGGCAAGTGCATCTGTCCCAGCATTCTCCCCGATGACCCGGCCAACGTCGACCCTCAACGATGCCCAGCGGAGAGTTACGCGGAATCGCGTTCTTCCGGCGGCGAGACCATCTGCACGCTTAGCGGCGAGGTCGTGTCGAGATGCACGTCCTGTTGCGGGAAGGCGATCGTAATGTCTTCTTCCCTAAACAGTTGATCGATCTGGTAACGCACCGTGCTTTCCACCTGCAGTCGATCCATGGTGGTCCGCATCCGAATCCAGAAGTGGATCTCGAACACTAGCGCGCTGTCGGCGAAGTCCTTAAACAAGATGATCGGCGGCGGATCCTTGGAGACTCGGCCCGTTTCGACCACGGCGCGGCGCAACAGCTGGGTGACCGTGACCACGGGCGAACCGTACACCACGCCCACCACCACCGAGGTACGCACCTTGTCGCTGGAATGCGTGAAGTTGATCACGTTGTTCTGCAGGAACGTGCTGTTGGGGACGATGATCTCCAGGTTGCTGCCGGTCCGTACGCGAGTGCTGCGCGCGCCGATGTGCTCCACGTTGCCGTAGAGATCGCCTAGCTGAATCAGGTCGCCCACCTTCACGGGCCGTTCGGCGTGGAGGATCAACCCGCTGATGAAATTGTTAATGATGTTCTGACTGCCAAAACCGACGCCGAGCGCCACCGCCCCGCCCAGGACCGTAAACGCGGTGAGCGGCACACGCACCACGTTCAATGCGAACAACGTGAAGAACAGCAGCAGCACATAGTAGAACATCGACTGGATCGTGGCCGAGGCGCTGGCGTCGATGTCGAGCCGCCGCAGCACTTGCCGTCCCAGCGAGCGGCTCAGCATCCGCGAGACCACGACGCCGGCAATAAACAGCGCCAGCGCCGACACTACCTTGCGGATCGTCAGCGGTCTGTCGCCGAACGAGGCGAGCTCATAGTTCCAAACCGAAGAGATCGCGCTCCAGACGTCCTGCATTCGATCCCTGGCCGTGGCGGCTAGCGTGCCGCTCTCCAACTCGTCCATCAGCTTGCCGTGAAGCTGCAGGCTGGAGCGGATGCTGGCGAGGTTCCGCTCGTGCGTGCTCAACAGGCTTTGCAGGCTAGCGACTTGCTGACCAAGCCAATACGCCTCGGGAGATCCCTCGGCGGCCTTCCCGAGCCGCTGCTTGCGGGGGTCCAGGTCGTTCTGCAGTTCCTCGATGTCGAACTTCTGCGCGCCTTCCTCGCCCTTGAGCGTAGTGAGCTCCGCTTGCGTTTCCGCGGTCCATGCGCGAATGTTCTTGCGAGGCGGACGGCTCACGTAGATCTGTTGCCGACGCTGCCAAACGGTGCGGTGGTCGGCCAGACGCTCCAACTGTTTCTGCAACAGGGGCAGCCTCTCCTGGATAGCCCGCCGACCGAGTTGATGGGCGTCGACCTCCTCGCGGAGGGCCGACTGATCGCCGGCCGAGTCGTCGAGCTTACGCTGGGCCCGCTTCCACTGATCGTTGAGGTGCTCGACCTTAGTCTCGGCAGCCTCGAGCTGAGCGATGCTGTTTCCCAGGTCGTTTTTCTGTCGTTCCAACTCGGCAAACAGTTGGTCAAGCTGCGCTTCCCCAAATCGGGCCGACGTGCCAAGCCGGGCCACCTTTTCGCTGAGTAGATCGACGCTGAGTTGATGTGCGGTCAACACTTGTCGGGCGTTGTCGGCTTCCTGCCGTTTGAGCCGTTCGTTCGCCTCGGCGATCTCGTTGTGGATTTCCGCCTGGCCCAGCTTCTTGCCGAGCGGCTGACGCTGGGCGTCGTCTGTGTTGGTTTCGAACGTCTCGAGTGCCAGCCGACGAGCGCTGCTTCGCTCTTTGAGCTCTTTGCGAGCGCTTTCCAAGGCCTCCTGGGCGGCTTTTGATTTTGCCCGCAAACGCGCCATCCGACGTTGCTCTGCCCGTAGCTCGTCGCGAGCCTCGTCGAGTTGCAGGAACGTCGCCGGCTCCGATTCGTCGAGTCCTTCATGCAGAAACTTGTCGAGTGCTTCCTGTTCGCCGGCGAGGTAGCTCGCAAGCTGCCCCGACTTGTTCTGCTCCGCCTCCAATTGGGAAAGCGAGAGAGACAACCACGACAGGAGCTCCTGCTGACGTTCGAGTTCTGCCGAGACCGGAGATGCTTCGTCGGCCTTCTGATCGGCAATGTGCTGCTCGACTTGCTCCAGCCGCTGTTTGACCTCCGCCTGCCACGGCTTCAATTTGCGCTGTGTTTTCTCTGAGGAGGTCTCCGCCTGTGGAACGACCGCCTGCAACGGGTCGGGCAATTGCGCATGGGCCGTCGGCCCGACGACCAGCCAGCAGCCAAGCACGACCAGCAGCGTCTTCACGGCAGCCTTCAATTTGTGAGCATCCATCAGCATGATGAACAGGATATACCGACGCCGTCCAGTCACAAACAGCAGCTTGGATGCCTCTTTTCACCTGCTTGCAGGGATATTGGCTCCGTGCCAACTCCGCCCTGTTGGGCACAGGGAATAGAGTACTCAGACCGGTTCTAGATCCGGATGACTTGCCCTTTGACTTCGTACTCGGGCGGGTCGATCTTCTCGGGACCACTTCCTTCGTCCAAAACCGTCTGGTCGCGTCCCGCTTTCTTCCCTTCGCGGACCGCTTTGTGCAACCGGTCGTAAATCGTCGTTGTCGAGTCCGTGTCGAGTACTTCAGTCACGCCGCAGGTGACCGTGACCGGAACCTCTTTCCCCTCGATGACGAAGGACGATTCATGGATCGTCTGGCGAATACGCTCGATCGCGCTGGTCGCATTGCGCGGCTGGCGATTCTTCCCCGGAAGGCCGCGGCTGATACTTAATAGCCTGGCGAGTCGCTCTGTCGGTCACCTTGCTTTTCTTGAGGGGACTGGGTGCGTGAACCGCCTCCGGCGCAGGCCCTTCCAGGTAGACTGCCAGCGCA
>CAXMSB010000159.1:0-70862 GCA_964195615.1 uncultured Granulosicoccus sp. | reverse complement strand
CCGCTACCCCCCGAGGCTGATCGATATGAACAACCGGGCCTTCGCTCACTAGTTGCCCTGTGTCGAGAGCTACAACGTAGCGCCGGAGACGGGCCGTTCTACCTTGGCTGTCGAACGGCGGCACGGATATTGGACACCAACGGAACCACTACCAACAGAACCACTGCCAGCAGATGGCTATTCCTACTGGAGTCCGACCAGATCATCGAAGTAGTCGAACCCGGCACAATGGTTGGAAGGCGAGCGACCCGTTACCACTACTTGGGAGAATTGTAAAAATGAGAACTAGCGATACATTGGCACTAGACACATCGAACAGTATCTGTTATATCAGTGTCATGCCCAGAAAACCCAAAAAGCTGAGTGACCAGATTAGACGGGCGATTGGTGACAGCGGGGAGACTCGCTATCGCATCGCCCAGGAGACCGGACTCAACGAAGCCGCACTGGGAAAGTTCTTCCACGGTCAGCGTGGTATGTCGCTCGAATCACTCGACAAGTTGGCGGAGTTTTTGGGGCTAGAAGTGGTAACCAAGCGAAGGAAAGGTAGGTGATTTGTGGCGAGCATCATCAAACAACCGAACGGGCGGAAGGCGATTCAGTTCACGGCAGGCGACGGCAAGCGGCACACGATCTGCCTGGGCAAGGCTTCGCAGAAGATCGCCGAGGGTGTGAAGCGACGGGTGGAGGAATTGAACGTCGCCAAGATCACGGATCATCCGATTGATCGTGATACTGCCCTATGGCTGACCGAGATCGACGATTCGCTAGCCGCACGACTCGCCAAGGTGGGATTGATCCCTAAGCGTGAATCGGCACGGCTGGAGGAATTTGTCGCTTCCTACATCGAGAGCCGAACCGACGCCAAACCCAATACGCTGAAAAAGTGGCGAACGACCGAGACAATGTTAGTCGAGCATTTTGGCGGTGATACTCCGCTGGGCAAGATCAGGCCGGGTGCTGTCGACCAGTGGCGCAGGGAGCTGTCGGTGGGACGTGCCGAGAACACTGTGCGAAAGCATATTGCAGTCGCCAAAGTGTTTTTCAATGCTGCCCGTCGCCAGGGGCTGATCGAAGCGAACCCGTTTGACGATCAGAAGGCGTCGATTCTTCCCAATCCCAGCCGATTCCACTTTATCACTGCCGAGGATGCCGAGAAGGTGATCAACGCTTGTCCTGATCCGGAGTGGCGTCTGATCTTCGCCCTGAGCCGCTATGGCGGCCTCCGCTGCCCGAGTGCCTAACACTGCGTTGGAGAGACGTGGATTGGGAGGGCCAGAGGCTCTGTGTGAAAGCGTCGAAGACCGAGCATCGCGTGGGCAAAGGCTGTCGCTTCCTGCCGTTGTTCCCCGAGCTGAGGAAACACTTGGAAGCGGCATTCGATCTAGCTCCCGAGGGTTCAGAGTTTGTGATCAGTCGCTATCGGGACAGCAACGCCAACTTGCGCACCCAGCTAATGCGGATCATCAAACGGGCCGGTCTCAAGCCGTGGCCCAAGCCGTTTCAGAATCTGCGAAGCACTCGGGAGACCGAACTCGAAGCCGAATTCCCTCTGCACGTGGTCTGCTATTGGCTCGGCAACAGTGAGAAGGTAGCCCGACGCCACTACCTACAGGTGACCGATGAACACTTCGCCAAAGCGGTCTCCGACAAAGCGCTGCATAATCCTATGCAGCAGACATCGGAAATGGGGTGTAGTGCACAGCACTCTGCAGCGCTTCAGGATGAAAACCCCGAGAAAAGCGATACGTCTAGTGTGATAGTGAAACTACCAGTAGCCGAGGCGGGACTCGAACCCGCACGGGAGTTCCCTCCCACTGGATTTTAAGTCCAGAGCGTCTGCCAATTCCGCCACTCGGCCATGCTTGATAAAGGATACGAGAATCCGGAATGGGGAAGGAAATTCCGCAGTCCAGAATCCGCTATCCGCGATGTGTAAGTCTGCTCTTCCTTAAAGGAAGCTATCAGGGTACTTTGTTCTGACGAAGCCGCCAACAATGGAATTGGGCGGCACGATCTTTTCTCGCTGCGACGAGCAACAACGTGATGGATTTTCCAGGTTGGAACGGATTTCTGGGAACGCGGGCTTCCTTGATGCTCGATGCGGTTTGCCTGGGCATGGTGCTGGTGCTTGCTGTGCTGGGTTGGAGCATCTGGCTGGTCCGGCGCCATGGGCGCTACGAATTGCACAAGCGGATTCAGTTGACGTTGGCTGCCGTGTTGGTGGTTGTGCTTTCGGCGTTCGAAACCGACGTGCAGTTGCACGGTTGGCAGGAACGGGCTGCGGGTGAAATCGGCGGCGTAGCATCCACGGCAGTGATAACGGCGTTGTCGATCCATCTTTTTTTTGCGGTGACCACGGTTGTGTTGTGGGTTGTCGTACTCGCCAAGGCCTGGCGACGATTTCCCAGACCCGCAGCGCCCAATGAACATAGCAAGTTTCATCGCCGCTGGGCCCGGCTGGCTGCCTGGGACATGGTACTCACCACGGTCACCGGTTGGGTGTTCTACGTCATGGCGTTCGTCCTGTAGCCCCTGACCCCTGCCCCCTGACCTCTGATCTCACACGGCACCTTTCGGCTGCTGCACCGTCTGGCCGGCGCCGACCTCGACGCGATTGATGGCGTTGAGGAACGCTCGGGCGCCGGCTTCGACCGTGTCGGTCGAAACACCACGTCCGCGATACAACTGGCCGTTGTGCTCCACCTCGACGAGCGACTCGCCCTGGGCGTCTTTGCCGCGGCTGGCGCTTTGCACGCGGAAGTCGCGCACCACGACGCTCTTGCCGGTGATTTCTTCCACGGCATGGAACAGCGCGTCGAGCGGTCCGTCGCCACATTGCTTGGTAACCGTGTGCGGCTTGTCGTCGCGTGACAACGTGATCGTGGCCGAGGGCGATTGGCCGCTCGTGGCATGCACCTCGTACGAAACGAATTGCCATTGGTCGACGATCTGGGTGTTACTCTGCTCGATGAGGGCCGCGATGTCGCCGTCGTAAACCTCCTTTTTCTTGTCGGCCAGATCCTTGAGACTCTCGAAAACCGCGTTGAGTTGCTCGTCGGCGAGATGATAGCCCAACGCCTTGGCACGGTCGGCCAAGGCGGCTCGGCCGCTATGTTTGCCGAGCACCAAATCGGTTTGCGAAAAGCCGACGTCCTCGGGCCGCATGATTTCGTAGGTGGTCCGCTCCTTGAGCATGCCGTCCTGATGGATGCCTGCTTCGTGGGCGAAGGCGTTGCGGCCGACGATCGCTTTGTTGCGCTGGACCAACATGCCGGTAATGTTCGACACCAACCGACTCGTCGGAACCAATCGGGGCGTGTTGATCCGGGTATCCGTCTGATAGTAGTCGCCGCGGGTGCGGAGCGCCATGACCACCTCTTCCAGCGAGCAATTGCCGGCCCGTTCGCCGAGCCCGTTGATCGTGCATTCGATCTGGCCCGCTCCGTTCTCGACAGCGGCTAGGCTGTTGGCCACGGCCAAACCCAAGTCGTTGTGGCAGTGTACGCTGATGACTGCCTGGTCGATGTTCGGTACGCGATTGACGAGGCTGGAGATCACGTCGCTAAAATGGGCCGGCGTGGCGTAGCCGACCGTGTCGGGAATGTTTACCGTAGTGGCCCCGGCGGTGATGGCCGCTTCGACCACTTCGCAGAGGAAGTCGATCTCGGTGCGAGCCGCGTCTTCGGGCGAGAACTCGATGTTGTCGCAGAGCGCTTTGGCTCGGACGACTCCCGCGACCGCGCGGCGGATGATCTCCTCCTTGTCCATGCGGAGCTTGTGTTCGCGATGGATGGCACTGGTGGCGAGGAAAACGTGAATCCGCACGTCGTCGCCGTCTTTGATCGCTTCCCAAGCACGGTCGATGTCCTGATCCCGGCAGCGGGCCAAGCCGCAGATGGTCGAGCCCTGCACCGTATTGGCGATCTCGCGCACCGCTTCAAAATCGCCTACCGAGGTAATCGGAAATCCGGCTTCGATGACGTCCACGCCCAGATCGACCAGCGCCTGCGCGATTTCGAGCTTCTCGCTCAAGTTCATGCTGCAGCCGGGCGATTGCTCGCCGTCGCGCAAGGTCGTGTCGAAGACGGTAATCTGGCGGTGTTCGCTAGATGGGGACATGGTAGTGGTCCGTAGGTAGTTGGCAGTGGTTGAATACTATAAACGAGTGAAACGGGACAGGAAACGAAAAAAACCCCGAAGCCGGCGGGCCTCAGGGTTCATAGTTGATTTAGCTTGGTGCTGTCTGTACGAACCTTAAGTCCCGCTCTCAGGGAGCTCCAGTAGAAGCAGGCTTAATAAGGATTCGTAGGACATGTCTTCTTCTTCGGTTGACCGACTGGTTGGGGTTGAGCGGAACTGGGCCGACCCAACCCACTCAACTCTAGCGGAGGGAATCGGTGCGGTCAAGGTTCGCAGGGGGCTGAAAAAAGCCCGAGGGGCCGCGGCGAAGGTCGGATCCTACGGGGCAGTGCGAGGGAACTCAGGTTGGGGCCAGCCGGCGGACGAAGTAGAATTCGTACCGGGTTCCAGCCGCTGCCTCGTCTCTGGACGCGTCTTAAGCACCTCATTGGACAAATCGCTTGATGACGGACAAGGGCCGAAATCTTGATCTCTCGACCGGCGCGGAGCCTACGCCGCGTTCGGCCGCCGGCGGGGCTGCGCCGGGCGGCAAGTTCTTGGGCATCCATTTCGAGTGTTGCGACGTCTACAGCCGGGTGTACCCCAACCGAGAGCAGACCGCTTACGTCGGCAATTGTCCCCGCTGTGCAAAACGGGTGGAATTTCTCATCGGCGCTGAGGGGACTAGCTCGCGGTTTTTTCGGGCTTATTGAGGCTTCGGAGCCCCTGCCGTGGCCGGGGGACGGCACGGCTCGCTTGGGGAGATGGGGCGTGGTAGCTGATAGCACCTTGTCTGGTTTGTCTTGTTAGTGGGGGCGCGAATCGCTACGATTCGCCGACTTTTCCTGCTTGCGGCTTGCTGTCGCGAATGGTTTTGGAGTCGCACTGATCCATGTTGCTTGAATTTGACGTCCGGAGCTGTAGTCGACGTTGCGCGTCGACCGACCGCGAGATGGAGCCGGGCGATGTTTATTTTTCGGTTCTCGAAGCAGAGGGCGCTGAGCTCGTGCGCCGCGACTACAGTGTCGAGGCGTGGGAAGGCGGTCCCGAGGAGAGCGTGGGCTGGTGGAGGTCGCGCGTGCCGGTTAAGGATGGTTCCAAGCCCAAGCTGGCGCCGACCGACGTGATGCTCAATCTGTTCGTCGCGCTGGACGGTCGACCGGAGGACGAGCCGTTCCGATATCTGTTGGGGCTCTTGCTGCTGCGGCGACGTGCGGTGCGCCGCGAACATGCCCAGCAGAATGAGGACGGGCGCGAGGTGCTGACTGTGTTCTGTCCGCGCCGCGACGAACAGTTCAAGTTGCTCGTGGCCGAGCCCGACGCCGCACAGGCTGAGCAGCTTCAGCAGCGGATGATCGATCTACTCTACGGCGACGGAGAAACCGATTCGCCGCCCGATATTCCTGCCACGGACTGAAACACGCATGCCGAGTACGTCTCGATCCGCCGCCGCGTTGAGCGGGCCTCTCCAAGGCCTGCTGCTGGTGCTGCTCTTGTTTTGCGGCTCGGGGGCAACCTGTTCGCGATCGTTCCGCAATCCGTTTGCCACATCGCTGGGCCCACCCGCGCCTGAGGTGTTACTGCCCGGTTCGTCGCTGGAGCAGGTGATTGCCGCGGTGAATCAGAATTCGTCGCGGATCGTCAGCTACCAGAGTAACAACGCGTCGATCACCGTGCCGGGGATGCCAGCCATTCCGCTTCTGCGTGGCAACATCGCCGCCCAGCGGCCCGGTCGCTTGCGTTTGCAGGCGTCGACCGCGCTGACTGGACCCGAGGTTGACTTGGGCAGCAACGAAGAGCTGTTTTGGTTTTGGGTGCGACGGAACGATCCGCCGGCTCTCTACTTCTCTCGACACGATCAATTCGTCGGCAGCGCCGCGCAGCAGTTGATGCCGGTGGAGCCGCATTGGCTTTCCGATGCGCTGGGAATGATGCAGTTCTCGCCGAACGACCGCCACGAAGGTCCCTTGCCCCATGGCGACGGTACCGTGGAAATTCGTTCGGTGATACAGACCCGCAGCGGCACGATGACCAAGAGCACCGTGATCGACGCCCGACGGGCCTGGGTGCTGGAGCAGCATGTGTACGACACTTCGGGCACGCTGCTGGCCAGCTCCGTGGCTCGCTCTCATCGGTTTTACCCAGGTCAGGGTGTGTCGCTGCCGCAAGAAGTGGAAATTCGGATGCCAGCGGCGCAGATGTCGCTGTCGATCGACGTGGGGACGGTCGCTTTGAACCAAGTGGCGAACAATCCGGCTCTGTGGAGCCTGCCCGCATTGAGCGGCTATCCGCAGATCGACCTGGGGACGGCCCCGCCGGGAGCGTTTCCAGCGATCAGCAGCGCGGGGAGCAACGATTGGTCGACGGGGGCCTCGCCGTCGTTTGTGGGGCTGACGCCCGAGACAGTCCGCGGCGCTACAGCTTTCGCAACGCCGCCACCCGTGCATCCGGGCCCAACCCCGCTGGCCACCTATCCGGCCGTGCCCCTGGGGCAGTCGCCACCGCAACAACCGGTCGCCCAAGGCCTACCGCCCGGCGGGATTCTAGTCCGCTAGCGCCAGTACCAGAAGGTAGTAAGCCGCGAGGCGCTAGCCGAGCGCTCGGCTAGCGCCTCGCGGCTTACTACTTACTCCAAATGCCGACCTTGTTGCTCTGTGCTTCGTCTTCGGCTGCCCGCAGCCGTTGTTTCTTCGCTTCGCTGTAGTCGTAGGCCAGCTTCGCCCGGGCTAGGCCTTGCCGCACCAGTTCCTCGTTCAACATCCGGTCGTTGAGCCAAACGAACACCAACTGACGTCCGTAGCGGTCCACGGCTTCGCCGTCGACTTCGATCCGTACGCGCCCTTCGGCATCTTGGACAAACCGTTTGGTGTACTGCGTCGACTCGGGCCCCCAGTCTTCGACGGCTGTGTCTTCCTTGACGGTTTCGGGAGTGTCGATGCCCTGTAGCCGTACCCGGGTGCGGGCGTGCTCCAGCAATAGCGTGTCGCCGTCGATCACTCGCAACACTCGGTACTCGCCCGCCTCAAGCGTGCCGTCGTCCCGACGCGTCTGCTGCGAATCGGGCGACTCGAAAGAATCTCGCTCATTCCATCCGCGGATGGCAACCAGCAATAGCACCGCCAGAATGACCATCGCCCGCGGCCAAGAGTTGCGTCGCACACGACGGGTCATGAATCGAGAGCCTGACAGTGCGGAAAGATCAGTTCTGGCTGAAATCGAGATGGTGGGCCGTCGGACGAGCGAGAGGATTATTGACATACCTCTTACGGCACTCGCTGCACAGATCGAAGCGTTGGTGGTGATACACGTCGTCGCAGACTTGCTCGTCCTGGGCGTCGTCGAGCCGCTCGAGGATTTCTTGGATTTCCTGCAGATGATCGCGATCATCGTGCAGTTCATCCTCGATCGGCTCGAGCGAAGCGTAGACTTCTAGACGGACAACGTAGCGGAGCTCAACTTCCGGATCGATGGTCCGTCTGCAGCTATCGCACGTGTAATGAATCATCACACCGACTCCCCAAAAGACAAAGGCCCCGTGCAGTCCAAAAAGACATAAGAACTGCACCCTCATTTATCCTAGCGAGGATCATTGACCAGGGGCAAGACAATCTTTCCAGGTTTTTTCGTCCACTTTTGAGAAAAGAATATTTTCCAGGTTGGAATTCGGTTTCAAGATGAGGGCAAATTGCGTGCCCAGATCGTGAGCCAGGTAGAACGCATTGTGCCGACCGTTGTCGGTATCTCCAGCTGGCAAGGCAGCCTTGGACCAGGCCCGACAGAAACCGAAGTATCGGCGGTAATTGGGGTTCTGATGCGAGGGAAAAGCCAAACGCCGATGAAAATGGACGAAATGTCTGCTGGTTTTGTTCGACAAGGCTGTCTAGAATGAAGGTGTCACTAAGCGACAGATTCGCCATGCGACCTCCTTTTCATTTTGGGTTGGGTGAGTTGTATGCGAGCTTAGCTGGCAGTTGGTCTCGCCGCATTGCCTGGTGTTGCCACAACCCGCCTGGCAACGTCTGCCTTCCAGGTCGACGAGGTTCGTGGTCGCTTTGTAAAGCGATCACGTCTCTTGAGTCGACTGACCAGGCAGCGGCGAATCGTTGATCGCAGGAGAGCGAGCTACAACCTAGCGTGCAGGAATGCCGTGATAGGATAGGACGGGAAGGGTTTGTTGTAATGTCGACCGCCGCAGTCAGTGGGCTCAATGCCAGTGTCTTAGTTCTCAATCGCCAGTACATGGCGGTTCACGTGGTCGGCGTCCGGCGAGCTTTCGGCTTGCTGCTGAATTGCATCGCCGAAGTGATTCACATCGAGGACGGCCAATACGCCAACTACGACTTTCACTCCTGGCGGGAAGTTAGCGAACTGAAAGCCGGGTTCAAGGGGCCCGACGAAGATTGGATCCGCAGCGTCAACTTCGAGGTGTGCGTGCCGCGCGTGCTGCGTCTGTTGCACTACGATCGCTTGCCGAAGCAGCGGGTACGCTTGAATCGTCGCAACATATTCGCCCGTGACGCCAATCTGTGCCAGTACTGCGGCAAGCGTTTCTCGACTTCCGAACTGAGCCTCGACCACGTGTTGCCCACCTGTCGGGGCGGCGGCACGAGTTGGGAAAACCTGGTTTGCGCGTGCGTAAAATGCAACGTCCGCAAGGGGGGCCGCACTCCCAAAGAGGCGCGCATGAGGCTGATCAAGAAGCCTACGCGGCCCAAGCGAAGCCCGCTGCTCTCAATCAAGCTGGGCAATCCCAAGTACGCCAGTTGGAAAACATTCCTCGACTCGGCCTACTGGTCGGTCGATCTGAAGTAGCAAGAAGCGAGTCGCACAACGAAAAAACCGCCGTCCGAAAGACACGGACGGCGGCGAATGTTCTTTTACGCTGAGCCGCACACGTTCGAGCAACCGCTCAAGTGTCGCACAGCGGTTCTTTCTTTTCGGTGATCACCGGGCACTGCGGGGCCATTTCGGCATTGAGTGCCGTGAAGTCGGCCCATTCCTCGGGGACGTTGTCTTCGTGGAAGATCGCCTCGACGGGGCACTCCGGCACGCATGCTTCGCAGTCAATGCATTCATCGGCATGGATGTACAATATCTGCTCGCCCTCGTAGAAGCACTCTACCGGACAAACCACCACACAATCGGTGTATTTGCAGCCAAAGCAAGGTTCACATACAACGTGAGTCATCCTCTAAGTCTCCTTCTACGACATCTACGACGGCGAAACCAACGTGTGCCGAGCACACGGGAGGGGGAGGGGCCGCGGCCGGTTGAGCGGTCCGCTGACGCCTCGCAATTTTTGAATGATACCTGTATCGGCTGACAGAGGACAAGTATTTACCTGGAAAAGACTTTCGCCTTCTAACCGCTACCAGCCGGCCCATTATATACGCCTCCCGCTGGGGCCCTGTCAAGCGGTGTGGGTCGGGCAAGGTGTACCGGTGAAAGTCTCTGTCTACAGGGTCCAACACGTTCGCCTTGCTCCCGCCGGAGCGGCTATTTAGAATTAAAGGTATACCAGCCGGCACTGGAATCACCGGTTCGCCCGGGTGGCAGTAGCCTACCTAGACGTCCGGAATCGCTCCCTAGCTTTGCAGCAGGAGCGGGCGCCGCTTGGTAGGTTCCTTATGTCGCCCTCGTGGGGTGGCCGGTATCCTCGTCTTGCGACATTCCCTCTAGGGCAGCACTCGTGGCATTATCCGAAATCGACCGCAGCTTGCTCGAACGCTGCCTCGCCAAGAAGCCGCGTGCCTGGGAGGACTTCGTCGACCGCTACATGGGCCTGGTGATGCACGTGATCAACCATACGGCTCAGAGTCGCTCGATACTGCTCTCGCCAGCCGATCGGGAAGATCTGGCCGCCGAGGTGATGTTGGCCGTCGTCTCCGACGATCTCGCCGTGCTCCGTCGCTTCCGGGGCCAGAGTAGTTTGGCCACGTATCTAACCGTGATTTCTCGGCGCGTGGTTGTGCGCAAACTTCTGGAAAGCCGATCGGCGACCCCGTTGGGAGTTGCCGCAGCCAACGCCTTGGAGGGCGAGTCAGGCCCGGAACAGCGGATTGCTGATCGCGACGAGGTCGAGCGATTGCTCGGGCAACTCGACGGTAACGAAGCGCAGGTCGTGCGGATGTTTCATCTCGAAGGAAAGACCTACCAGGAAATCAGCCGCACCGTCGGCATGCCCACCAACAGCGTCGGCCCGATGCTCAGCCGACTTCGCTCCCGACTCCGCGGGGCCAATCAGCCCAACGCCTAGCGCCAATAGTCTCAAGATGCCTGCTGGGCTGCCGGCGTGATGCGTGAGATATTGGTCAACTGGCGGACGATTTCCTCGGGGCTGTTGGTTTCCGCCAGGATCGACAACTGCCGATCGGCCCAACTGGGTGACGAGGCGATTTGTCGGCATTGCTCAATGTGCCTTTCACAACCCAACTCGGCGGCCACCGAGGCGAGCTCCTCGGTGAGATTTTCAACCGCTTGGGCGACCGGTTGAGCCCGGTGTGTGTAGGAATCGACCAATTGGGCGGCGGTGCCGAAGCGGGCAGCGCGCCACTTGTTCTGCTGCACCATCATCGGGTGGCAGTCGTGCTGATAGGCCCCGTGATCGATCTCATCGGAGAGGCCCTTCACAACGCACTGAATCAGGGCGGCGATCGCCAGCGTGTCTTCCAGATTGCCGGGCATGTCGCAGATTCGCACTTCGACGGTGCCGAACTTGTGGTGCGGACGCACGTCCCACCATATCTCGCGTATCGTGTTGATAAAACCGGTGTCGACCATGTGGTTCACCAACCAGACGTATTCGCTCCAGTTGCGCATCAGCGTCGGCAGCCCGGCGGTCGGCAGACCTTCCATCACCTTCGAGCGATGCGACTGCAGGCCCGTCTTGCGGGCCTCCCAAAAGGGGCTGCTGACCGACAAGGCAAGAAACGTCGGCAGATGCCTCAGGATGCGGTCGCAGATCATCACCGCTTTGTCGCCCGAGTCGACGCCGACGTGTACGTGCAACCCAAACGTGACCAGCCGGCGGGCCAACTCCTGCAGTAGCTCGACCAACTGAAGGTAACGCTCGTTGGGCGTGACCTGCTGCTCTCGCCACGTGGAGAAGGGATGCGTGGCGCCCCACCACAATCGCAGCCCCAATGCGTCGGTGGCCGTCTCGACCTCGGCGATCTTCCGCCGCAAGTCCTCTTCGGCTTCATCGACCGTCGCGCAGACCTCGGTGTTGATCTCCATCACGCATTGCATCAGTTCCGGCTTGAAATTGACGTCGTCGTCGTTGGGAAGCTGATCTTTCAACGCGGCGAACGAGCTCGACAGGGCCATCGTATGCTCGTCGACCAGGCCGAGCTCGATCTCGATGCCAAGTGAGGGGCTCTTGTTCGAATGAAAATCGATGACGGCCATGTCATTCACTCCCGGCGGACTCGCGGTCGTTCGACAGATCTGGGTGGCAAGCCATTATCGCCGAGCGAGCCAAAATACGCACCCCGAGTTCCAGCGAGCGCTCGTCGATGTCGAAATCGGGCGTGTGCAGCGCTCGGGCCGAGGCCAGGTCGCTGGCACAGCCCAGCCGAAACATCACGCCAGGAATGTCCTGCAAATAACAGGCAAAGTCCTCGCTCCCCATGCTCGGGCGGGCGATCAGTTGCACGTGATCCTTACCCACGACCTCCTCGGCCTCGTGCCAGACGAGCCGCGTCAATGCCGCGTCGTTGTGTACCGAGGGAATGCTGGTATGCAGCTCGACGTCGATTTCCGTGTCGGTGATCTCGCCCACGCCGCGCGCGACCTGGCTGATCTTCTCGACGGTTTGCGAGCGGACCGTCGCATCGAGCGTGCGCAGCGAGCCCCACAGATCGACAGCGCTGGGGATCACGTTGGCATTCTCCCCACCCTGAATCTGGCCGATCGTGAACACCACCGCGTCGTGCGTGTCGGTCGTCCGCGGCACGAACTGATAGAGCGCGCTGATAAGCTGGGCCGAGGCGGCGATCGGATCCTTCGACTCGTGTGGCCGGGCAGCGTGGCCTCCCTGGCCCCGAACTGTTAGTTGGATGGAATCGCAGTGCGCGGTCAAAGCGCCGGAGCGCATGCCGATTTCGCCGGTCCGCCGCGTCGGGTCGACGTGCAGGGCAAAGACCTTGGTCACCTGCTCGAGCACGCCGGCCTCAATCATCCGCGCGGCGCCGGTCGCGGTTTCCTCGGAAGGCTGAAAGATCACCCGCCAAGCCACCGGCCACGGTGTTTGCTCCCGGTCTTCGAGAATCTTGAGGGACCGGGCCGCGCCATAGACAATCGCCATGTGAGCATCGTGCCCGCAGGCGTGCATGATGCCGTCATTCGTGCTGCGATAGTCAACTTGTTTCCCGTCTTGAATACGCAGCGCGTCGATATCGCCCCGCAGGGCTACGCGGCTGGCAGGCGGCCGCTCTAGATCGGTCGCACCGGGAGTTTCGCTGTCGGCCACTACTCCGCAGCCGTCGGGGCCCATGCGAACGTCGAGTTCCATCTTGCCCAGCAGTTGATAGAGATGAAGACTCGTCTGGAGCTCCGCGCCGCTCGGCTCGGGATGGGCGTGCAGGTGTCGACGCAAGCCGACGACTTCGGCGCGGACGTCGCCGATGATTGCATCAAGCTGATCTTTCCAGTCGGCGGGCATGTGAGGTCCAAATGCAGTTGACGTGCAGTTCCGAGCCAGCTTCGTTACGCACTGACAAACTCGGGCACCACCAATTCAGGCAAGATCCCCTGCTCGTGGCCCATGGCCAGGAAGCGAGCCACCGCCTCGCGCCCCTCGGGGCCGAAGTCGAGGGTCCGATCGTTCACGTACATCCCGACAAATCGGTCGGCCTTGCTGTGGTCGAGGTCTCGACCATACTGCAGCGCGTAGGCCAGGGCCTCGTCGCGATGTTCGAGCCCATACTTGATACTGGCGTAGAGCAGCCGCTCGACCTCTTGGATCGTTTCTGTGCCCAGGTCCTTGCGAATCGCGTTGGCGCCCAGCGGCAACGGCAGGCCGGTGAGCTCGTGCCACCAGACGCCCAGGTCGAGCACCAACTCCAGTGTGCTGTCGGCGTAGGTGAGTTGGCCTTCGTGAATAATCAGTCCGACGTCGACCTTTTGTCCTTCGTACTCGCCCCGACCGACCGATGGAATGATCTCGTCGAACGGCACCAGGACGTGCTCGAAATCCTTCCCCAGACACATTCGCAAGGCCAAGAAGGCGCTCGTGAGTTTGCCGGGCACTGCGATCACCTTGCCGGCCAGATCCTCGACGCCGCACTTTTCCCGAGCCACGACCATCGGCCCATAGCCCTCGCCCATGCTGGCCCCGCTGTTGCACAGCAGGTACTTGTCTTTCAGGAACGCGTAGGCGTGGATGCTGACGGCCGTCAGCTCAAGCTCGCCACTGAACGCGCGCTGGTTGAGCGTCTCGATGTCGACCAGCTCATGGGTGAACTGGTAGTCGCCCGTGTCGAGATGGTCGTTGGCCAGGGCGTGGAACATGAAGGCATCGTCGGGGTCGGGGCTATGTCCCACGCGGATAAGCTGCTTGGTCTTAGTGGAAGTCACGAAGAAATCTCTCGCTACGGGTGGAAAACGGTTGATTCCGCAAGCCCGATGATAGGCGCACCGCAAGCGGCGCGTCAATCGCTTGCCAGCCGTGTTGCAACGCAACACAAGGCGCGGGGGGGCAACAGCGATAGACGGCGCGCCTTGCTTCGCGTGGCAATGCGGCTAGCGGAGGCGATTCCTACGCTTCCAAGGAAAAGCTGTCTGTGGTGCTGGGTGAGAGATGATGGGGGGGAAGCACCGGAGCCTTGCTGGGCGTCGCCGTGTCGGCGGCCACGTTTTCACAGGCGAGTTTCCAGGTCTCGCGATGAAACTCCAGAAGCTCCAGGCATTCGTCGAGTTTCGTGCGATCGCCATGGACGCGGCTTTGGCCCAGCTCGCGATAGAGAAACGCGTATTGCTCGACCAACTGCTTGGCGATTTCGCTATCAGGGACGGCGGTGCTCAGCGTCATCTCTTCCACGACGTCCATCATGCGATTGAGCAACTCTCCGACCTCGGCCGACATTTCTTCGTCGCTCCACTTCTGCTTCGCCTGTTGGCCAAATCGTAGAGCGCCTTCCAGCAACATCAAATGCAGCCGGGGTTGAGACGCGGTGAGAATCTTGCCCTCGAGATAATGTGAATCAGAAGGTTTTGACATGATAGATGCTCGCATGACAGACGTGGGGAGAAACAGCACAAGTAAGTAATCTTCTCTAGGTCGACAACGGCGCCAGCGGCTGCAGGCCTTGCAGGGCTGACAGATTCTGCTGCAAGCCGGCGATGACCTGTTCTAGCTGAAAAAACTGCAGCAGCAGTCGCTCGCGCTGTCGATCCAACGATTCATTGAGTTGTTCGATCCGCTGTTCGTTCGATTCAATCGTTGCCTGCAACGCGTCGCTACGGTTGGTAAGCAAACTATTGTCGACGTCAGCCAATCGATCGATGGCCTCGTTGAACTTCGCGACGACGCCGTTGCTGTCGTCACTGAAGAACGTTTGCAGTGCGGAGGGATTCTCGGCAAAGGCCTCTTGCAGCTCGGTCTTGTCAAGTTGCAGCTTGCCCTTGCCGTCGACGGTGATCCCAATTTCGGCAAGCGTCTCAAAGCTGCCCAGCCCTCGAAAGCGATCTGTTACTAGTCGTGACAGCTCAGTCTCGACTCGTAACGCCTCGTTGCTGCCGAAGAGCAAGCCAGTTGTCAGACTTTCCTCGTCGAACGCTGTCAGCTCATCGAGTTCTTCTCGCAAGGCATTGTACGCATCGACGAAGTCCTCGGCCGCGTCGATAACCGGCGAGTCGTCGCTATTGACGGCAACGGTCACTGGCGTGGCGCTGGCCGCGATGGCGGTCAGGTTGACCCCGCTGACCAGCTCGTCGAATTCGTTCGTTCTGGAACTGATCAGCACCCCCGAGCCAGGCGTCGGCTGCTCGCCGAACACGACCAAGGCGTCCTGAGCGGAGGTGATTTGCTCAAACGCCAGCACCGACGTGCCCGGGTCGAGCAGCAGCTCGTTGCCCGAGCCGGTTTGATCAACCGTGAGCGACAATCGGTATCCGAAGCCGTCAAAAATCGTGCCGGCCGTCACCCCTGCGTCGAGATCGTTGATGCGGTCTGTCAACTTGTCCAGCACGCCCTGATTCACGCTTTGCGCAGAAAACAGACCGGAACCGTCAATCGTTCCCCCGGTCGTCTCGCCTTCGATCTTCAAGTCGGCGGCCGTGGAGGAGTTGATATCCGTAACGGTTAGCTTCTCCGACCCATTGGCATTGTCGGTAAGCAAGATGCCCGTGCTGGCGCTGTTGATGCTGGCGGTGACGTTCGCTCCGCTGGCCGCCGCGCGGGCGTTGATCGTATCGATCAATTGTCCAATCGTGGCGATCCCTGCGTCGGTGCCGTTGAAGTCGATAGCCGTAATTCCGCCGTCGGAGTCGGTGATCGTAAAGTCGCCCGCCGCGATGCTGGCGCCGCCGTTGAGCGATGCCAGGCTGATCGAGGTGGGCGAGGAGTCGAGATCGGAGAGGTCGACCGAGAATCGATCTGTGCCGTCGACCACCACCGTTGGCGTGCCGTTGATGTCGACTGTGGCGCTGGCGCGGGTGAGATTCAAACTCTCGGCAATCGTGCCGCTGATGTCGCTGACGCCGAGTGTCGAGACGCCGCTGACCGTATCGACAATCAAGATGCCGTCGCCCGTGTCATTGATCCTTGCCTCGACGCCAAGCGGATTGACACCCGTGGCGGCGGCGTTGATTTTATCGATCACGTCGCCGACCGTTTTTGCCTCATTGCCAAGCGGATTGACGTCAATCGCGATGGTCTTGCCGTTGGTGTCAGTGATCGAAATGTCGCCCACGGTAGCTCCTGCCCCGCCGTTGAGCGACGAGAGCAGGGTCGCTTCGCTGATCGACTGGCGATTCAGTGTACCGCTGTCGACCGAAGCCTGGGCGGCATTCACCGCAATTGACAACGCGTCGGCCGAGTTGGTCCCGTCGCCATTGGCGACGATGAGGCTGCCGCTTCCGCCGGAGGTGTCGGTGATCGTGATCCCACCGCGCGAGGTGTTGATTGCCGCGGTCACATCGGCCGTCGAGGCGTTGATCAAATCGATCACGTCGCCCAGCGTTTCGGCCGTTGCCAGATCAACAGTGTCGTTGCCGGCGTTGCGGTCGGTGATCGCCACCTGGCTCAAGGCGCCGACGCCTTGGCCTCCGTTGAGACTGGAGAGCAGCGTGTCACTCAGCCCAGAAACCAGGCGATTGCCGGTAATCGTCGCGCCGGCTGCCGCGACGGTCAGGCCCAAGTCATCGGCTGTGGTGCCGGTCAGGCCGTTGGCGACGCTAAAGGTGCCGCCGCCACTGGTTAAATCGGTCAGCACCAAGCGATTGCCATCGGCCGAGATCGCGGCAGTAATCTTGCCGGTAAGCCCTGCGTCGTTGTTGATCGCGTTGATGACGTCGTCGAGCGTCTTGGCTCCCGAAAGGTCGGCCCCATCAACGGTCCCGTCGATTAGCGTGATCGTTAGATCGTCGACGTCGACCAGATCACCGGTGATCTGCACACCGTTGCCGTCATTCAATAATGACAACTTGGTTCCGGTATGAAGTTGAAACACGTCGGATCCCGTCGCGTCGGACGCGGCGACATTGATCCCGTCCAGCCCCAGGTCAGCCGCAGTGGTTCCGGTGCCAACCTCTGACACCGAGAGGTTGGCGGCGCTAGCGCCCGTGTTGTCGATGAGCTTGAAGGCATCGCCGTCGGCGACGGCGGTGACGTTGACCGTGGTGTCGTTGTTGATTGCTTGGACGACATCGTCGACCGAGCGAATGACGCTGAGATCGATCACCGCTGAAGCGCCGCTCCGATCCGTGATTTGAATCTGCCCCCGCGTCACGCCGGCGCCGTCGTTCAGTTCGTCGAGCGAGATGCCTCGGTCGACCAGGCCGCCGAATCCGAAAGACAACGTGCCCGAGCCAAATCCGCTTTCCAGGTCCTCGAATCGCTGGCTAAGCAGTTGTTGGGCGGATGCCGTTCGCACGGTTCGCACGTCGAAGTTGCCGACCGGCGGGCTGGCGCCGGATGCTAGCGAGGCGGTCAGGACGTCGGTGTCGCTGGAGGTGACTTCACGGCCGTTGTAGACGCTGCTGACGTTGAGGCTGTTGAGACTGAACTTGATGGCCAGCAGCCGCGACGACAGCGATGAGATAGCCAGCTGTTGAGACTGCAGGCCTTGGGTACGAGTCGCCAGCCGGTCCCGAGGAATCCCGGAGATCTGCATCAATTGATCGACGGTATCCGCGATCGGAATTCCCGTAACCAGTCCGATATTGGAAGTGATTCTGCCCATAGATGGATTAAGCTGTCAGCTATCAGTGGTCAGCAAGCGCCGGGTTCCCGCGCTCAACGAGGGAAGGAGAAGTGAGAACTAAAATATAGGTTGCGCTAAACGCGCAGAACGCTAGCACCACGGCACGCAACCCTATCGAATGTATCGGTCACGGAAGAAGCCAAGGCGCAACAAAAAAAGCCGGTCCGGCCCTATCGAAGGACCGAACCGGCTTGAAGTTCTCTTCAGGAGCCAATCGCCAATCTGGCTCTCGACTCTAGACTCTCTTCCGCTATCTCAGCAGTGCCAAGACGTTCTGCGGATTCGAGTTGGCAATCTGAAGCACCGTGGTACCCGACTGCACCAGAATCTGGGCCCGCGTCAAGTTCGCCGTTTCGGCGGCGAAATCAGCGTCGCGGATTGAACTTTCCGCTTCGCTCAGGTTGACTAACGTGTCGTTCAAGGCTTGCTTATTGGTTTCTAGAGTCGTTCGTTGGAACGCACCCAATCGACCGCGAAGCGAAGTGACCTGATCGATCGCCTCTTCAACGATTTTAGCTGCTACGTCCAGCGAGCTACTCGTCAGCTCGTTGGAACCACCGGTACCAAGCTGGAACAACTTGCCGCTCTGACTACCCAGTCGGGCGGTGTTCACGCTGCCGATACCCAGACGGGCTTGTTGGTTCGACACGACATCTGGTCCCAGTTGGAACAGCGCGCCACCACCAGTGATCGTGAAGCTGGCGGTGCCCGTGAAGCCTGCCGTGAGCGCGGTGGTCAGATCGAGCGTCGCGGTGTTGATCGTCAATTCGTTGCCGCTGCCACTCCCAGACACGCCGTTGATCGAAGCGACAATGTCGGTGCCCGTGTTTCGCTCACCTTGACCGACATCATTCGTAAAGGTCGGTGTTCCCGTGCCTTCGCTGATAACCTTGAGGTCGACAAAAGCATTGTCGCCATAATCAGCCGAGGTCAGGTCGAGCGTGGTCGCCGTGGTGCCGTTTACCGCAGCGGTAACGCCGGTGGCGTCGCTGACCAGATTGATACCTGTGACCAACTCGGCAATGGAAGTACCAACACCGAAGCTCAACACTTCCGAACCATCCGCACCAGACAACTCGATAACAACCGCATCGGTCAAACCGCCGCCGGCGGTCACACCGGCAGTTGTGGCACCGACGTTGGTCAACGTCGGATCGGTGTCTACCGTAGTGTTGAACTGGCTGTCACCCGTGGTGCTGACCAATGAGGTCGTGAAACTGGTCGTGCCAATCGCACCCTCGATTGCAGTTACCACCGCGGACAGATCGACGGCAGTGTCATCGTCCACACTAATCGCCAAGGTCGTACCGTTATCGGTTGCCGTAGCTACACCAGCACCCAAATCAGCGGTGCTAATAAAGGTAATCGTCCGGTTAAACGAGGCACCGGCAGAGGCAGCACTAATCGTGATCGCAGCGTCCACTTGGGCGACCGCATCGACACCACCGGTGAGAGTACCTACGTTTGCCTCCACAATGGCAGCCGTACCACCAGTGGTGACACTTGAAGTTGTGAAATCGGTACCAAGATCAGTATTGATGATAGCCGCAATATCGGTGACCGTAAAACCACCTGAGATATCACCGGTCACTTCAATCGTGTTCGTGCCAGAATTATAGACAGCCGCAAGGGTGAAACCGCCGCCGCCATCGATCACGTCGACCTGAACCGCGTTGCCAGCCGCTCCATCGGCAGCACCGCTGGCATCGGCAGCTAGATCGAACCCACCCGCACCAGCAGCACCAATTGCGATAGTACCGCTGGCCTGTGCTATGGTTACCGCAGCCGTCTGGAAGTCGATCGTACCATCCGACGCGGTAACGCCCGCAATTCCAGCCGGAATAGAGGCAATATCAATCGTCGCCTGCGTGGCAGCGGTGGAGACGTCGATGTCGACGGCTACCTGACCCGCAGTGCCAAGGTTGGCTTGGTCGATCTGTAAATTCGAAAGGTTCGTGAAGTTCGTGCCTGCCGTGGTCAGGAAGTCCAAGCTACCGTCCAGCAGACGTCGACCTTGGAAGGTCGTGGTTTGAGCGATTCGGTTCAACGCCTCAAGCGACGAATCCAACTGCAACTGATTAGCAGCAATTTGATCGCTAGAAAGAGCACCCGTGTTGGCCGACTCGGTGACCAGTCCGCGAATATCGTTGAGCAGCGAGCTCACCTGGCCCAGAGAGCTGTCGGCCGTGGCGATGACCTGATTGGCCCGGTCGGTGTTGCCGATGGCCCGTTTGATGCTGGTGATGTCGCTACGCAGGTTTTCGCTAGCGATCAAACCGGCCGGGTCGTCCTTACCAGTGTTGATCCGCAAACCGGTGCTCAACCGCGTGAGGGCTTCGTTCAAGCTCGCATTCGACCGACCCAACGTGTTTTGGGCAACCAGCGAGCTGACATTTGTGTTGATTCGTGTCATTGCAAACACCCCTGTTTAAAAAAACCAGTTTTCATAGGAAGACCGGATACTGGGGAGTCAGCTGACTCCGGCCTATCGCTTGTCGTCGCACGGCGTCGAGGGCACTCGCCTCACTTGTCACTTCACCGCTAAAAAAAATGTTGCCGACAGTCCTCGGCATATGTTCTGCCCCGCCCCGTGGCTGGTTGCTCAGAAAATCCGAGTATCCAACTCTAGGACAGTTAGCGTGCAGTGCGCGGTGCCAGCGGGAATTGTTTCCGCTAGCGAAACATCTAGGGCAGGTATCGACCTGGTAAAATAGGTACCTTAAGCCGAGAAAAGTTTTTTTCGCCGTTTTTGACTCTTCGAGATAAAAGCAAACATGCAACCGTTACAAGCGTTACAGTCGCTAGTGACAAGCTGACGAGGATTATTCCCTGCCAGAGGATGAGAATTATTCCCTGCCAGAGGATAGAGTCTCTACGAGTTCGCTCGGGGCAGCCGAAGAGTGGCCTATTCCGTGCTGGGGCTGCCCGCGTTGGGGTCCAGAAGTCGCGCATCCTCGGGCTTCAGCAAGGCGGCCTGTCGGTTTTCGCGCTGGATGGCCTCGTAGACCTCCCGGCGATGCACCGAGATCTCTCTGGGCGCTTCGATACCGAGTTTGACCTTATCGCCCCGGATGTCGACGATCGTGATGACGACATTGTCGCCTATGATAATGCTCTCGTCGCGTTGTCTCGAGAGAACTAACATCAGCCGCTCCTGTTCACGTCGCCGCTCGGATGGCGTCGACGGGGTGTAAAGAATTGTTATGTCGGGAATGTTTCGATTATAGTAGTCGGACGGTGACTTCGTTCACCGCCGCCGCTAGGCACTGCGTCGCAGTTGTACCGGTGATGTGGCCAAGGGGAATTGCACCGGGTGGGCGTCCTTGGCAATCACTTGACATCCCAGCCTTCTTTCTACGTTGATCACCAGCGGCGCTCGCAGATTCAGCGTCAGACCGCTCGGCTGTCGGCTGGCAACGACCGCGACCTCCGCGTCTCGCGCCGAGTCCAACTGCAACGTCGCCAAACTATCGCGGTCGACACGCAGTTTATAGTCGGGCACAAAACAACGCGGGCTCACAATCCCTAGCGCCACGTGGCCATGCTCGACGCTTTGCAGCCAACCGAGGGTGGGGTTGTCCGAATCGGTCAAAACGACCCATCGGCGGCAGTCTTCCAGACCCACCAGGCCTTGGTCAAAGAGTAGTTCGTCTTGCGGAGGGACTGAAAGCGTCCCGAACCGGGTTGTGTAAACATCCATTGGACTACCTACTGCCTTCCTTGACTCGCCACGGGCGTCTGCCGACGCCGTCGGAACTCCGTCCCCCATCGCCTACGGACACCCAGCCAGCAGACGCTAGCAACGTATCCAGAAGTACCTATCGGCGCTGGAGGATTAGGAGGGTTAGAAAAAATGGCTAAATGAAGTTGAGCAGTGAGAGCTGCATTAGACTTGCCGTGACTCGGAGCGATGCCTCCAGGGCGACCTGTCGGGAGGTGAGGTTCGAGATCGCCTCGATCAGATCGACGTCGATTTCGTCGGAGAGCGCCGAACGGAGCTGGATATCCTCGTCCTGCAGGTTCTGCTGAGAGATGACGAGCCCTTGTTCCCGGGCACCGACTTCGGCTCGGGCGAAGGTGACGCGATTGATGTCGTCGCCGATCTTGGCCGCGGCACGCGAAACCGCGGTGACGTCGTTGGCTTCCAGGGCGTCGCGCAGCCGAATGAGCGTGGTGAACACGCTGTCGGTTTCCAGGAAATTGCGGTCGGTGCCGGTCAGCGTGGCGCCCGTGCCCGCGACGCTGGCCGTGTCGCTGCCGGAAGGTATCAGCCCCAGGGCCTCGGCAGTCTGAGCGGATAAGGTTTCGCTCACCGTTAGCTGCCCATTGGTGCCCGTGGTGTCCACCAATTCGATGCCGTTGCCCACCGCGGCCAGTTGTGCGGTGACCGCGTTCCCCGAGATTGCGTTAATCGCAGCGATGACGTCGCCAACCGTTTGGGCCCCGCTCAGGTCGATTCCGTAGTCTTGTCCGTTGGCGTCGGTAATTGTGAAGTCGGTGTATTTTCCGTCGTCTCCGGTGAGTGTGTTGGCCACTGCGATGCCGCTATCTAGACCATCTGGAATCAAGCCAAGGTATCGCCCGGCGGCGCTACCGGTCGCCTGGGTAACGGTCATCTGGTCTGGCCCCGGTGCTGGGTTTTCGACCAGTTCCAGAACATTGCCCGGAGGATTTGGCAACGAGGCAGACACGTTCGGGGCGGCCAGGGCGGTAGCCGTATTGATGATGGTGACAACGTCTGCGAGCGACGTGGCAGGACTTAGGTCGACGTCAACATTGATGCCATCACTGGTGGTGATCGTGAAATCCGTGCCCGCGATGGTTGGCAGATCAAAGCCGTCGCCGGTCGGCACGCCGGCACCGTAGTTGAACTCGCTGAGCGAGGTGCTGTTGTTGTAGGAGCGCACACCGAGTTGGGTGGCTGTTGTGCCGCCGTTTTCACCGATCTGAAAGTCTTGGCCGCTCAAGCGGGAGCGGATGTTGATGCCCGAGCCCGAGGCGTTGATCTCGGCTTGCAGTCCGGCGTCGGACGCGTTGAGAATGTTGAGCAAGTCGTTGACATTCTCGGCATTCTCGAACGTGATGTCGTACGTCTGGCCCCCGTTGACCACCCGGATGCCGGAGGTTTGGTCCAGAGTCGAGCCGCTGCCGCCCGAGGTCGTCGCCGTGGCGGCGAGGTCCACGAGCCCCGTCCCCGCAAGGGCGGTAGACGTGGTGTCGTCGGGATCGAGTTTCGCGGTAAACGTGCCTTCGGCCCCGATGGCGGTGACGACGTCGTTGGCCGTGGTGGCGCCGGGATCGATGAAAACGTAGAGCGTCTTGGCATCTCCCCCGCTGTTGCCGGTGTTGCCGAAACCGGCTTGGGTAAGCGTTCCGATCGTCCCCAGGCCCGTGTTGCCGGTTTCCACGGAGGTGTCCAAGGCAGCGTTGAACTCGGCCAAGCCATCGATGGCCGTTTTCACCTGACTGGCGTCCGAAGATCCATCCGACTCAAGGTTGATTGTTAGTACTTTGTTCACTGAATCGTAGCTTGCAGTCGGAACTCCTCCGACGGCAGTCGGCTGGACGTCGATCCTCACATCGTTGAAGGCTGAGCTGGGCGTCGTGGCCGTGATCACCAAATCGTTGTTCGAGCCGGAAAACGTGAGCGCCGCGGAGGACGCCTGGGCATTGGCGTTATAAGTGGCCACTTCGTTGCCGGCTGTGAGACCGGAAGAGGCCAGAAGCAGACTGTCGTCCACGAACTGCACCGTCACGCCGTCCGCTGCCGTCCCGTTTACCGCGGCCTCCAACTGAATATCGTTGTTGTCGCCGCCGTTGGTCAGCTCTGCACGGGCTTTGGTTCCCAGCAGATCGTCGAGCTGGGTCGTGCCGCGGATGATCGGGTCGAGATCTTGGCCCGTCAGCAGCCCGGTGCCAACACCGGCGGTCGTGAAAATGCCCAATTCACGTGCAGTGGTGCCGGTGCCCATTTCCTGAACGATCAGGTTGGCTCCCGCGTTGGCGGCGAGGCTGGGATCGAACTGCAGATTGATTCCCTGTCCGGTGATGCCAACCGTAAGCTCGCGGTTGCCGGGGACGTTTTCTTCGACAAGCCGCTTCACGTCGCCCACGGTGACAGCGCCGCTCACGTCGATGATCGAACTGCTCGACCCGTCGGAAATCGTGAATGCACCGTTCGTCTTAATGCCAGCACCGCCACGCAAGCTGCTTAGCAAAGTGTTCTCGTTGATTGGCGGATTCAGGTCGATGGAGCCGAACACCGCGTCGGAGACGCCGCCGAACACCGAGAGGCCCGAGGCGTTGGAAGAAAACAACACGCCGATGTCTGAATAGCTTTGCACCGAGCCGTCGTCGCCGTGGTAGACGACGCTGCCATTTTCCATGGAAAACGGTATCTGGCTCGTCTGCGAACCCGCGAAGAGATAGCGGCCACGAAACTGCTTATTGGCTATGCCAACGAGGCTGTCCAACGTCTTGTTGATGTCGATGATCGCGGTGTTTCGTTCTTCCTCGGTAGTGACGTTGCCCACAACCCCTAGCGTGGCGGCCTTGATGTCGATCATCTGCGTGGCGACCGACCCCAAGGTGGACCAGGTGTTTTCCAAGAACGATTGGCCTGTGGAGATGTTGCTATCCAACTGAGTCTTCCGCTCCAACAGCCGTTGCAAGGCGATGCTGCGCAGGGCGGAAGGAGCGTCGTCGCTGGGCAAGATGATGCGCCGCCCCGTGCTCACTTGATCCTGCAGGCGAAACAGGGAAATCTGGTCCGCTTGCATCTGTTGCGTCAGACGCTCTCGGGCTAGCAGGCCTGGGATTCGCGAGGTCGGGATGGGAACGAGTCCGGCCATGACGGTGGGTCTTTGGGGACAGAGGTCAGAGGTCAGAGGTCAGGGTCGGAAACTTTTCAGAGGGCACTCGTAAAGGGCAGGACCCGGATTACAGATTAACTAACAAATCCATCAATTCTGCCAGGGTTGAAATGTATCGGGCGGAGGCTTGATAGGTTCGCTGGAGCATGATCATGTCGATCGCCTCTTCGTCGAGGTTCACTCCGCTGATCGCTTGAGCGCTGGCGTCCAAGGTACCCTCGAAGACGCGCAAACCATCGGCCACCGCGGCCGAGACCGTGGCGCCTTGCGTCGTGTCGTTGACCAACTGATCGTAGACTTCGGTGATCGAACCGCCGTCCAGACTTTCGATTGACGTATCGTGGAGGTTGATCAAACGCAAGGCATTGTCTGCTTTGTCGCCGATTCCCGAAGCACTGGCAGCGAACTTGGTGCCTGCGGTTACGTCGGTCCTCAACACTTGGTTCACGCCCAGGTTTCTGGCGGAAGAGCCGGTGAAGAACGTGTTGATTCCTATCGCCGCCAAAAATCCGCTCGTATCGCCGGCAAAGCTAAATTCCACGTCGGCCGAATCGGCGGTGATCTCCAATTCGTTGTTGAAGGTAACCTGTGCCGAGACGCCGTCGATCGCGTCGAGCGTACTGGCCAGCGAAGTCAGCGTCGTGTCGCCATCCAAGCCGTTGAGGTCGACGAAAATGTCGTGGCTGTCAGATAGACCGGAGTCCTTGTTTCGTACGTTGAACGTAAAATGCCCGCTCACGGGCGTGAAATCGAGACCCGCGGCGTTCAATACCGCGTTGGGATCGCCGACTCGTTCAACGCTCGTGAGCGAAGTGAACCCCACCTTTCCTTCGCCTTGGGAATAAATCTTGTTGAATTCAAAAGCCAAAGTCGAGGCGAACTTGTCGAGGCCTCCCAGGAATCCAGTGACGATCGAGTCGCGCGATTCGTAGATGCCATGCAATTCGCCGCCGGAAACAATCAAGGGACTGTCATTGTCGACATAGCGGATTTCGGTGCGCGTCAACCCATTCTCGTTGACCAACGCGACGGAGACTTCCCGCCGCGTGCCCTCGAACACAAGCAACTCGCCGTTGACCGATACGTTGATCGTGCCCGTCGGTTGTTCGGTGGCCGTGACGTTCGTGATCTCGGCCAATTGCTTCAGGGCTGAGTTGCGCTGGCTGCGCAGTGCGCCGGCGTCGCTGCCCGATGCGCCGCCCCCTTCGGTGGTAACAATCTGCAGATTGAGTTTGCGAATCTGTTCGGTGAGTGTGTTGACCTCGCTGGCAATGTTCTTGACCCGACTGCTGAAATCCTGGTGAATCGCCCGCACGCGACGGTCGATGGTGTTGATTCGCTGAGCGAGCGTCACACCGTCGGCGATCGCCAGATTGCGGATGGCGATGTCTTCGGGCGTCTGGGTCACCAGATCGATGCTGCCGAAGAACTTTGTTAGCGCGGTGCTGATGTCAACGTCGCTCAGCTCTCCCAAGCTTAATTCCAGATCGCGGTAGACCTTTTCTTGTATTTCGGCGCTAGCCCGATCACTGCCGGCGTCGCGCAGTCGTCCTTCGACGAACTTGTCGACGCTTTGCACAATCCCAGCAACTTCGACGCCGAGCCCCAGCGTCAGATTGCCAATTTTCTGGACCGGAGCCGCCGCGAAGATAGCTTTCTCGCGGATGAAGCCGGGCGTATTGGCATTGGCAATATTATTGCCCACCACATGCAAGCCAATTTGCATGGCCTGCAGCGTATTGCCCGCCAACTGAATGGAGCCGAATAGCGACATGTGTGAAAAGAGGTCAGAGGTCAGGGCTCAGGGACGCGAAATATCGTCTCCCTAAGCTGCTCGATCCATGAGCGCACCACTACTGTTCGATGCATCTCCATTCCCATATGTCGGCTTAGATTGGCCTCCGGTAGCAATAATCTCCAACATATGGGACAGATGCAGCAAAGTTCGTTGCACCACGACCCACTGAGTGATGCTGTGATGGCGTAGCAAGCGTGAGCGCTCCGCCGACTCTTGAAGTGGTTTTTCAAAGGGTTTTGCCGTCTCCGAGGGCAACGCGCCGGCCAGCGACTGGATGCTATCAGAGGGCAAACCGGCGGCTTCCGCGTCGGTAAGTAATTCTTGCCGACGCTGGTAGCATGCTTGCAGTTCGCCGCAGAGCGATTCTTCCTCCGGCATCAGAGCCGCCAGTCCCTGGTGATCCCTGCTCGTGAGCAGGTCGCCTTTCTTGGTAAGCAATGCTAGCAACTGCTGCTGCGCGTTCGACAATCGGCTCAACAGTTCAGCAAGCTCGGTTTCCCAATGGATGTCCATCGATGTGTGTCTCGATCAAGGGGTGAGATTAACGTCGCTGCAAACGACTAAGATCGGAGAGCGACGATTGCTCCCGCTTCGAATTCTCCTCGAGCAGGGCCGCCTGCCGAGGAAACTGCTGACGGAACATTGGATCGGCGATCGTGTCCGCACTGGCTTCGGTCATCACTTCAGACAGTTCCTGATCCAATTGCCCGCGGAACACTTCCTCGGCTTGTCCGCCATGGAAGTAGGCTGGCTTGCCCTGCGTACTGCGCATCGCCTTGAGCATTTGGCCGAAGAAGGCCTCGCCCACGAACTGGCGAAACGTCTTCTGGACCTCTTCGGCCTCTTGCAGACGCTGTTTGGCACTGCCCGTCTTCAGGACCCCTTCGGACTGCTGCAGGCCTCGTATGGCGCTGCTCGTCGCCTGGTCAATCGGCGCGACCGTCGGGAGTTGAAGGGAGTTGATTTTCATGGCGGTGGCAATTTCTCCGTCACAGTCGACGGCGAGAAAGGGGTTACTCGATAATCAGTCGGCCGTGCAGCTTACCACTGCGTTCGATGTTCTTGATGATGTCGATGGCGTCCGCGTTGGGCACCTTCAAAGCGTTCAAGGCGTCGACCAAAGCGGTCAGCTTGGGTGAATCGCCCTCATCCTGGGGATCCAAAGCCGCGAAAGGGGGGACCTGAGCTGCGGCGTCGACGACAATGTTCTTGTGAGAAACCACGACGTCGCCGATCTGTACGTCGCCACTGATGACGATGCTGCCGGTCCGTTCGTTGATTACCACCCGGGCCTCAGGCTCGGGCGCGTAGACCTGCGTGTCGAGCAAGATGGAGATGAAGTCCACCGGGTCGTCCACATAAATGTCAGGCACCTTCATTGCGATATTCGAGGCATTTATGGCCTGGATATCATTGGGATGGTGCTGGAAATAGGTTTGGCGGATAATGCCGGCGATGTCGCTGGAGGTCTGGAAATTGGCGTGGTTTTTCTCTAAGACCAGAGTAATGAGTCCGTCATCAATAAACGGCGTGTAGACGTCCGCTTCCATCTGACAGCCGTTGTGAATTCTGCCGGCCGTCGGATGCTCGGGGTTTTCCAGATGAATCGCGCCTTCGGCGAGAGCATAGACGCTTTCGTCCTGAATATTCGGACCCTTCAGAGCAGCGAAGGTCAGTTGGCCGCCGTCCAGGCTTTTGCCATTGATCGCGCTCACGCTGCAGTCGAGTTTATCGCCGCGGCGAGCACCTGTTGCCGGAACGGTGGCGGTGACCCAGACGAGGGCGACATTCTTGATCTTCTTCAGTTCCGCGAGACTTCCTTGAATCTTGAACCGTTCGGAGACGCCCCCCTGCCCCGGCAGTCCGGTCTGAGGAATCGGGCTGCCCATGACCTCCATGGCACGCGACAGGGCACGCATCGTTTGGGCGTCGTTCGCTTCGCCCGTGCCGTTCAACCCGACCACCAGACCCAGGCCTCGCAGCTTGTTTTCTTCCTGCCCCTTCACACGACAAATGTTCCGCAGCAGCGTCCGGGCCGAGGCGCTCGGCGCATCGCCGACGACCATCGCCCAGCAGGTAACCACCACCAGCAGAATTCGGAGAACTTCTTGATTCTTTCTCATGGTATCCATTTCCAACAGCTAACAATCTGGCTCTAGACTCTCGACCTTCGACTCTCGACCCTATTGACCTCTGCGTTTCCAATGAGCCGAAGGCGCCCAACGGAAGCCTGGATTTCGCTAGCAAACGCTAACATTGGGGCCATTGGGCGCGCAGTCATCATTAAAACGGTTTGTAATGGTCGTACCAACGCCCGAGCCAGCCGCGGGCGTACCCGTCGCGGACCTGGCCCAGTTCATCCTTGTCAATTTGCAGCTCGGCGATGGAGTCGCTGCTCACCGTACGATCCGCTTGAATCGCTTCGCGACGCACGACACCCGTGAGCGAAATTCGCCAACGCTCCTCGTTGTTGCGAATCACTTGATGGGCTTCGATTACCAGGTTTCCGTTGGGCCGAATGTCGACGATCTTCGCGGCAATGCGGAAGGTCAACGAATCGCGGCTCGTCGCGTCTGCCTCGGCCCGAAATTGACTGTTCAGCGAGCCGGTAATTGTCGGGTCTCCGTCGGATTGCGGGGCGGGCTTGATGGCGCCGCCGTCGAGTCTTAGCCAGTCGGCTAGCACCGCTGCGATGCTAGCCGTCTTGCGGCTTTCGGCATCGCCTTCGCTCAAGAAACGCGAGCGGAAGTCGACCAGTACCGTGATGATATCCTGTTCCTGCAACTCGCGAGGACGGGCCTCCGGCGGCAAATCGAGATGGATGAACGAGCTGTTTTGCAGCGTGAGCCCCTGTGGCGATTGGGCCGACTTAAGAAACAAGCTGCCGTCTTGTGCCTCGACCGAGCCGGCCGCCAGGGCGACGGCCGTCAGGGCGTAACAGGCGTGTTGAATGATTTCCCGCTTCATCGGAAGTTCTCGTTGCTATTGGACTGTGAAAGATAAATGTGTGGGTCTAGCGTCGTAGCGGCTCGTGGCGCGGCAGCGTGGCGAAGTCGCCGGTCGTGGCGCCCGTCGCCAGCACTTCCAATTGGCGTCGCCCCGAAACACGGGCCACGAATCGCTCTTTGCTATTGAGCCTTTCCACCTGTACCAGTTCTCCATGGGCGCCGTCCTGGCGGGCCACGGCGAATGTTCGCACGGTGATTCCCGCGGTATGGGCAAAGATGGTCACGGTCTCGCCCCGTTCGACCAGCAGCGGGGCTCTCAAGTGGTTTTCCAAGACGATCGTATCCGCCTTGATGGAGCGTTGGGCTTCCATGCCGACGGCTTCCGCTAAGCTGGAAACTGCCGCTTTGGATAGGTGGCCTTCATGCTGCCTGATTTCAACGTCGGAGGTACGAATCAAGTCGCCCCGTTGAATGGTGCGAAGCACCGTGACCACCGGTTGAATCTTGGTGACGGTCGTCACGACGGTCACGTCCTGGTCAGTCTGGCTGCCAACGACCTTGAAGTACTGCCTGCCGGTCCACGGCTTGCGCCCGCCGGAGACGGTAAGGTCATAACCGAGTTTCGCCAGGCGCAGATAGGCGGAGGAATCGAGCGGTGTTTCTATTCGCCAACGAGTGTGTCCCGTCTGCTGGTTCAAATGTCGCTGGATCAAAGCCTGCAGCGAGAAATCAATCTCTTCCCTAGTCGGTTGAGCACCCGAAGACCCTCCAACAGCTCCAACCACCGCTTGCGGTTTCGCGACGCTAAGCTCAACGACATCAGCCCCACTCATGTAAATAGCACCCAGATCAACACCCCGAGCTACGAGCAAATCGCGAATCTGCGATCGCCGCAGAAAGTGGTGCGTCCCGGGCGCTGGCGCCGGCAACAGCACCGTGGTGCTCAGGTCGTTGAGTTCGGTGGTCGACGCGGCCGAGATGTCGGCAATGTCGCCCAGTCGGACCATCGTGCCTTGGTGGTTCGACCTGGCACGGAGCGACACGTTCGCCCCAAACGCCGACGGAGCACCAGCGGCCAGCACGGCGACGAAAATAACCAATAGTCTTATGGTGAGTGATTTCATGTCGTGGGTCTTAGCCTCGTCGGAGATTGGCGGCGATTTGCATGATCTGGTCGCCGGCCTGCACCACTTGCGAGTTGAGCTCGAACGCCCGCTGCGTGGTGATCAGGTCGATCAATTCCTGCACCGGCTCGACGTTCGACGACTCCAGCGCGCCCTGTGCAACCACGCCAACGCCGGGCGATCCAGGATTGAGATCCGTGGCCGTTCCCGAAGCGTCGGTTTCCTTGTAGAGATTGTCACCCACTTTCAGCAGGCCGTCGGGGTTGATAAAGGTTGCCAGGCTGAGTTGCCCAGCGGTTTGCAGCGTGGGAGTGTCAGTTGTGCGGTACTGTACCTGACCATCGGAGGTGACCACCACGTCGACCGCGTTGTCGGGAATGGTCACCGCCGGGTCGACCACCCAACCGGTGTGGGCCGAACCCAACACCAGTTGTCCCGTGGCGTTGACGCCAAAATTGCCGGCCCGGGTGTACAGAAAATCTCCAGCGGGATCGGTTACCTTGAAAAATCCACGACCCTGGATGGCGAAATCCATCGGGTTGCCGGTGGCCTGCATCGCGCCTTGGGTGTGATTGGTCTGCGTGCTGGTGACCCGGGTACCCAAACCGACTTCGATACCGGTCGAGGTGAGATTCCCGTCGGCGTCGGTCGAGCCAGGCAGCCGATTGACCCGATAGATGAGGTCCTCGAAATTCGCCCGATCTTTCTTGAACCCGGTCGTGTTGATATTCGCCATGTTATTGGCGATCACGTCGAGCTTGGTCTCGAGGGCTTCCATGCCCGTGGCGGCAGTATAGAGGGTTTGAACGCTCATGATTTTCAGTCCCTAATCAGTTTTCCAACATTAAATAACTCAGCGAGCCTGGTCGTCCCCGACCCCGGCGCACTTACGAAGCCAACACCCGACTCAACAATTGGCTCAACATCCCATCCTGATGCTGAATCAACTTGGTGTTCGCTTCGAAAGCCCGTGATGTTTCGATCATCGACATCATCTCGCGAGTCGAGCTCACGCCCGACATTTCGAGGTAACCTTGGCGAATGTTGCGATCGCCCTCGGCAACCGTCTCGACGGGGCCCAAGGAGCGGAACATGTTGCTGCCGACCTTGACCAAATCGCCGAGCGATTGGGGCCGTTCCAGTCCGATGGCGATTCTCTGGCCGGCCTGTTCGATGACGCCGCCCGACATAATTTCCCAGGGAAGTTCGGGGTCGAGCTTGATCTCGCCACCTCCGTCGTCCAGCACCGAGAACTTGCCGGTCTGCGTGACCATGCGGCCTGTGGCGTCGACCATGAAGTTCCCCGCGCGAGTGAGGAAATCCTCTCCGCCCTCGCCGCGGACCGAAAAAAATCCGTCTCCGTTGATCGCCAGATCGGTGCCGACGCTGGTGCTGCGGAGCGTGGCGTGGGAAAAGTCGGTCTCGACTCCCATCAGCTTCACGCCGCCACCGATGTCGTTCTGTGACTTGCTGCCCGGATAGTCTTCGCCACGCTGAATCGCCTCGGCAAATCGGGCCTGAAAGGTTGGCACGTCGCGTTTGAAGCCGGGCGTGTCGACGTTGGCCAGATTGTTGGCGATAAACTCCAGACGCTGTGCCTGAGCCTTGGCGCCTTCGGCCGAGAGGTACATTCCGTATGGCATGATCGCCCATTGGGGATTGCAGGTGCGCCCCCCTGCCATCGACGAACGTCTACGCACGCGCCGTGCCAACTAGGTGGTAATTCTTGCGCCTGGGCATAAGTACTAGCCGGGTAGAGTGTTACGGAGCCAGCGAGAATCGCGCCCCAATGATGCTGGCGCGACGATCCGGCAGAGCCTGCCGCTTCCGAGGGTCGAAGATCGGCAGAGGTTGCCGCTAGCACGACGAGTTAAGCATCTCGTGCCGCTTCCACGATCGCCGCGGCCCCCTGCTCAAGCAAGTCCTCCGCGACCCTCTGACCAAGCTGATCTCCGCTTGCGGTTTCGCCACGAGCCGAGGCTCGCAACACCTGCGTCCCCTCCAGATTGGCAACCAACCCGTCCAGCACGAGCTCGGCCCCTTCGATCCGTCCCCAAGCGCCCACTGGCGCCGAACAACCGGCATGTAGCAGCGCCAGCATCGAGCGTTCCGCAGTCACGGCCTGATGCGAGGGTAGATGGTCCAGTTCAGCAAGAAGCACTCCCGAGGCGGAGTCAGCCGCGCGACATTCCAGCCCCAAAGCCCCCTGCCCTGGCGAGGGCAACATCCGCGGCGGCTCGAGCAGTTCTCGGATGCGACCTTCCCAACCGAGACGCCGCAAGCCGGCTGCGGCAAGGATGATCGCGTCGTACTGCTCCTCGTCGAGTTTGCGTAGGCGAGTGTCAACGTTCCCACGAATGCCAACCACCTGCAGATCAGGCCGCAAGTGTCTCAGTTGTGCCTGACGGCGGTGGCTGCCGGTTCCCACGCGGGCACCTGGGGATAACTCGGCGAGCGCTTGTGCCGTGTTGGAAACCAGAGCGTCGGCAGAGCTTTCACGCCGGGGCACGGCCGCGAGCATCAGGCCGCCCACCGTTTCAGTGGGAAGATCTTTGAGGCTATGCACGGCGACGTCGACCTGCTGGTTGAGCAGTGCCGCTTGGATCTCCTTGGTAAAGACACCCTGCAGCCCGATGCCAGCAATCGGCCCGACCTGCTGGACGTCGCCGCTGGTGGCGATCTCGACCAATTCGACCGAGGCGCCCAACTTGCGCAGCTCGTCAGCCACCCAGTTGGCCTGCCATTGGGCCAATTGGCTTGCACGAGTGCCGATGCGAACGCGGGGAGCTGTCACGAGTGGTCAATCTCAACCCAAGGTGCCAAGCGGAAACGACGGAGGAAGCCTCTATCGTAGAGCGTCAATCGCTTGCCAGCAATCGCTACTCGCCAACCGGCGCGGAGAGCGAGGAAGCGGACTGTTGCGACTGTTCGCGATCCGCCAGAGCCTGCGAAATCTGCGGCGATGGCACCACCACGCCGCAACTGACGATGAACTGGAACGCCGGGTCGATCGTGATGTCCAGGTCGATCGTTGCACTTTTCCTCACCGTGACCGTAAACCCGGTAAAAGGCATCGGCGAGGTCGGCACCAACAGCGACAGCACCGGTTCGTTGGCCGCACAGCGGATGTCGAGCAGGCTCTCGCCCGTGACCATGGCGATCGTCCAGATTCCCTTGCGGGGATACTCGATCGCCACGACGCGCGTGTACTCGATCTCCCGTTCGCTGAACAGGAAATCGGTCACCTGCTTGACTGACGAGTAGACGTTACGAATCAGCGGCAGCCGATTGATGATTCGTTCAAACTGCATCCAGAAGAATCGGCCCACGCCAGCCGCCAGGAATCTTCCCAGCAGATACAACACCAGCAGAAAGACACACAGAAACAGCGGGATCACCACATGCGGCTGGAGAAATTTCTGGTCGACGAAGTCGCCGTAGATCTCGTTGGCTTTCTCTGGCACGGACAGCGGTTCCAGTGCCTGCTCGACATATTCGTAGTCTTCCGCGGGTACGAAGCGTCCGTCGGCGGTTTGCTGATAGAGCACGCCGTCGAGCTGCGCCCTACCGTCGGTTAACTGCTCCTCGGGAATACTATTCTCTGGCAGAATCCGATCCTGGTAGTGGGCAACCAGAACGCGACGGGAGCCAGCTTCCATCGGCCCCAACACGTAGTTGGCCACGGTGTTGCCGATCCAAACAAAAATGACGATCGTCAACAGCGGCGGCAGCAACACCCCCAAGCCGCGAATCACGGCACGACGAAACGGGTCGAGCGGTCGGCGCTTGGAAGCGGCGGAGAATTCAGGAATATCCATGGCGGACTACTGGGAGTTGCCGGCTGGGTTAGGGGATCTGGCGGGGACCCTCAATGATAGCCCATCGGAGGTTGTTTTGTAGCAGGAATTTAACGGTTATGACTACCCGTCGGGGTCAAACAATAGGCGTTCGGCCCACGACCACCACGGAGACCTCCGCGGCGCCGCTCCGTTTCAGCACGCGGGCCGCTTCGCTGCAAGTGGCGCCCGTGGTGAGAATGTCGTCGACCAGCAGCAGTCGTGGTGCGTCCAACCGATAGCCGGGCCGAACGCGCATTACGTCCCGCATGTTGCGGAAACGGCCCTGCTGCGAGAGGCCCAATTGGGCCGAGGTGTCGCGCTGCCAACTGAGCAAATTCGTCTCGACTGGCAGACCCAACTGTCGACCGATCGTCGCCGCCAGCGAAACGGGCGGATTCGCCCGACGCGACAGTCTTCGCCAGACGTGCATGGGGATCGGCACCACCGCATCGGGCTCAAGCTCGCGGATTGTCTTGCCGAACCGCAGTGCGATGAGCTTTCCGAACGCGCCCGCCAGCCGGTCCGTGGCATCCTCTTTCATCTCCAGCAAGGGAACTGTATAATGGAATGCGGGTAACTGAAAGTTACGAAACCCGCTGATTTCCAGAGTGAAATACCTGTCGATGGTCGGCAGTGCAGCCTGTTGTTTAAGAGGCGCAAAACGGTATATACCGTTTTGGCGTCCGAACCATAGGAGACTGCACGATGCCAAGACTATCGAATTCTGTTCCCAAGTACCGCAAACACAGGGCCAGCGGGCAAGCGGTTGTCACCCTCAATGGCCGCGACATCTATCTGGGGCGGCACGGGACCAAGACCAGCAAGCGTGAGTACGACCGTCTGATAGAAGAGTGGCTAGCCAATGGCCGAGGACTGGCTAGTGGGCAGGACAGTGACCTCACCGTAGCGGAGTTGCTCTTGCGCTACTGGAAATTCGCCAAGGGCTACTATCGCAAGAACGGCGAGCAGACCAGCGAAGTGGCCGTAATCAAATCCTCCCTGCGCCCAATCCGGGAACTGTACGGCAATAGCCCCGCCCGGGAGTTCGGACCGCTGGCACTTGAGGCAGTCCGACAAAGGCTGATTTCCACGGGGCGGAGTAGGTCCGGGATCAACTGCGCCATCAGCCGGGTCCGGCGAGTCTTTCGCTGGGGAGTTTCCAAGGAATTGGTTCCCGCGAGCGTCCATCAGGCGCTATCTACGGTGGATGGCCTGCGGAAGGGCCGCACAGAGGCCCCTGAGAGCCCCCCAGTGGCCGCTGTAGCCACGGCTACCTAGTACACATGCTTAGCATAGTGGCCGATATGACCCGCCTACAGCGTCTGACGGGGATGCGGCCTGGGGAGGTCTGTATCATGCGACCGTGTGATATCGACCGCAGCGGTGAGGTTTGGGAATACCGGCCTGAGTCCCACAAGACCGAGCACCACGGGCGTGACCGAATCATCCCCATCGGGCCGAGGGGGCAGGAGATACTCTTGCGGTATCTGGCCCGCGATGTCTCGATGTACTGCTTCCGACCCATCGATAGCGTGGCCAAGCGTTATGCCGGCTCACGATC
Organism: uncultured Granulosicoccus sp.; assembly: GCA_964195615.1. Taxonomy (GTDB): domain Bacteria; phylum Planctomycetota; class Planctomycetia; order Pirellulales; family Lacipirellulaceae; genus Bythopirellula. The sequence continues at coordinate 35,174 of CAXMSB010000159.1, read as the reverse complement.
CACCAGAAGAACTCCACCGAGCCCCTCACGAAGACGCAAAAGCAATCCCAAGCGAGAAGCGGGTGAGTGCTACACGACTTGCAGCTATCGCCGTGCCATCAATCGCGGGTGTGACAAGGCCTTTCCTCACCCGAAGTTGGGCTACAAACTGCTTTCTAAGTTCACCGAAGCCGAGAAGCAGGAACTTCGCGAGTGGCAGTCAGAGCACCACTGGTCACCCAACCAGCTACGCCACGCCGCGGCCACCGAAATCCGTCGAGAATTTGGCCTGGAGGCGGCGGGAGTGATACTCGGCCATAGTAAGCTGGGCGTGACCCAAGTGTACGCCGAGCGTGACTTTGCCAAGGGGATGGAGGTGGCAATGGCGATCGGCTAGCGAGTGCTGGCCCACTCCGTGCGCCGTCAGTGCATCGTGTCGGGACCCACCCACCCCAGTCCGTTCGCAGCCGAGGCTACAATCGGGTGTTTGGTGTGCTGTAGTCACGTGCTGCGGTCACTGTGAGCGTCTTCCGTGGAGTGTTGAAGCATGTTGCAACTGTCCGTGTGGATAGGGGTATCATGTAAGTGCGCTGGGGGAATTTTGGATCCGGGGGTACCCCTTCGCGCCTCGGTTCCATGGCGTATAGTCTCCCATCCCCTCGCCACCGGTTTCCAGCCGGCGTGACATGTGCGTGACGAAACCACCGGCATGGGACCCGAATCCGCTCAGAAACTTAACCGCCCCCTCGGGGCCTCTTGGCGCAGGGAAGTTAGTTGACGGCCACAGCGCGCCGCAGGAAACGTAGGTTCCGTTAAGTGCAGCGGGTGTGCACTCCGCCGCAGGATACGGCAGCCAAGAAGACCGAAGTGTGCAATCTGTGTTTCGAGCAAGCGACCTCAGGACCGGTTAAGAGACAGTCTTGCTCGTTGCCCTCCCTTTGCATGTAGCACAGGTGATTTGCGTATCTTTGCGATTGCCTTTTATGGCTGGCCCCCAGAACGCTCTCAATCCACATAACGCCGAACCCTGGGGCATAGATGAATCTGGCACTGCGTGAATGAACCCTTTGCTTCTTACGGCTGTACGGCGACGGCGGATGACACCGCTGATCTTGTTGTTAGGCCGATATTTCCGTTTATATTTCTGAATCGATGGACCATATAGCAATGGTAGTCCGCAGGCCGTCGTAGCAGTCTCGATGTCGCCTCGTGTCGAGGCATGTCTTAAAGTCGTCGAAGGGATGCCAAACTCTCGCGATGCGGCAGTCTCGGTCCATTACTTATTGATTTTATTCACGTGGAGTAATCCGGCTTTTCGAGGTTAAACAGTTGAATGGCACTCTAGCATTATAATAACTGGTACTTGGGAAGCCAGAAACGGTGACTACCAAACTAGCGACGGCGTACCAACCAGCAGAGATTATTGGTACGAGGGATTTTGCTAGCGGGCTAGTACACGGTCACGTGAGCAGGTTAACGAACGTTCGCTAAGCTCAGCGGTTGTGCACACCGCCGCACCCTGGAGGTTAACGATTGGATGCACGGGTGGGTTGCCCCCTTCCAAGCGTCGAAGCCGGCTATTCTCAAATGCGGTCGGTGAAATCGCCCGACTGGTGTTAGCGGCAGTTGGTTCGATGATCCAGACTGTCCCGTCTGGGGCAGACATCGAATTCCCGAACCTGCATCGGACAAAATGACCGAAGCAGTTTTGGCGAATTGCTTTGACGCTTCGGCTTCATCGTCCGACGCTAGTTTCTAAGTCCCCATCGGCGTTTCACGCCGAAAGCAATTCAACAACGTCCGTGTCTAACGGCGGGTGTGCATGGGCCGCACGATAATTTTGGCAAGATATCGCACCGCTGGGCGAATAGACCGGCGGAGGATTAACCTAGTTGTTATCGAAGTGAGGCGTCGCAATGTTTCGTTGTTGGTTGCCGTGGCTAGTGATTGTTGGGGCGACCGTTGTCGTCGGCGGTGAAACTTTCTATTACTATCCGCAGTTGCTGGACCCTGCGGCGAGCCATTTCAATGCTCAGGGCCAGCCGGACAGTTGGATGCCGAAGGAGAAATTCGTCGGCGTGATGGCTGGTTCCTGGGTGGTTGTGCTAATGTTTCTTGCCGTGCCACCGCTCTTCATGAGTCGTGTACCGACGACACTAATCAATTTGCCCCACAAGGAGTATTGGCTGGCGCCAGAACGAGTTGCGACCACACGGCAGATGTTGGCACAGAGGATAACATGGTGCGGCGCGGCCACGATGTTGTTACTAGCCTACAGTTGGCATGGGACGCTTCAGGCCAATCTACCCCCGAATCCGCCGCTCGATATATGGACGCCACTCACCGTCTACCTAGTATTCGTAGGCCTGTGGTGTGCTGAGTTGATTGGGCGCTTTGCCAGACCCTCGAAATCGTCGGAACCGCCCACTTAAGGGGAATGTGTATATCACCTTCATGATACATGCTAACGCTGTCCACAAAGGACGCAAATTGTGTCGACGGCTCACACTTGTGCGACTTGGAGACATGCATTAAGAGGCGGAGGTGAATCTGACCGCCGCAGGAAACGGAAGTTGAGCAAACCCCTCGGTTGGCACCCCGCAGGGCAAGAAGGAAGCTCCAAAACTGCACAGACATCTGAGCTTTCCGCAAGTGGTTAGTTGTTGTTTTCGTCATTTTTGCAATTCCAAGTACGGTTTGATTTCTGGACACCGTTGTTGCAGTTGTTCGATGTAGCGGTCGCAATCGAAGGGTGTTCGAGTTTCCACACGCGGAAGAGGATGCGGATCCAGCTGCGGGCAAGTTTCCGGAGGGCAGCATGATGTTTCATGCCTCGATCCCGCAGCAGGCGATAGCGGGCCTTGCTCCACGGACAATACATTCGAGCACTGTCGGCAAACTCATGAAATGTTTGGCGTAGATACTTGGGACACGCGAACCGCCGATGCACCTGACAGAGCTTGCCGCTCTTCTTGGTGACCGGTGCGATCCCACTGAACGCTGCCAAGCTATCGGCATCTTTCCAGCGGTCTCGCTGCGAACCAAACGCGCAGAGTAATCGTGGGGCGAGTGCCGCGCCAGCACCACGTAGGCTTGTAAAGAGGTGCCCATCGGGATGCTGCTTCATCTGTTCAGCAATTTTGGCATCGAATTCCTTAATCATCTGGCGTGATTGTCGAATTTGACTGCCTAAGAGCTTGACGCTCATTGCCGACGGCACAAGGAGTGCTTCATCATCGCTCAGTAACCTGGCCGAACGAATGTGAGCGATGATCTGATCTTGGCGTTCGTCGTTGCGTATCGAATGTTCGCTCAAGACGCGACGAATTAGCCGTCGATCAGCACGACGAAGCTGGCGAGGATCGGTCCAACGACTCAATATCCCCAGCAGCAATGGCAGTTGCCATTCCTTGCCAAAGAGTTCCAAAACCACTGGATAATACAGCTTTAATTGGGCGGTGAGCTGTTGTCGAAGTTTGACCTGACTTCCGACTAGTTTGCGCCTTTGCTCGGACAAGTGAGCTAGCAGACGTGTGTTTTTGTCATCGGGTTGCCAGGCCGTCAGTGTCGTGATGCGTTCACGAAGCATTCTCGCCAGATACTTGGCATCAGTGGGATCATCTTTACCTCCACCAGGATAACTTTCGCGGTAGCGGGCTAATTGCTTTGGATTGACCGGGTAGAGCAGCACGTTTTCTCGGAACATCAGTGTGTACACCAGTGGCCCGCGTGACTGCTCCAGCATAATTGCAATCGGTTTTCCCTTGGCAAGCTTGAGCATTTCATTCACCCAGGCATTGATGCTTTCCGGAGAGTGTGAGATGACTCGGTGAGATCCTTGGCCGTCACGGTCAATAACATAGCAGTCGTGTTTTTGGTCTGCCCAGTCGATGCCGATGAACAGGGCCGGTTGATGAGGTTGATCGCTCATGATTGGATTCCTTTGTTTGATGAGATTCTAGTCAGTTGGTAGGCCGTGCTTCGTCCGGCGGAGTCCTTATAGCGAGCTTCGAGAGCTACATCTGAGTGATCCGTTGGGGGCGAAGCAAGCCAGGCGTTCGGAGGTCTGTGCAAAGCCGTCTAGCAGCTGGATTCATCTATCCGTAACGCCCAGCTGGCTACCATTTCGAATCGATTATCGCGGCGGCTTTGTGATTCCGTCTAGCCAAAACTCCAGGCCTCGGCAATGGCTTCCGTTCTGGCCAGACGCACAAAGCCGGTGTACTGGTGATCCTATAAGGATTCATCGACCGACGGGGATTTGAGAATGTCCATTTCCTGCGGCGGCGTGCACACCCGCCGCACTTAACGGAACTTACGTTTCCTGCGGCGCGCTGTGGCCGTCAACTAACTTCCCTGCGCCGAGAGGCCCGAGGGGGCGGTTGAGATTCTGAGCGGATTAGGGTCCCATGCCGGCGCTTTCGTCACGCACACGTCACGCCAGCAGGAAACCGGTGGCGAGGAAGAGGGAGACTATACGCCATGGAACCGATGCGCGAAGGGGTGGGGGGCGATCCAAAAATGCCCCTCTCTCGCGTGTATGGGTCCCAAGCCGCGTTTCGCGCCTGTATTCATAGACTCAGCGGACAGTCCAGGGGTGACCCTAAGTGTTGATCTGGTGGCCCTCCCACTGACTCGTGCAGACGGGTGCCGGGCGCTAGTCTCTCAGGTGTGGATCAGCCGCAAGATGGCCGCTCGTGTTGCCTCGGGGAGTGTCGGCCACGCCTCGATCACCTTGGCCAGATCGGCTGCGATCGGAGGCGAATCAGTACCAACTGCATGGGATTCTGCAGCGCCTGCAAACTGGCATCGACCGAAGTTGTTGTCTACCCAGCGAGTAGGTCAATCGTTTCGAGTCCCGCCTCGGCTACTGAAGAAAGCAGGGGTATTACATTCTTACCCTTGCTTGGCCTGAAGCTTGCTGCTTCGCGTGTCCCTTATTTGTCCCTTGTTCGGTGTCAGGGGAATGTCATGACGATGCACTTACGTTAATCGATCACTTGCCAGTCTATCAGGCAGGTCTTGCTTTGCCACCGTCGCGTAGTCGGCGATATTCGGATCCCGGGATTCGCCATTCGCGGGTGCCAGGGAGCTTGTCGCATTCAATACGGCCATCAGCACACCAGCGGGCCCGGACGGTGTGCCTTCCGTCTTGCGTGCGACCCATGTAGACGGCGTTCATTCCGTTGTGTTGCCAAACCAATTTGTTCTGCGATCGCATGATTGAGGAACTCTCAATTTCGCCATAGCAGCCCAGTACGTGTGAGTCGCAGCCCTGACGAAAACGTGTATTGAGTACGTGGTACGATTCCCGCATGATTCGCCAGAATAGTTGCCTGCTCCGCAGACCTTGTGCTCGGTGCGCCTGACCAATAAAGGTGCGATAGTAAAAGCATTCGAATCCGAGTTGTGGGACGAATGTTGGCACCGCCGTGCTGACTCCGGCCACCTTGCCGCTTTCATCTCTGGCGACAATCAGCAATTGGTGAGCTCGCTGTTGGGCAACGCATCGATCTGGCAGCGCTGACTCAGCTAGCCAGAAGTCGACGGCCTCCGCTCTTACCCTGTCTGAGGGCGACGGCCAGACGTTTTCCAGCTGATAATTCGTCCCATCGGCACTTCGAGTTTTGCCCAACCGAGGAGTCGTTCTCTTTCGCCGCCGCGTTTGGACCAAACTTGCCAACCCAAGGAGAAGCATGGCTAACGACGTCGGCTCGGGAACTACATACGGATACAAAAGCTGTCGTCCGGCAAAGTCGTCGTTTTGGGGACTGCTACTGGATCCACCGAAGCCCATGAAGATATCGACACCTGGCGTGTCGCTGCCCGGATCGCCAAAGCACGAATCAGGATCACCGGGAGTTGTCAACTCGCAGACATTGTGGAGCATCAGGGCGGGCGAGTTGTCTGGGTCGAACGGGTCGATGACGTCCGCGAACGAATTGCTGAGCGTGGCCAGTGCTGTAGCGCTGCTCGTATCGTCGTAGTTGTCGTCGTAGAATTGACTGAGAGTTGGGTCGTCGGGCTCCACGTATTGACCCACATCAGTGAGGCCAATGGCATGACCGATTTCATGGGCCAGTATCCCCTTCCACTCACCGAGGTGCCACGATATCTCGCTGTAGCTGTTCATGTAGATATCAAATCCGGAAAACACAGCCGCTGAGTAGTCGGCAACTCCTGAAGTAAGTGTGACGGCGCTCGCATTGGGGTCGCCGCCAGCGACACCAATACGCTTATCCGCAACACGGCCAGCGGTAACAATGGTGGCGATGGGTTCACCTTCGTCTTCGGCAGCGACGGCAACACGCTCACCGGCAACACGGCCAGCGACAACAACTTCGACGGATTTAGCTTCCTCTTGGGCGGCAACGGCAACACGCTCAAGGGCAATACAGCCAGTGGCAATAACCACATCGGCTTCTTCCTCGACTCCGACAATGACAACAACACACTCATCGGCAACACGGCCAGCGGCAATGCCCATAGGGCACACGAAAAAAGCCGCCGGGGGTTGCCCGGCGACTTGGGGTTAACGAATTCCTTGTCGAATATCTAGAGCGTCAAGGGTTCCTGAGCCAACGACAAGTCGTTGGAATGAGGGGGATACCGTTACAAGTTTGGACGCATGGAAATACAGGAAGAAAGAAAATCAGGGGAGACCCAGTACGTCCCCTCCAAGGGGAGACAAGAAGGTCGGCTTGGATATCGTCTGCCAGCACCGCTACCAATCGTCTCTCTGAGAACCTTGCGGACGCCAGGGTCTTTCATTTTCAATCTAGGAAGGAAGGGTAGTGCCATGTAGGAGGCGTCTCCGACGGCGATATGAGCTTGGATTGGGACTGTCGCCGTCGGAGACGCCTCCCACAGAGCACTGCACCGTGAATCTGGATCGCGAGCCGTCTCTCTTGACGCTAGCAATTGCCGTGCGGTACTCTCCCCGCATCCTGCTACGCGCCGCTTCCCTTCGCCGAGCCTCCCCCGCCGGTAAAAGTGCCCGATGATGATTCTCGATCGCTACCTGCTGAGGCAGTTTGTGCAGATCTTCGTGATTTGCTTTCTGAGCCTCACCGGGCTTTATGTGGTGATCGACGTCTTTGGCCACCTGGACCATTTCTCCGCCCACGCGGCCGAGCATGGCAATCTGTTGGGCACCATTGTCCAGTACTACGGCTATCGTTCGCTCGGTTTCTTCGACCGCACCAGCGGCATGCTGGCGATGATCGCGGCCATGTTTACGGTGACTTGGCTCGAACGGCACCAAGAGCTCACCGCGATGTTGGCGGCCGGAATCTCCAAGTTTCGCGTCATTAAGCCGTTGTTGATTTCGGCGGTCGTGGTCAGCTTGCTCGGCGTTGCCAATCGTGAGTTTGTCATTCCCAGCGTCCGTGCTGAGCTCATGCGCGACACGAAGAACCTAGGCGGCAATCAGTCGCGGGACCTGGAGGCCCGTTACGATGGCCGCACTGATATTCTCATCGGCGGCGAGAAGACGGTGGCTGCCGAACAGCGGATTATCAAACCGACCTTCGTCCTGCCCTCGACACTCACTCGCTATGGTACGCAACTCGTCGCGGCAAACGCCTACTGCCTGGCGGCGACGAGCGAGCATCCGAGCGGCTACCTGCTCGACGGTGTGACGGTGCCGCGCAAGATCGATCGCCTTGCTTCGCTCACGCTTGAAGGCGAGCCGGTTGTCATCACGCCCCGGGACGCCAGTTGGCTCGAGCCGGGACAGGCGTTCGTCGTGTCGCAAGTTCGCTTTCAACTTCTGGCCAGCGGCTCTGCCTGGCGAAACTATGCCTCGACGGGCGAGCTGATCGCCGAATTGGGAAGTCCCAGCACCGAACTGGGGGCCGACGTCCGCGTGGCCGTCCACTCGCGGCTGATGCAGCCGCTGATGGATGGCACGCTGTTGATGCTGGGGCTGCCGCTGATGTTTTCTCGCCGCAATCGCAACCTGTTCCTGTCGTTTGGCATCTGTCTGCTGGTGGCGGTGGCGTTCTCTCTGGCGACGTTGGCCTGTCAATCGCTGGGGGGGTTGAATCTGCTCCGCCCGACGCTCGCCGCCTGGCTGCCGATTCTCATCTTCCTGCCCATCGCCGTGGCCATGAGCCATTCGCTGCGCACCTAGCCTCTCGTCCTAGTTCCTAGCAATGACAAAGCCCTAGTTTTGTCCCTGTGCCTGGGGCAGTGCATGGCACAAGATGTCCGTGAGGTCACGGAGCGAACGCTGGCGTGGCGATGACTTCGACGGGGCCGACTTCTGAATCGAGCGTCGTGCCGACTTCGTTCGAGCCGCGTCGCACCATGGCCAGTGCCAGCGAGGCGCCGGCGCGGGGCGATTGTCCGACGGTGGTGGCTACGCCGACCTGTTGATCTTGCTGCGTGAGCGTGGTGCCCGGCTCGGGTGCCGCGCCTTCGGCAAAGCGGAGCGTAGTCAACTGTCGGTTGACGTGCCCCAGGGCGTCGATCCGTGCCACGGTTTCCTGCCCGAGATAACAGCCCTTCGTGAAACTAATCGCCTGGGCGTTGCGTGCCACTTCTTGGGGTAGGTGCGAGTGATCGAAGTCGATGCCGAATAGCGGCCAGCCCGTTTCGACTCGCAGGGCATCCCAAGCCCGCTGGCCGCAGGCGATCGTGCCCGCCGCCTCCAACTGCTGATGAAGCGCGGCGGCTTGGTCGCGGGAAGTGCCCAACAAAAATGCGATTCGCCCCGGCAGATCAAATCGCACCAGCAGACACTTCACGCCACCCAATTGGTACGCCGCGTTCTGCCACGGCTTGGTCAACTGTTCGCAATGATCGCTGAGCACCGCGCCCGCTTGCGCCCCCGCGACCACCGTCCACACCTCGGCTTGCGACCGGTCGGCAAGCTGCACGTCTTCGCGAATGATGTAGCGATCCAAGTGGCTGACGATCAGCTCGGCTTGCTCGGGAACGGCCAGCAGCGTGATGCGATCTTCCCGCAGCAATACCCACGCGTGAGCCACGATCCTTCCTTTTACGTCCGTGAAAAACGCTTCGCATCCTTCGCCTGCCGCGAGCTTGCTGATCTCGTTGGTACACATGTTGTGCAGAAAATTCTGGCGATCGGTGCCGGTTAGGGCAACGACCGACCAATTTTCGAGGGCCACGTAGCCGCACCGATTGAGCAAGGCATCATATTGGTCAAGAAATGAATAGTCGTCGGGGGCGGTCATCGCAGGGCCGTTCACTGGAGGAACTATTCACTCAACCTGGGCAACAGCCGATGGGCGTCTTCCAACACGACGGGGCGTTGGTACGACTCGGCCAGCCGCGACAGCTCCGCGTCGGAGCCGATCGGGGCCAGACCCAGATTCTCCACAAGGTCGGCATCGAGCTGGCTGTGCAAATAAACCGGGCCCCGCTCCAACGCCCGACAGAAGTGCAGCGCCGTGCGGGTGTCGGCAAATTTGTCGCTGCGCAGCGTTCGTTCGAGTTCGGCGAAATTACTGCTTCCGGCGAGTCGACCGAGCGAAGGTCCCGGCGCTTCGGCAAGTTCCGAGCAAATCGCAATCGCACCGCCCTTCTCCAGCACACTCTCGGCTGCCGCCAAGGCCCGTGCCAGATCGTCCCACGACTGTTCGCCCGTCGAACCGGTAATTGTGGCGATTACCAGATCGCCGCGCGTTGCGACCTCTCGACTCCACACCTCGCGATACTTTTCTGTTGCCGCCTGGGCCACGGCAGTCGGCTCGCCGGCCAACACGGCAGCCACCGTCCCGCCCGATCCCGGAACCACTTGCACCGTCAGCCCCACGCCCAGAAGCCAACCCGACTCGTCGATCTCACGACGCCGATGCTGACGCTGCTTGACGGTGTCGGCTTTCTTGCAGTCGTGGTAGCGGGCGATCGTTTCCTGATCGCAGTAATGGGGAAACAACCCGCAGTACGTGTCGCACTGCTGCGCATCGAGCGCGACCGACGTGAGCCCGACGGGCAGCACGATGTCCGCGTTGCTCAGCTGGCGGTTCATGCGCAAGGCCTGGCCCGATTGGGTGACTCCGACATACGCGCAGTCGTCGGCCTCGGCCGGATTGTGGCGCTCCAGCCGAACGCCGCTCTCGGGGGCCCATTGGTCGAGTTCGTCGCCCGATTGTGTTGGCTCTCGGGAAAACAAAAAGGTCGTTTGCGACGGCTCGATGCCCGCATCGCGGAGCGCCGCACTGGTGCCCGTCAGTATCTGAGGCACCAACGGCAAGCCATGCTCGAGAGCGACGACCACTTCGTCACCCGGCACGGTGGCCTCGCTCAGCGATGGATAGCCAAGAGGCTGTTCGAGCGCCGCCCGCAGGTGCTCCGCTAGCTGCTCCGGGGAGACAGATTCATGCGAGGCCGGACGTACGTGCGCGACTTCGTTGCCGAATTGAATTGTGGCGACCATGTTTTTGGGGTCCAGCAACGGCCCCTCTGTTAGAGAAAGCACAGAACGGATGCACCCTTTGCTGTGCAATGGAGCATGTGGTATTTTGAAGAGTTCATTGGCGCACTGAAGGCCGAGTTGGTCAAGGGCCTCTGCGGTCGTGCCAAATCGAGCCCCCCCGTAATCCGCCCTGCAGGTTTCCGCCATGGCCTTCTGCCGAACATCTTCCTCATCGCGCTGGCCAGGCCGGGCCCTGGGACTGCTCGGCGTGCTTGCCCTGGGGAGTCTTGGCTGCAGCCAGGGCGGGCCGGCAACCCCGCCGCCCCTGGAGCGGACCGCCACGGGGCAAACGGCCTCCGAAGTGCTCCAGCAGATGGTCGCCGCTTATCGCCAGACCGATCGCTACTCCGATCATGCCAACTACGTCCTGGAAGTCGTCCGGCGGGCGGAGGGCGTGAAGCGTCAAGACATCCTCTTTGATCTCTCGCTGGCTTTGGAGCGACCGAACAAGATTCGCTTCCACCACCAGCGAATGGTTCCCCCCTCGCGTCGGAATCTGAGTATCGACGTGGTTTCCAACGGCGAAGTGGTTCGCTCTCGGGCCGGCGAGTTGCCCGAGCAAGTACACGAGGTCGACGCGCCGGAGACCCTCACGCCGGAGAATTTTATCCCGGAACCCCACATGCGCGACACCGTGCTGAGGGTTTCGGTGGAAAACATCTATCCGCAACTGCCGATGCTGCTCGCCTCGGGCGACGCCGCGTCGCCGTTTCCCGACGATGGCAATCCCCACCTGCTGGGTCAAGAGAAGCTGCACGGCCACGACTGCCATCGGGTGGCCTTGGATAGCACCGAGGGCCGGCGGGTGCTGTGGATCGACGTCGAGACCCACGCCCTGCGGCGGATGAAGTTGCCGACCGAAGCCCAACTTTCTTCCCTTGATCCTCGCGACGAGTTTAGCCACTACTCGGTCTGGATCGATTATTTGGATCCGGCTCTTGGCGCCGAGATCGACGATGCCGCGTTCACCCATGTAATGCCGGAAGGGGCGCGCCGCGTGCGAAAGCTTGTCTTCCCACCGCCGCCGGCGCCGCCAGCGATCCTGGGACAGCCGGTTGCCCCGTTTTCGTTCACGACGCTCGAGGGAGAAGAGGTCACGCCCGCCACGCTCGCCGGTAAATTGGTTCTCATGGAGTTCTGGTCGAAGACCTGCCCGCCTTGCCGTCAACACACGCCCCTGCTCAGCCAAGTGTATCAAGAGCTCAAAGACTCCGAGGATTTCCTCTTCTACGCGGTCAACGCGAACCTGGCGGCCGATTCGAACGAGACGATTGCTCGTCTATTCGAGAGCTGGGGCGGTTCGATCCCACTCTTGCGCGACCTCCAGGAAACTAGCTATACGAAGCTCGGCATCTCGGCTTATCCTCACACGATCATCATCGGCCGCGACGGTCGACTGCAAATGTACCAACCCGGTATGCACGTGCGGGGCGAGCCGTTGGTCGAGGCGGTACACAAACTGCTCGAAGGCGGAGACCTCGCCGCCGAGGCGCACGCCAAGCATGACGGGCTCGTCCAAGAATACGAGCAAGAACTAGAAGCCGCCACGATCAAAGACGTATCACTCGAAAGCAACGCAAACCTTCAGCGCACTTCAGGAATAGAACGCAGATAAACGCCGATCAGGCTGATTTTCACGGATAGGAACGGAAAAGACTTCACGTGTCATACAGCCATAGAAAAAATCGGCGACGATCCGCCAAATCCGCGTTCTATTCCCCCAATTCAAATGAAAAATCTCCAACCGAGGAATAACCCATGACCGTTTCCACCGATCAAATGCTCCAGTGGTGCCAAGCACTTGTCGCCGGGCGACAGGCCGCTCCCGAGCTGGAACTCGTCGACTATCTGGCCGCGGCGCCCTGTCTCGATTCGTTGGCCGACGTGCCGTCGGGAACACCCGTCGCCGTGCGGGGCGACGTCGACGCCAAGCCGGGAGCCAGCATCGGCCAAGGCGACATCCGACTCCGCTCGATGGTCGAAACACTAAAATTCGGCCAAGAGCGCGGCTGGAAGCAAATCGTCTTCGGCCACATCGGCCGCAAGCCGGAAGGCACGCTCGACAAGGTAGCCAGCCGACTCGGCGAACTCTTGCAGTGCGAGGTACCCTTGCTCTCCGATTGGCTTGACGAGTCGAGCATGACCATCGCCGATGCCGTGCGCGAACAGATCGCCGCCGCAGCGCCCGGCAGCGTCCTGGTGCTCGACAACACGCGCCGCTACGACATCGAACGCGTGCTGTGGAAAGCGTCGGCCGACGACCTGCCGCCGTTGGTCGAGAAGCTCGCCAAGTTTGCCAACGAGTTCGCCGAGAAGATCGCCAGCGTCTACGTCCACGAGGCCCTGTCGGCCGGCAGCCTCGATGCTTCGAGCACCGTCGTTCCGGCGGCGATGGATCGCGTCGCCATGGGCCTCTACGAAGCCAGCGAATTCGACGGCCCGATGCGCCGCTGCCTGGCGACGCAGTTGGTGGTCTTCAGCGGGCTGAAGATCGACAAGCTCGACGACCTGGAAGCGATGATCGGCCGCGGCACGATTCGTCAGGTGTTGGCCGCCGGATCGTTGGCGATGGCCCTCAAGAAGGCGATCGGCGAGCTCGACGGAACGCCCTGCTGTCTCGGCCTGGCCGAAGATCCCGACCATGCCGACAAGCCGTACTACATTCCGCCCGAGCGAATCGCCCAGGCCAAAGCGATGGTTGCCGACGGTCGCGAGAAAGGCATCGAATTTGTCGTGCCGATCGATTCGGTGATCGAAGACGGCTCGGTCGTCGAGCAGCTCCAGCCGAACCAACAGCAGTTCGACATCGGCCCCAAGTCGAGCGAGCTTTTTGAACAGCGGGTCGGCGAGTTTCTCGCCAAGCAAGCCGACGGCGCCGTAGCGTTTCACAACGGCGTGTTCGGCATGTTCGAAGACCCCCGTTTCGAAGCGGGCACCAAGCGGTTCACAAACCAGTTGAAGCGGATGACCGACGCGGGCGTGGAGGTCTACGTCGGCGGCGGCGAAGGCGGCAAGTCGCTGGAAAAGTATGGAGAGCCCACCTGGGTCACCCACGTCTTCACCGCCGGCGGCACGGTGCTCAACGCGCTGGGCAGCGAGCCGGTGCCGTATTTGGCCGCATTGCGCCTGGCATCGCAGAGCGAAGTCGTGCAGCTGTAAGCAATGTGGAGTTGTAGTGTGTGCCACTGTCTGGCTTGCCAGCAGTGCGAAGCGGGTTCAGGGTTCCACTGCTGGGCAAGCCAGACAGTGGCACCCCAACGCGGCCATCCAGCGCTGAAGTTTCGCTACGACTCGTGCTCGCCGGTGCGGCGGCGGCGATAGCGGCGGCTGGCCCGCTTTAGGACGGCCCGGTCCTCGTCGGAGAGTTGCTCGAAGCCAACGTCTTGCATTCGAGCCAGGATGGCGTCGACGCGGGCGTCTTCGCTGGCTTCGCGTTCGCGCCGTTTGCGATCGATCGCTTCCTGCTGTTTGTCCTGCAGGTGTTCGACCAACACGGCTTCGCGATCATCTTCTTCGACCCAATCGCCGGAGATCCAATCTTCGTCGTCCGAGTTGAACTCGTCGATGGCCAGCCCGACGTCGTAGCGGCGCTCGTGCGACGTGCGACTGCCGCCGTAGAGCAAGAACAACGCGGCCAGGGCCAGGGGGAACCAAGTCGGCAAGTGGCCGCCAGGCACATCGTGCGGCAGCACCAACGCCAGCATCACCGCGAACACGGCGGCTCCCAACGCGGCGAGCGAAGTCAGCGAGGTCGCCGTCGAGCGACCCACAATCGGCCAGAGTACGCTCCGCATCAACTGGGCGCCGGCGCACGGATCGATGGGCATCAGGCTCACCAAGAACAGGCAACAGTTGATCCAGACCACCAGTTGGCCGATGATCCTTACGATCGAGTCAGTCGTGCCCAGCGTGTCGACTCCCGTCATCGAGAGCCGATCGATCTGGGGATTGTACAGGTTCATCAGCTGCAACACTTGCTGGTCGCCCGCCAACGCCAACCCGCAGCCAGCCACCACCATCAACACGAAAAAAGTCGTCGGGCCAGCCAGGGCGGTCGCGATGTGCGCGGGAGGATCGATCGGCAGATGCAACCTGGTCCAACCGCCGACCGGGCCGAGGACGATCGCGTCGGCATGGCCGCCCACGCGCGCTGCCGTAATCACCCGCACCACTTCATGGCAGGTCACACTCGCCACCAACACCACCAATGCCCAGGCAATCAACCGGGGAGTGGCGATGCTCGTGTGCGTCGCCAACAGCAGGCCCACCAGCGCCAGCACGGGCAGCAAGATGTGCAGGCGCACTTCAATGCCTCGCCAACGGCCGATGCACAAACTCCAGATCTCGGATGAGTTTCTTGTCATGCCGAAAAGATCGCCCGAGGGGGCCCCTAGATTTATTATCCCCGATAAGAATATCCTAACAACGGCGAGCAAAGACGGCAAACCTTGCCCGCCGCTGGCCTAGACTGCTGGCATGAAACAGCGAGCCGCAGGAAATTACCCATTTTGTGACCGTCTAGCCCAGAACATCCTCCCACAAGCGAATACTTACCGAGCAAGCACACTGTTTTCGGAGAAGCTCCCATGTCCCAGCCGCCCCAGGTTTTGTTGACGACATCCAGGTTCCGCGTGGAGGAACATGTGCTTGCTGCCGGCGACCAGCAAGTCGAAGTCCGACGGCAGGTGGTCGTCCACCCGGGGGCCGTCACTATTCTACCGCTGACGGAGGGGGACGAGGTCTGCCTGATTCGCAACTACCGGATCGCCGTTGGTAAAACACTCGTCGAATTGCCCGCCGGCACGCTCGAACCAAACGAACCGCCCCAACAAACCGCCATCCGCGAACTGCAGGAAGAAACCGGCTACACGGCAACCCGCTGGTGCGAGCTGCCTCCGTTTTTCATGTCGCCGGGAATCTTCAACGAGCGAATGCACCTGTTCGTCGCCGAGGGTCTCACGCCGGGCCCGCCGGCCCGCGAGGCGGGCGAACAGATCGAGAACCTACTCGTACCCTGGAGCGAAGCGGTCGCCATGGTCGAGCGGGGCGAAATCGAAGACGCCAAATCGCTGGTTGGCATTTTGCTGTGGAACCACCTACGGCAGTGAAGCCTCAGCCCCAGCCGTGTTGCCACGCCACGCCGGGTGCCACTGTCTGGCTTGTCCAGCAGTGCGAAGCGGATACCGGGGCCGCACTGCTGGACAAGCCAGACAGTGGCACACAACTTGGTCTACGCCGTGCGTTGCGTGGCAACGCGGCTGGGACGATTAGCGTGCGATTGGCTCGCCGGCGTCGACTAACGAGCGGCCCGTCATCTCTCGCGGCTTGGGCAGTCCCATCAGGGCTAGCAACGTGGGCGCGATGTCGGCTAGTCGACCCCCTTCGTGCAGGCGGCCGCCCTTGGCTCGGTCGTCGACGACGATCAGATCCACGTCGTAGGTCGTGTGGGCCGTGTGGGCCTGGCCCGTGGCGGGATCGATCATCTGTTCGCAGTTGCCGTGGTCGGCGGTGACGACCAGCGCGCCGCCCTTCTCCAGCACGGCATCGACGATCTTGCCGACGCACTCGTCGACCACCTCGACGGCGCGAATCGCGGCTTCGAGATTGCCGGTGTGGCCGACCAT
Organism: uncultured Granulosicoccus sp.; assembly: GCA_964195615.1. Classification (GTDB taxonomy): domain Bacteria; phylum Planctomycetota; class Planctomycetia; order Pirellulales; family Lacipirellulaceae; genus Bythopirellula. The sequence goes on along the minus strand of CAXMSB010000159.1, from coordinate 19,124 downwards.
GTCGCCGTTGGCGAAATTGATGATGTAGAGATCGTGCTTGTCAGCGGCAATTGTTTCGAGCACCGCTTCTGTGATGCCGTAGGCCGACATCTCGGGCTTTTTGTCGTACGTGGAGACGTCGCGCGGCGAGGGCGCCATGACACGGTCCTCTTCAGGAAACGGATCGTCACGATAGTCGTTGAAGAAAAACGTGACGTGCGGATACTTTTCCGTCTCGGCACAGCGAAACTGCGAGAGGCCCCGACTGCTGATGCACTCCCCCAAAATGTCGGGCATTTTGGCTTGCTTCTCGAACACGACTTCGACCGGCAACCCCTGCTCGTAGCCGGTCATCGTGGCGAAGTAGAGATTTTCGATTCGTCGGCCGCGGTCGAACCCGCCGCCGTCGATCTTCGCCCACTGGCTATCCGAGAAAGAAAACGCCTTGGTCAGTTCACGAGTTCGGTCGCCCCGGTAATTGAAAAATACCACGGCGTCGCCCGGCTTGATTAGCTGATCAGGCTCGAGTTGTCCGATCGGCGAGATCGTGGCGGGCATGATGAACTCATCGCCCTTGCGGCTCGGCTCGGTCGGGTTGTCGTAGTAATCTTGAATCGCAGCCTGCGCAGAAGTAAACAGATTGTCCGAGCCCTTGGTCAACAGATTGTACGCCTGCTCGACGCGATCCCAACGCAGATCACGGTCCATGGCATAGTAACGCCCGACGACGGTCGCCACGCGGCCGATGCCCGACTTCTTCAACGCCTCTTCCAACTGCGCGATATAAGCGATGCCGCCGTTGGGCGACGTGTCGCGACCGTCCATGATGGCATGCACGAACAACCGTCCTGCTTCGAGGCCCATTTTCTCGCACAGATCGACCAGAGCGAAGGCGTGATCCAGGGAGCTATGCACGCGGCCATCGGACAACAGACCCAGCAAGTGCAACGAACCGCCCGTGTCGGCGACGTGTTTTACCGCGCCTTGAAGTTGTGGGTTTTCAAAGAATTCTCCCTCTCGAATCGCCCGGGTGATGCGCATCACTTCCTGGTCGACGATCCGTCCCGCCCCGATGTTCTGGTGGCCGACTTCACTGTTGCCCATGACGCCCGCGGGCAGGCCGACGTCTTCGCCCGAGGTGTGAATCTGCGCGTGCGGGTAGGTCGCCAGCAGGCGGTCGTTCACCGGCGTGTTGGCCAGATGAACGGCGTTGGCGTGGTTCCACTGGGCATGCGGATTATGGCCCCAGCCATCTCGCACGATCAGCACGGTGGGTTTGGTGATCGATTCGTCCATGGGTGGTAACTCACAGCGTTGAGGCGGGCATCGGGGGCAATTCACCACTATACCAAGTTAGAATCCCACCGAGAAGCGGCCCCGAGCGTCCGCTAGCATCCGCGGGGGCGCCTTTCTAGCGTATCCACGTTGACATGAAATCTGGGGTTCCGATAGAGTTCTGTTCAAATTCCTTTCCCCGTGTATTTTGCTTCGACTCGTGGTGACCAAGCGTGAGGTCCCGCCCAACGAGCCTCTCTTCCTCCCTTCGCAGCGAGAAGTGCCCCCCATGCCCTCTCAGAATACCATCGCCGAACGAGCCGCGGTTCGAGACTGCGTGTTTCGTGCTATCGATGAAATCAACGCCGAGGACGATGCGAAATACCAGATCGAAAAATCCGAAGAGACACAACTCTTTGGCGCCAAGAGCCAAATGGACTCACTCGGTTTGGTCTCGCTAATCGTGGGCGTGGAAGAGCAGCTCGACGACGAGTATGGCGTGGCACTCACCTTGGCTGACGAGAAAGCCATGTCGCGGCAGAATAGCCCGTTTCTGACCATTGCTACATTGGTCGACTACGTGCAGGAATTGCTGACGGAGCAGCCCTGTGAGCAGTGATCAAGTCATGTTGATTACGGGTGCTCGCAAGGGCATTGGACGCGGCCTTGCCGAACACTATCTCGATGCCGGTTTTCGCGTGGTGGGCTGTAGTCGAAGTGAGTCGGGACTCGATCATCCCGAATATCAACATTTCTGTGTCGACGTGGCCGACGAGGACGCGGTGCAGACGTTGTTTCGAAAGGTGCGAAAGGAATATGGGCAACTCGATGTCTTGGTGAACAATGCGGGCATCGCTTCGATGAATCACTGCATGCTCACCCCACACAAGACGGTGCGACGGGTATTCGACACGAATTTTTCCGGCACGTTTCTGTGTTGTCGCGAAGCGGCAAAACTCATGCGGCGTCAGGAGGCCGGGAGAATTGTGAACTTCTCCACGGTGGCCGTTCCCTTGAAATTGGAAGGCGAAGCTGTTTACGCCGCGAGCAAGGCGGCCGACGCGGGTGCGGCTGCCGTCGCTGGTGGCCTACCTGAGCGATCCTTCGGTAGCGAGGGGCGAGGCGGCGAAGATTTGCGTCCATTCCACCCGGCCCGCGCAGGCCAAGCTGTTGCGTCTCGGCGAGCGCAGCGTCGAGACCGGTTGGCAGGAGCAACTGCCGGCCTGCATCCAATCAGGAAAATACCATTTCTGGAAGGGTTTCAATTGGCAGCCTCAGCTCTCGATCGACACCTCCTCGCTGAAGAGCGGGCTCTATCTGCTGGAACTTGCACACCGGGAAGACGCCAACGTGACGTTTCGACTGCCGATCATCATCAAGCCGGCCCGGCAAGTCGACGTCGCGGTCGTCTGTTCCACGAACACCTGGCAAGCGTACAATCACTTCGGTGGGCTCTCGAACTACCACGATCGCGGCACGCCGTTTCCGCTGCGAGCTTTGAAGACCCTGATGAGGGTTATGAATCTGCGATTCACGTTGGGAGATCGCCGCTATGTGCCCGCGGTGCCGCTACCGCTGGCCCGGCCGAACTCTATGTTGGACGAGGACCTGCGCGATCTGGAAGCCTCGCCGATCGAGTCGTTCTCACATCTGGCCCGAGCGGAATGGGCCCTGCTGCGATTCCTGGAGCGTGAGGGCGTCGAGTACGGACTCTTTTCCGATCACGACCTGGCCTACGACCCTTGGCCCACGCAAGCCAAGCTGCTGTTTTTCAACGTGCATAGCGAGTATTGGTCGGAAGAGATGCAGGGCCGATTAACTTCCTATCTGGCCGGCGGCGGCAAGGCGGCTTTCATTTCGGGTAACAACATTTACCGAATGGTGGAGTTTGTGGAAGGGGCAGTCGTGGTCCGCAATTTCAAGACAGACCGGGCGCCCGTCTCGCGATTGCTGGGCGCTTCGTACAACGCTTGGGGATACCGGACCTATGCCGGCTATCAAGTGGCCAATGCCAGGCACTGGGTGTTCGACGGGATCGGCGTGAAGGATGGTGACACGTTCGACGAAAAGCAGATCACTTCATCCACGGGCACGCCCCAACTGTTCGGGGCAAGTGGCTACGAAACCGACAAGATCACCAAAGAGAGCGCCGACGTCGAGGTTCTGGCGATCGGCAAGAATCGCGAGGGGCCGGCGTACATGGTCTTTCGCGAGACACCAGGAGGTGGCTGGGTTTTCAACGCTGGGTCGGTTGCCTGTGCGCCTTGGGTCAATGAAGATCCAGTCTTCGCCGGCCTCGTGCGGAATCTGATCCACCGCGCTTTGGAAGTGCAAACGCCCTTGCGAACTCTTCACCAGAGAGTTCCTCATCCCTCCAGGCAGACGAGGGTAGACGCTGCCGTCAGCTAGTGCCTGGCGAGCAACTACTACCGTTCGGCACCTACTGACGCTAGAATAGCGGTCTCTTGTCTTGAAGTTTGTCTCTGTGATGTGAAGGGTTCTAGGAACCTTCCTTTCGTCTTCTTTCGTGGGACAAGATCGCCGTCGGAGACGCCTCCCACAAGATTTCGCGGTGTGAGACACGCCACAGTCCTCCGGCCACGCAGGAAATGATACTTGATTTCGTCCGGCGAACTCGCCATACTCGCGGGTCTTGTCCGTGATGTCGCGATCACCTTTTTTTTGATGCTCGTCCTTAAGGAGATACTTCGCATGTCTGCTATTCGCATTACCGGTTGGTTGTCGTTGTGCATGGTCATCGGTTCGCTGCCGCTGCTGGGCGGCGGGAAGGTCGAGGCGGCCGAACCCGTGGGGCCCGTGGAGCAGCAGGAACTGCTCGACGCCCAAGAGAACAACACCAGTTGGCTGATGTACGGTCGCACCTACGACAGCAATCGTTATTCGTCGCTCAACAAGATCAACAAGGAAAACGTGTCGAAGCTGATCCCCGTTTGGTCGTTTCAGACGGGCGTGCTCGACGGGTTCGAGTGTACTCCGTTGGTGATCGACGGCGTGATGTACATCACTACGCCCTGGAACCATGCCTACGCGATCGATTGCCGCACTGGTTCGCAGTTGTGGCACTATCAGAAGTCGCTTCCCGACAACCTGGCCCTTTGTTGCGACGCCGTGAATCGGGGCTTTGCCGCCTGGGGCGATCGGCTGTACATGACCACGCTCGACGCCCATCTGATTTGCATTGATCGTCACACGGGCCAAGAGCTGTGGGACGAAGCGATCACCGTCGAAGGCGACGACGGCAAGGAAGTCGGCGACATCTACAAGCTGGCCTACAGCGCGACGCTTGCTCCGCTGGTGATTAAGGACAAGCTGATCATCGGCATCAGCGGCGCGGAGTACGGCATTCGCGGTTTCATCGACGCCTACAACGTCGAGACTGGCAAACGCGAGTGGCGATTTTATACCGTGCCTAGCGCCGACGATGATTCCGCCCATGCCAAGGAAGCGCTCAAGAGCTGGGGCGGCGCGTCGTGGCTCACCGGCGGCGGCTCCGCTTGGGTCACCGGCACCTACGATCCTGATCTCAACACCCTGTACTGGGGCATCGGCAACCCGTCGCCCGACTTCAACGGCGAGGTCCGCCCCGGCGACAATCTCTACACCTGCGGCATCATCGCACTCAACCCCGACGATGGCACCTACAAATGGCACTTTCAAAACAGTCCGCACGACGTGTGGGACTACGACGGCGTGAACACTCCCGTGCTGGTCGAAACCGAAGTGAAGGGCAAGAAAGTGAAGGCGATCGTGCAGGCGCATCGCAATGGATATTTTTACTGTCTCGACCGCGAGAACGGCAAATTTCTCTACGGCAAACCGTTCTGCGAGGTGACCTGGACCGATCGCTCGAAGGGGGTCGACGGCTTGGATCCCGAGACGGGGCGTCCCTTCGTGAGCGAAGCGGCAATGCCCAACGACGAAGGCGTGCGGGTCTGTCCCGGCGCGGCGGGCGGCAAGGAATGGAACCCTATGGCCTACCACCCCGGCACCCAGTGTGCCTACGTGCCGGTGATCAACAACTGTGCGAAGTTTACCTCCGGCAAGGCGTTTTTCATCAAGGGCCAGCCATATTGGGGAAGCTCGCTGACGATGATCGAAAACGAAGCCTCCGGGGCGTTCAAGGCGATTGACGTGCGAACGGGCGACATCAAGTGGGAAGTCGAGACTCGTTCGCCGATGGTGGCCGGCGTGTTGGCCACGGGCGGCGGACTGGTGTTCACCGGCGACGCCGAGGGTTTCTTTACCGCTTACGACGCCGAGTCGGGCGAAGCCCTCTGGTACTACCAATGCGGCAGCGGGCATCACGCCTCGCCGATTACCTACGAACTCGACGGTCGGCAGTACGTTGCCGTTTGCTCGGGCTGGGGCGGCTGGACCGCCGGCTTCATGGGCGATGGTGCTCCCTGGATGCGAGACGCTCGCAAGGGGAATACGCTGTTTGTGTTTGCGTTGCCTGAATAACGGCGTGTCCCTGTCTGAAAGTGAATGGCATCTTGATGCGATTAGCTGAAATACGTTTTCGATTGGTTGTACTGTTGTGCGCCTGGCTGCTTTCGGGCGGTCTCGTCGCGCGGGCCGATGACAATCTACAGAGCGACGTGCTGCGGTTCTGTGTCTGCACCAATGCGATGCCGCGCGCTGGGCGCTCGGCCGAGGGCAAGCTGGAAGGGGTCGACATCGCCGTGGCGAGGCTGCTGGCCGAAAAGCTTGGCCGGCGGTGCGAGTTTCACACCTGTGCGAGCGACACCTGCCGGCTGAACAACCTGCAGGCGGGCAAGTGCGATGCCGTGATTGGCTTGCCACACGAGTCGGTACAGTCGTCGCAGGTTGACTGGACGTCGCCCTACGCTTCCGGAAAATTCGGCCTCGTGGTGCGCGGCGACCAACGAGGCATCCGCTCGCTCACCGAGCTACGCGGCAAACGGGTGGGCATCGTCTCGGGGACCGTGTCCCTTTTGCGCCAGGACCACGAGATCGTCGGCTTTCCTTCGCGGGAAGCGTTGCTACGCGATTTCGAGCAGAGCAAGCTGGACGGGGCGCTCATCGACGTTGATTTCACCGCTTGGTATCTCCAGGAGCATCCCCAGTTGAAGTTGCGGCTGGTCGACGAGTTTGTTTCCAAGCACCGCTGGAGCATCGGCATCGCGGTGCGTGCGGACGACCGTTCGCTGCGGGAGGAAATCTCGCGAGCCGTCGACGGCGGTTTGCGTCATGCCAAGTTCTCGCCGTTGTTCGCCAAGCATGGACTCGTGCATCGTCCGCCGCTCGTCGAAGTTGCCGCACAGTCGGCCGTGGTCGAGAACGATACGTGGAAGCGGATCGAAGCGGGCGGTACGCTGATCGTCAGCATGGACCCAGCCAATCTGCCCTATTCCAGCGCCGACGCCGAGCGGCCCGGCTTCGACGTCGTCATCGCCCAAGCCGTCGCCAAGCAGCTTGGCGTCGACTTGCGGATCGAGTGGATCGACGTCCACAGCGAAACAGCCACCGGGCAATTGCTCGATCGGGAAAGCGATCTGGCCTTCGGCGCGGCGATCGACCCCGACGCGATGGACGACGAAGAGCAGCTTGCCGGCAAGGTGCTCTACTCGCGCCCCTACTACGGCACGGGGTACTTTCTCGTCGCTCGCCAAGATGCGGAGCCGGTTACCTCGTTGGCCGACTTGAAGGGAGAAAAATCGCGACGACTGGGCACGCAGGCGGGCACGATTGCCGATTACAGCCTGCGGCAACGGGGCTATCTGCGGCGACTCTTCGGCACACAGTTAGCCCTGCTAAACTCGCTGGAAAAAGGCGGGATCGATTACGCCTATCTGTGGTCGAACAGTGGTTGGTTGTTGCACCAATCGCCGGAGGTCAAGGCGGCAATCGTGGCGGGGTACGTTCCCGAGGATCGTTGGAATATCGCCGTTGCCATGCGCCGCGGCGACGTTGAGCTCAAGAAGCACATCGACGACGCTCTGGAGGAAATCATCCGAGCAGGCGACGTTGCCGAGGCGCTGCGTGAGTATCACGTGCCCTATTTCGTGCCTTTCCCGATGGCGGCGGGGGCGAAACCGGCAAGCGGTGGGACGGCGCGGATTCGAAAGGTTGATCGGGGACTTGAGCCGGAGATGAGCGGGCGGCAGCGTTCGCGTGCGAGTTACGACGGGCTGGCGAAGATTCGCTCGCGGGGGACTTTGGTCGTCGGGCTCGATCAGAACAATCTGCCATTTTCCACAACGCATCCAGCGCCGGCTGGGGTCGACTACGAAATCGCCCAACTCCTGGCGGAGCGGCTGGGCGTATCGCTGAAGGTTTACTGGGCCTATTCGTCGCACGACTCCTATCCGTCGAAGCTGGCCACGAAACGATATTGCGACGTGATTCTCGGCGTGATGCCCGACGATCGCTTCGCGGATCGCGTCGCCTACAGCGAACCGTATTACTTTGCCAACTACGTGTACGCGGTCCCCGCCGACGGCGACGCGACCGATCTGGAAACCTTGCCCATCGCCGCCGAGCCGGGCGTTGCCGTGCGAGGTTTAGCGGGGCGCAAGACCAATCGGTATCCCAACCTGGAAGCGATCCTCTCCGCCGTGGCGAAGCGCGAGGCGCCGGTTGGCTATGTCGTTTCCAGTCGGGCTCATTGGCTCGCCGCGGAAAAATGGCCCGACAGAATTCGCTTCGTGCAACCGAAAACAGCCGTCGACCGCTTCGGCATTTGCGCCGCGGTGCGTCGCCATGAAACTGATCTCAAAGATGCTCTCGACCGCGCCTTCGGCGAACTGCGCGAGTCGGGCCAACTGCAACAGGCGCTGGCCAAGTGGCACATCCCCGTCAGTGAATGAATCTGTTTAACACGATTGTGAAGACAACCTTGATGAAGCACCATCGACTAGCATTGATTTGGGCCGTTATTGGAGTGTTTGCCGTTTACTGCTCTGCCAACAGTGGCTTGGCGCAGCAGAACGCCGGCGCGGAAGAAGCCGAGGCTGCGGCACCGCTGGAAGGTAGAAGCCTCTCGGCTCGGTACATGGAGAATCAGGACGCGCTCGACGAAGGAAAATCGATGTTCCGCGGGTTGTGCAGCGGCTGCCACGGCGGGGCGGCCCGCGGCGGCAAGGGACCCGACCTGACCGACGACCGCTGGCTACACGGCGACGGCACCGACAAGGCGGTCTCCGGCATCATCGAGAGAGGAGTGCCCGGCACAACAATGAAGAAACTGGGCGAATCACTTAAGCCGGAACAGATCGGCAAGATCATCGCCTACGTCCGTAGCCTGGCCCGTTCGGTGGGCGACGACACCTGGATACCGTATGCCGAAGGCGAGCCGGTCGCGGGCGAAAAACTGTTCTTCGACGCCAAATCGCAATTCACCTGCAACAAATGCCATGCCTTGGACCGTCGCGGCGGAGGAATCGGCCCTTCGCTCGATCGCATCGCCAGCCGTCGCTCGGCCCAATACATCATGGAATCGATCGTCAACCCCTCGCAAGACATCGATCCACAGTACGAACAAGTGATGGTGCTGACCGAAGCTGGAAAGACGATTACCGGCTTGCGGATCAACGAAACAAACTTCAGCGTACAAATCCGCGAGCAGGACGGGCGATTCCATTCCCTCGACAAACGCGATCTGGAAGAAACACTGGCGCTCGACACCTCGCTGATGCCCAACAACATGTCGGAGATGCTCACCGTCAAACAGCTACACGATATTTTCGCTTTTCTGATGACCAAAGAGTAGTGTGGCACGCATGTGGGAGGCGTCTCCGACGGCGACCGTCTTCCGTTTTGCCTCAGGTCGCCGTCGGAGACGCCTCCCACAGAGCAAAGCAAGCCGGAAACCGAAAGTTGCCGTGTGCCACAGGCACTAGCCGATGACGGCAGGTGTCGGGTAGAATGTCGGGCTTTCGCCCACCTTGCCTTCCGACAGAAGAGAAAAGCCATTTCCGAATCGACTTCCACCGCTGAACCGGCTGCCGAGCGCAGTCTGAAGTTGGCCCTGGCCGCGGCGCGCACGGCCGAGGACAATCGGGGCGAGAACATCGTGGTGCTCGACATGCGCGAGATTACCCCGGTGTTCGACTACTTTGTGATCGTCACCGGCACCAGCCGTCGGCAACTGCACGCCATCAGCGAAGAGATCGACCACTGTCTGGAAGACGAGCTGGGCGACCAGCGGATGGGGATCGAAGGCTACAACGAAAGCCGTTGGATTCTGCTGGACTACGGCAACGTGGTGATCCATCTGTTCGACAGCGAAACTCGCGACTACTACGCCCTGGAGCAATTCTGGAGCGAAGCCCCCCAGGTCCACCTGCCCTGGCAGGAGAAATCCGACACGGCTGCCGAGGAAGCAGCCGAGGGCGACCGGGAATGACCACCCGCCTTAGGAAGACCCCACCGCACTGATGAACACGCTCGTCGAACTTCGCGATAGATTCAAGACGGCCCTGGAGTCGTTGGATGCCGAGGCGGGTCGGTTCGCGGAAATGGTATTGCCGAGCCAAGATGCAAAATTCGGCGACTACCAGGCCAACTGCGCCATGCCGCTGGGCAAACAACTGGGCCAGGCGCCGCGGAAGATCGCCCAACAGTTGGTCGCCGCCCTCGACGTAGCCGACATGTGCGAGCCGCCCGAGATCGCCGGCCCCGGGTTCGTCAATCTCCGTCTGAAACGCGACTGGCTCGTCGAGCAACTGCAAAACGTGGCCGTCGACCAGACGCAACTGGCCATCGCGCCTGCCGCCCAGCCGCGGACCTACGTGCTCGACTTTTCGTCGCCCAACGTGGCCAAGCCGATGCACGTGGGGCACATTCGCTCGACCGTGATCGGCGACGCGCTGTGCCGCGTGCTGCGGTTTCTGGGCCACAAGGTGATTAGCGACAATCACATCGGCGATTGGGGCACCCAGTTCGGCATGATCATCTACGGCTATAAGCATTTCGTCGACGAGCCGGCGCTCGCCGCTGAGCCGGTCGCCGAGCTAAGCCGGCTCTACAAGCTGGTTAATCAATTGGTCGAGTATCACGACGCGATCAACAACAAGATTCCCGCGTTTGAGCAACAAATCGTCGGCCATGCCGTGAATCTGGAACAGATGCACGACGCGACGATCCTCGAGGATCCCAAGGAGCAGAAGCAAGTCGACAAACGTCTGCGGCAAGCTGAGAACCAGTTGGCCGACGTGCGGAAGAAGCTCGACGTCTTGCGCAGGCAAGTGCTCGTGGTCGACGACGACTCGCATCTCTCGAAGCTGGCCGCCGAGCACGCCGAGATCGGCCGCGCCGTGCTGGCCGAAACGGCCGCCCTGCACGCGGGCGATTCCACCAACCGAGCACTCTGGGAGAGATTCCTGCCGCCCTGCCTCGCCGAGATCGACGCCACCTACGACCGCCTGGGCGTCTCGTTCGACCACACCCTCGGCGAAAGTTTTTATGAGGGACGCCTGGCCGGTGTGGTCGCCGACCTAACAGAAAAAGGTTTGGTGCGCGAGAGTGACGGGGCGATGTGCGTGTTTCTCGATGGCTACGACGCGCCACTGATCGTGCAGAAGAGAGACGGAGCGTTTCTCTACGCCACCACCGATCTGGCCACGGTCGAGTATCGGATGCGCGAGTGGTCGCCCGACGCAATCATCTACGTGGTCGACCACCGTCAGTCGCTGCATTTCGAGCAAATGTTCGCCACCGTGCGGCTGGCGGGCACGACAGAAGTGGAACTCCGACACGTCCGCTTCGGCACCGTGCTCGGCGAAGACGGTCGGCCTTACAAAACCCGCACCGGCTCGGCGGTCGGCCTGACGGGGTTGCTCGACGAAGCGGTCGAGCGGGCCTTCCGAATCGTTTCCGACAACGACGACGCTCGACCCGAACCGCTGTTGGACAGAGAAGATCGGCACACGGTCGCCCAACGAATCGGCATCGGCGCGATAAAATATGCCGACCTGGCCCACAATCGCACCAGCGACTACGTTTTCAGCTACGACAAAATGCTAGCCATGACCGGCAACACGGCCGCCTACATGCAATACAGCTACGCCCGCGTGCGCAGCATTTTTGCTCGCGGGGGCGTCGAGGCCGAGTCACTGCGCGACGGCCGAGAGCCGCTCATTCTCGACCACCCGGCCGAACGCGCCTTGGCCCTGGCAATTCTACAACTGAGCGAAACGCTCGCCCGCGTAGTCGAGGACTATCGCCCCAACCACCTCACCACGTACCTCTTCGAGTTGGCCAGCCGCTATTCTGAATTCTTCGAGCACTGCCCGGTGCTAAAAGCCGAAAGCGACGAGTTGCGCACCAGTCGCTTGTTGCTGTGCGACCTGACCGCCCGCACGATCGCCCGGGGGTTGGACTTGCTGGGGATCGAAGTCGTCGAGCGGATGTAGGCGTCTGCAATTCGTAGCGTGCGTGAAGCACAGCGCAACGCACCAGGGAAAGAGGTGCGCTGCGTGATCACTCCACGCACCCTACAGACTGACCCCCAAAGCCGGCATCTATCTCGAACGTCTTCTCATGCGACCGCGAACAGCGCTCATCATTCCTAAGGCACACAGCGCCAACGATGTACCGCCCGGTTCGGGAACGATCGTCCATGTCCCTGGATTGTTCGAACCAACCACCCCTTCGTGGCTAAGATCAAGAATTGCGTCGATCTGAAACGCATTTAGTACCTGACTCGATTGAACGGCAATAATATCGGCCGCCGCCCCGCCGGCTACGTCTCCGACAAACTCCAAAGCATAAGCTGTTATGTTATTGCTTGCATCGAAAGTGAAGGTCCACGAAGCTGAACTGTTTGCGTGCGCCAAACCCGAGAAAGATACCGGTGTCGTTGAGGAAGCCGCAGTCATTGAAATTGCAGTCACGTTGCAATCAGTAGGACCGGCCCCAAGACCAGTGCAGCTTCCCGATGCTTGGGGGTCTAGAATCGTCATCGATCCGGATACCGAGTCCGATGTTGTAAAACTAGTGCCCGAAAAAATGGCGTCGAATGGAATGCCCTGGAAGTTCCAACTCACTGATCCGCCGTAGGCGACCGAACCGGCAATGAAACCGTACACAAGACCCGAAATCATCATACTTCGATACATAAAGCACTCTCAATTCTGCGAATTCGCATTGGTTACTGTCATCATTCGTCGATGAACAGTCAAGGAACCACCGGCAGAGCCGGTAGCTTTCAGAATAAGCCCCAGAGGGGCACGAAATGTCTTGCCTCCTCAGAAGGCAAGAACCTGTCGGTTGTCGCTACGTGTGTTGTTGGTCAATCGTCGGTTCGAATTTCCTTCAGGTGGCGAAACCTATTGAACTCTGACCACACCCAGGAGGGCGTGGATTGCCATGATGCATGGGAGCTCTGTCGCAGTCGATAAGCTGATTGGAGAATGCTAAACGAAATAACCACTGGCACTCCATGCATAAGCACGGAACATCAGTGGTTTCTTTGTTCGAATCGGACTGTTGCCGGCAGCATCAAGCGTTATATCCATTAGCCACGATTGTACACAAGCCAAACTGAGTTGCAAGTATTTGGCTTTGCCAAACAGGAGAGCTGCAAAGTCAAAAAGTGTCATCCTGAGGTCTGCCGAAGGATCTCCTTGGCCCTGTTAACCCGCACCGCGAGGGAGATTCCTCGGCAGACCTCGGAATGACAGCAGGGCCAAGAATCGACTCTTGCAGTCCTCCTGCTTGGCCAAGTGAAGGGGGCGGGAGGGCTCAGTAGAGAACCTGTTGTAGGAGGCCTCTCCGAGGGCGATAGCCGGCTGGATTGCTGGATAAGATCGCCATCGGAGACGCCTCCTACAGTCGTCGATCCAAGGTATTCTGCAGAGCCGGGCGGGAGCTCTTTGTTCTCAGTTATCGAGTGCTTCACTTATTCAGCAACTCTCGAGCTCCGATTCGCCTCTGCCAAAGTCGCTGACCAAGTCCACTCGTACCCGATCGAGCAGAATGGTTCTGCCGGCGTCTGCACTTGGCAGGATGCAGTTTCTAACAGCGGGCGTGAGCTCCGCCGTGGTCTGGTGAAGTGCGTTGGCCGATATTGCCGCGACTTGGGGGAAATTGCCCTATTGTCGCAAAATAACATTGACAAATAGCACAGGGCAACTATGCTCAAGCCTCAGCCGCTAATTTCCAGCAGATAAGCAAAACACTCAGTAGAAACGCTAATCGAATAACGACCTCTCAATTTCTTCTACCAGGGCCGAGACGCACGTCGGTCGACCGTAGGAACGATTGAGAGGTCGTTTTGTTGTAGCTATTTCTTTGAGCAGTCTTCAATTAAGAAAATACATTTCGATTGACACCCAGGAGTTGAATTTATGATTTCCAAGCAGAAGTTGTTTCGCAGGTTGGCGCTCGGTACATTGCTCACACTTTTCTACGCTTCCGAGGCCACCGCAAGCCTTCTCGGGGATAGCGTTCAGGTCGATGTCAATTTCTCTGTTCTTAACCCAATTGGCGGAGGCACTCTGCCGATTTCTTATTCCGACTCTTTCACGGTGATCCATCCGGGCCACGAAGTGAACGAAAATCTGGGGCTCGCGCAGATATCGATCGACGTTGACCCAGTAGCCGAGACGATCGATCTCTCAGTCCAAGATTTGGTCGGTGTGGGGGCCATGAATGTTTCGGGCACTGCGGTCTTCAGCGATCTCGACTGGCTGGACGCAGGCGGCAGCCCCGTTGCTGGAGTTATTTCGGGTGCCGTCATTTCTTCGAATCCAGGAAATTACCCCTTTAGCGTTGGCCATACGGACGACAGTATCACGATAACAATCGACAGTCCTTTCAACCTGCCACCCTCGGGCACGGTCGCCCTGACCATCTCTTACTCCGCCGAGCATATTCCCGAACCTACAACGGCCCTACTCGTCACCCTCGGCCTGTGGGGTATGGGTTACTGTCGGCGTAAATGGAGTTAGTTTGAACCGTGGCCAACCACCTCGACGACAAGCTGGCACAATTCTGCAGGCGGCTTACCAAAGTCGCGGACCAAGTCCACTCGTACTTGTACGAGCAGAATGGTTCTGCTGGCCAGTGATGGTTTCTTGAGGCCGATCGGGCACCGCCGGCCTCTCTTGCCCCTTGCGGGGGCCGCCCAAGAGCCACTCGGAAAATGAGCCGATTTTGTGGGTGCTGCCGGTTAGGTCAGTCAAGCAGGTCGGTCTACGGGCTACATGCCGATAGCTCCCTTGTGTCTATCTACGCATTCTGGGAATACCGTTTGGGGATCGTAGTGGTGTGGAAAGCGACCAAGTATATCCGTATCGCCCTTGCCTTCTTGGTCGTACTGGCCTTGGGAAACGTTAACAATGCTTGGAGTCAAGCGTTAGGCCCCGACTATGACCCAGCTGACCTACTTGAGGAGACGCAGCTTAAAAGGGAGAGAATTGCGGCTGGTACGTTCGGTCACCTCTTCAACATTGTGCCCGAGCAGACTATCGTCGATTACGCCGACTGGAATATCGACCTGGCCAGAGAAACAGGCATCACTTACCTGGTCTACTACGCGTCAGCCGGTCAGTTTGGCTCACAGGGATCGCCCAGCGACCAGACAGGAAATGGCAACACCAATGTTCTCATCGGCTGGAAGCCAACTTGGCAAACTGGGCCCAATCAGGGAGGAATTGTCTTCCACTACCTTAACCTCGGTCAGTATGGCACTAGCGGCGTCGACTTCGCCCAATCACTCGGCATCAGCTCGTTCACAAGCGACAGCATCAGCAACGCCGACCTTTTTCGTTCCGTCGCCTGGCGACAGCTGCTAGTTGACGGACTCATTGACTTCCGCATTGGACAAATTGAGCCGACTTCGCAGTTCAACGCACTGCCTTACGCAAACGATAACAGGGCTTTCCTCGCGTCGCCGCTTTCCAACGAGGCGTCGCGAACCGTGCCTGCTGCGGGCGTTGGCATGACTCTTATTGCGGAAGTCCATGAAAACGTCTTTCTTGGTGGAGCTATTGCCGACGCCAATGGAAAAGGCGACTTCCTCGATTTCGACTCGTTCTTCCATGGCGACTACATGTCGAGTGCGTACGTGGCGTTCGAACCAGAGATTGGTTGCCTCGGCAGAGGCAAGTATCAGGTTGCCTTGCACACTATTGATGCGACCGAGTCTACGACCTATTCCCGTTTTGTGGGCGTTAACGCAGAACAGTCACTGGGTGACGACTGGGCCGTGTTTGCAAAGTACAACAGGGCCGACAAGCGGCAACCTGCGGTCAGGCAGTCGGCGGCGGGGGGCATCGTCTGGAAGAACCCGTTTGGGTTTCCCGAGGACTGGTTGGGCGTTGGGGTTGGTTGGTCCGACCCGACGAACCCTTTCTTACGTGATGAGTACGTAGCCGAGACATTCTGGCGTACGCAGCTTACGCCGCTGATTCAGATTTCGCCCAGCGTGCAATTCTGGTTCGACCCTTCTCTGACGCCCAATGAAGACTTTCAATCCGTCTTCACGATTCGATTGCTAGGCGAGTTCTAGCTCTTGGCGGTTATTGTAACCCGACCGAGGGTGTCAAAGATCTCTGGCCGTCCGCCTTTTTGGATCTTGTTCAAGTACGCATCGGAGATCACCTGCTCCTTGGCGACGGTCTTCCAACTCGGCGTGAAGAGCAGGCCGTAACGCCCAAGGTCACGGAGGGTACTGTTAATCGAGCTGTTGTGAGGTGCACCGAGGGGCGAGATCATGATCATGGCGTCGCTTTCGGCCCCCATCTTCTGCCAAATCCGCTGGCTGATCACCTCGGCCAGTGGCTGGCCGGTCACGTGTTCCACCAGCCAGGCGCAGACGAATGTGTTCACGGATGTGTACTCGAAGGCTTCGCCGTTCGGCCGATGCTGAGGCAAGATTGCCACATATTCGTAGGTTGAATCCAACGTCATCGGTGTCTTTGGCCTGGTGCCGAGGCTGGCCTTGTAACGGTTATAACGTGACTTGTCGGTGGTGTACGCCCCCGGATCGTCGGCCTCCAGAGCGGAAGTGCCCGATGCCATGTCGAGCACATCGATCGCTACAACAATTTTGTCTTCATCGGACTCTCCAATCGCAAAAAAGGAATACAAAAAGTCAGTTGACTGACTTACGGATCGCTCGCGCGATTTAGGCCCTTTTTATCCACCCCCGCGAGTAATGAAGGTGCGAGGAGACTCGGCCAAAGGACTACTCCTCTGTCTTCACATATCCCGTCTTGAAATCAAACGTCGAGTATTTGTTCGAGTCTGGTGGACCAGGAGCGATGTGGACGCGCGGGTTCCCTTCGATCAGCTCAATGACGATGCTTTCCATGGTCGGGAAGCCGGGGTCGGTGACCAGGTTTTTCAGGACCGGCCGCGTGCGGAAAATCTCTTTAACTCGTGCCGCATCAACAAGCTTGGATTTCCCTTTGAGTTCCTTTTCAAGAAACTGATATCGCGGCAGGGACTTGGACACGGCACCTTCGGGGAGACTCGAGACATCGATGTCAAGATGGTGATTCGTATGGGCCACCCAGTTTTCGCCATGGAAGTTCTCGAAGACCTTGGCTCCGTCAGCCGTGTTTTCCACCGTCACGACTTTGGTCGCGTCGCCGATAATGAAGTTCATCGGGGCGGCCGAGCCACCGAGACTCTTGAGGAATTTTACCGCCTCATCGGTACTGTTTCTTTCCAAAACTCCGCGAATGATGTAGGGCATCGGCACACCGTGGTCCGTCCCTTTCGCGGTCGGAACAATGTTCATCACGACGCCGAGGTTTCTGTTATTGACGCCGTTCTGTCCGACACAACCAGCCCAAGTAAAAACAATCGCTTCGTGTCCGCCCGGATACTTAATCCGCAAGACCGTATGTGTGCCTTCGTAGTACCGTGGCAAATCGTTGTTTTGGCCGAGGATGTTCGGCATGTCTTTCCGCGAATGCACACCCAGGCCGCTGCGATGAGCAAGCCGATACTTATTTGACGAGTAGAGGGCGAACTCATCAAACATTTGAAAGGCGTAGAGCGTGTTGAAGTCGACCTCGGCACCCTTCGCGATGCCCTTCAGTTCTTCGTACAGCTCTGGCGTGTGCTTGCGGATGCCATCGAGAAAATCCGTGTCATGGATGAATTCCGCGATTTCAATATCCGTGTCTTGCTTGCCAAGAAACTCGTTGGTCCACTGTTTCCACTGGGCGATGCCTTTATGGATGACGTACTTCAGAGCGGCACCGTGTTGGTATCCTCGCAAGACCCAAAAATTGACCACCCCTCTACAAAGGGTCGCTGAGAGCGGCAGAAAAAAAACGCGAAAACCGTTTTGAAAAGCACGAGACTTTGTGGTCCGACACCCTGGGACCACAACATCTGGTGGTAGGCCCGGCTCAGAGCATGCCGAGCTGATTGGGACGCTTTTCGTCGGCCTTAGGAGAATTGCCGTTGGCAGGCCGTTCGAAACGGCTGAAGACCATCCGGCCCGCGCTGGTTTGCAGCACGCTGGTGACGTTGGCCACGATGTTTTCGTTGACGTGATCGCGGCCTCCCTCGATCACCACCATCGTGCCGTCCTCCAAGTAGCCCACGCCCTGCCCCGGCTCTTCGCCCGCCTTGATGACGCGTACTTCGAGCATCTCGCCCGGCAGGAACACAGGCTTCAGCGCGTTGGAAAGGTCGTTGAGGTTGATCACGCCCACGTCGTGCAGCCTGGCCACTTTGTTGAGATTGTAGTCGTTGGTAACCACCTTACCGTCGAGGTGTTTGGCCAGCAGCACCAGTTTCTGGTCGACCGACTGACCGGCGAACTGCGGTAGTTCGCGGTCGTACACCACAAGGTCGACCTTCGGATCGCTCCGCAGGCGATTCAAAATATCCAACCCCCTACGGCCGCGACCGCGGCGAAGGCGATCGCTCGAATCGGCGATGGCCTGCAGTTCGGCGATGACAAATTGCGGCATGATCAGCTGGTTGTCGATCACGCGGGTTTCCACCACGTCGGCAATCCGCCCGTCGATCACCACGCTGGTATCGAGCACATACGGCTTGAGGCCTTTGATCTCTTTGGCGAATTCGACGTAGGGAATGATGAAGCGGAAGTCGTCTTTCGTCTGCAGCAGCACGCTAATGCACGAATAGCAGACGACCGTGGCCAACGCCAGATTTAGCCAATCGGGAAGCCACTCTGGCTCCGTCGGCATGAGGGGGGACAGGGCGATCTGCAGGACGTACGTTAATACGAGCCCGATGAAGATACCAAAGTAAAAAGCCGTGATCGTATCGAGCCGTTTGCGCCGGAGCGACATGTCGCCGACCAGTACGCTAGCCGCCACCAAGAGTACCCCAAAAAAGGCAAGCCACGGCAGCCACGAATTTTCGCTGCGCAGCACGTCGGTCTGCAACAGCCTGAATCCCAATGTGATGGCCAGCATCAGGAATACACATCGCAGGACGGCAAGGGCCATGGCGTGGTCACGAGGGGTGGGTGGTGCGGCATCGCCTACATGGGCAACATTGCCAACAAGGATCGTAGCGTCGCTTCATTCTACCAAGGCCCACGGCCCAAGTCAGCCCTAGTATCTCCGTCTGCGGAAGAGCCGTAACGCCCAGAATCCCATCCAGAAACATGATCGCCAAGAGCGGGTGAAGGGAATCGAACCCTCGCCTAAAGCTTGGGAAGCTTTCGTTCTACCATTGAACTACACCCGCGCAGAGAACAGAACTTGGGTGCCATTGTACTGAATCGTGCACGAGTCGAAAAGAAGCCGTCACAGACAAGAACAAGTAGCGGAGGAGGGATTCGAACCCCCGACACGCGGATTATGATTCCGCAGGTATGTCCCGTAAACGTCGAGGATTACACCGATTCTGGATCGCGCGCAGCGCCAGGCGCAGCAACTAGCGCAGAA
>CAXMSB010000158.1:0-18631 GCA_964195615.1 uncultured Granulosicoccus sp. | reverse complement strand
AGGCGCCAGCCGAGCGCTCGGCTGGCGCCTCGCGGCTTACTTGTTTGGCGTCGGTTGACCTTGCCTCCCCGGGGCAGAATAATCGTGGGACCCCCACTTTCCCTCTTGCGAGCCAGCCCGTGCCGATTATTCGCGACCTTGGTGAACTGCCCGATACCGCCCGTGGTGGCGCGGTGGCGATCGGTAATTTCGACGGCGTGCATCTGGGACATCTGCGGATCGTCGAGCGGCTGTTGGAGCGCGCGCGGGAAGTCTCGGGTCCAGCGATTGTGTTTACGTTTGATCCGCACCCGGTGAGAATCTTGCGTCCCGAGGAATGTCCGCCGCCGTTGACCTGGACCGAGCGCAAGGCGCAGCTCTTGGCCGAGTTTGGCGTGTGCAAGATCGTGGCGTATCCGACCGACGAGGCGTTGCTGCGTCTTTCGGCTCAGGAGTTTTTCGACAAGATCGTCCTGCGGGCGTTGGGCGCCCAGGCGATGGTCGAGGGCCCCAATTTTTATTTTGGACACAATCGCGAGGGCAATGTCGAGGTGTTGGGGCAACTCACCGCGGCGGCGGGCATTTCGCTCGACGTCGTGCCGCCTTTCGAGCAAGACGGCACGCTGGTTTCCAGTTCGCTCGTTCGACAGCTTGTTTCCGCCGGTGAAGTGGCCCGGGCCGCGGAGCTGCTCTCGGCACCGTATCGGATTCGCGGTATGGTGACGCACGGTGCAGGGCGGGGGGCGAAGCTCGGCTATCCCACCGCCAACCTGGAAGCGGTCGACACGTTGTTGCCCGCCGTCGGCGTGTACGCCGGGCGGGCGTGGCTGGGCGGTGCGTGTTACCCGGCCGCGATCAACCTGGGCCCCAACCCGACGTTCGGCGAAGGCGTGGCGAAAGTCGAAGTGCATTTGATCGATCACCTGGAAACGATTTACGGCCAACCGCTCGAGGTGGAATTCCTGGAACGGTTGCGAGACGTTGTCGCCTTCGACGACGAGGCGCAACTCGTGAAGCAGCTTGAAGAAGACGTGGCCCGCTCGCGAACCATTGCTGCGCAATGCTAGGAGTTCAACGCAGAGTACTCAGCGACCTCTGCGTTTAATCCGTAATCCGAAGAATCTAGAGAATACGACAACATTATTTGTGCGACGAGAGAATTTATGACGATCGACTGGCAGCCCCTGAAAGAGATCATCGCCCGGCACGATTCGTTCTTGTTGACGAGTCATTGCCGGGCCGATTGCGACGCGGTGGGGAGCGAGTTGGCGCTGGCCCAGATACTGGAATCGCTGGGCAAGCAGGTTCAGATCGTCAATGGCGACGAGGTGCCCGCGCACATTCGCTTCATCGATCCTGACAGCCGCGTGCGGGAGTTGGGCCGCAACGCCGAGCCGGCCGAGTTGGCGCAGATCGACTGCCTGATCGTGGTCGACACGGGCGCCTGGGTGCAATTGGGTCCGATGGCCGACGTGGTGCGCGCCTTTCCGGGAAAGCGCGTCATCATTGATCACCACGTGAGCCAGGATGAGCTGGGAGCCGAGGAGTTCAAAGACTCTACGTCCGAGGCGACTGGGCGATTGATTATGGAATTGGCCGAGGCGTTGGGCGTGGAGCTGACGCCTGAAATTGCTTTGCCGTTGTTCGCGGCGATCGCCACCGACACGGGCTGGTTCCGTTTCTCGTCGGTTACCGAGAAAACGTTTCTGGCGTTGGCGAAGCTGGTCGCCGCGGGAGTGAGCCCGCCCGCTGTGTTCTCGGCGCTGTACGAACAGCATAGCCTGGCGAGAATCCATTTACGGGCTCGGATTCTTGAGCACGTTGTGGCCGATTGCGGAGTTCGGCTGATGTCGACGCACGTCTCGCGGGCTGATTTCGACGAGACCGGTGCGAACACCACCGACACCGAGGACGTGATTAACACGCTTCTGACCGTGGCGGGCAGCGAGGTGGCAGTGCTGTTTGTGGAACTCGAACCGCAGCGCACGAAGGTGAGCCTGCGCAGCCGCACGGCGTTTGACGTCTGTGCGATAGCGGCTCAGTTCGGCGGCGGCGGGCATCGGGCCGCGGCGGGCGTTACGTTTGACGGTCCGCTGGACGAGGCGCGTCAGAATGTGCTTGACGCCTTGCGAGTAGCGATGGGATAATCCCAGCTCCTGTTGACTCTTCGATGATGAAAGTTTCTTCATGGCAGACTCGTCCTCACCGCAGAATTCTGGCGCCGGGCAGCCGAACGGTCGCCGGCGGTTCATTGCCGTCGTGACGACGATCGTGGCGGGAGCGCTGGCCATGTTGACGCCGCTGGCGGCTGGCGTGGCGACCTTTCTTTCGCCCTTGTTTCGCAAGCGTGAGAGCGAGCGGGTGCGGATCGCCTTGTTGAGCCAAGTGCCCGACGACGGCCGGCCACGCTACTTTCCGGTGAGCGTCGATCGCCAGGACGCCTGGAATCGTTATCCGCAGCAGCGCGTGGGCGCCGTTTACTTGATCCGCCCGTCGGGGGCTGCCGAGCCGATCGCGCTGACGGCTAAGTGTCCGCACGCGGGTTGTTTCGTTGGCTACAAGGTGGGGGACGACCAGTTCAGATGCCCTTGCCACACGAGCGAGTTCAATCTCGACGGTTCGCGCGTCCACGGCGATGCGGAGGTTTCGCCTCGCGACATGGACCAGTTGCCAGTTGAGTTGCGGGAGATTGAGGGCGCCGACGGCGAGTCGGCCACCGAGGTGTGGGTCGAGTTCATTGATTTTCAAACCGGTCACCGAGAAAAGATTCGCACCGCATGAGTGGACCGTTACAGAATGTTGTTGCCTGGCTGGACGATCGGACCGGCGTGCGGGAACTCTTGCGCCAAGCGATGTACGAACGGGTGCCGGGCGGTGCGCGGTGGCGGTATGTGTGGGGCAGCACGCTGGTGGTGGCATTCGCGACGCAGGTGCTGACCGGCATTTTTCTCTGGATGGCTTACAGCCCCAGCACGCAGACCGCCTGGGAGAGCGTCTATTACATTCAGCACGAGATGACCGGCGGCTGGTTGTTGCGCGGCATCCACCACTTCATGGCCCACGCGATGGTGATGTTGCTGGGTGTGCATCTGCTGCAAGTGGTGATCGACGGAGCGTATCGCGCGCCGCGGGAACTGAACTTTGTGTTGGGTCTGGTGCTAATGTTGATTGTGCTGGGGCTTTCGCTTACCGGCTATCTGTTGCCGTGGGATCAGAAGGGCTATTGGGCCACCAAGGTCGGCACCGAATTGGCCAGCCAGACGCCGCTGGCCGGGCCGGCGCTAAAGAGTTTGGCCATCGGCGGCACAGAATATGGCCATCATACACTGACGCGGTTCTTCGCTTTGCACGCTGGCGTGTTGCCCGGCTTGCTGGTGTTGGTGTTGGTGTTGCACGTGGCCCTGTTTCGGCGACATGGCCTGCACCCGCGCGACCCCGATCACGCCCCCGACGCGATGTTCTGGCCCGACCAGTTGCTGAAAGACAGCGTGGCCTCGCTGGCCGTGCTGGCGGTGGTGTTGGCGCTGGCGATCTACTATGGCGGAGCCGAGTTGGCCGCCCCCGCCGACGCGGCCAATTCCTACGCCGCCGCGCGGCCGGAGACCTATTTTCTGTTCCTGTTCCAATTCTTGAAATGGTTTCCCGGCGAGCTGGAGGTGTGGGGGGCGATCGTGATCCCGTCGCTGGTGCTGGCGGTGCTGTTTCTTGTGCCTTGGATTGGTCGCAGTCGCGGGGGGCATCTGTGCAACGTGGCGCTGCTGATCTGTCTTCTGGGTGGCGTGTCTCTGCTTACTGCCCAGGCACTGAACGACGATTACCTGGCGAACTGGACCGAGCGATCCGACGAAAACGCAGCAGCGTACGACGCCTCGGCTGCGTTCCTCGCTGCCAAACGAGAAGCCGCCCACGAGGCGGAGCGCGTGATCGAGCTGGTCCAATCGCCCGAAAAAATCCCCGCCGCTGGTGCGCTCACCCTGATGCACGACGATCCTTTGCTGCAGGGGCCAAAGCTGTTCGCTCAGCACTGCGCGGGCTGCCACAATTATTTGGATCGAAAACATCCTGACGCTTCGGCAAATATCGTCAACGCGGAGCCGACCGCGCCGAACTTGTTCGGAGTCGGTTCGCGTCAGTGGCTGATCGGTCTGTTGGATCCGGAGCAAATCGACGGCCCGCATTACTTCGGCTATCACCAATCCCCGTTCGTCGGCGACGGTGACTACACCGACATGGTCGATTTCGTTCAGGAAGCGTTAGACGAAGAGATGGACGCCGACGAGGAGCAGCAGGTGCGGGCGGCGTTCAAGAAAATTGCTGCGGCTCTCTCGGCCGAAGCGCAGTTGCCCGAGCAGGCGGAAATCGATCGGCGTGATCAGGAGCTAATCGCCGCTGGCCGCGAACTGATGGAAGGCGGTCTGGCGGATGTCGTAGCCAACGGCATGAGCTGCACCGACTGCCATTCGTTTGGCGAGATGCAGGACATCGGCTCGCCGGTGCTCGATGGCTACATGTCGCGGCAGTGGATGATCGACTTCGTCCGCAACCCGGCCGACGAGCGTTTCTACGGCGAGATGAACGATCGCATGCCAGCGTTTGCTCCGCACGACGACCCTCGGCTGAACCAGCTCGAAGAGAAATCGATCGGGCTCGTTGTTGATTGGCTCCGCGGCGATTGGTATCGGCCCGACGATGCTAGCATCTCTGACTAGGCGCACAGGCGGCGCTCAAATCGCTAGAATCGCTCTAGTTTGCCAAGCTACTTGGTCGATTTCCACCGCAGGGTCTGTCTCGTTTTTTTGCTCATCGAATAAGGCTGTTCGAGCATGTGGTGCTGCCATTGCCAACAAGACGTGCCGGCCGTGGCCCGGGCGGTCGAGGGGCCGCTGATCTGCCCGCGGTGCGATGAAGAATTCGAAACAGAATTCAAAGCCGCGTCGAGATTCGCCGACGCTTGCGCCCATCCGGCCGACACGGGCGTTTCGCTCGACAGCGTTGATAGCACGCCCGATCTCGCCCCGCCGATCAATCTACTGGAGCGAGAAGAGACGCACCGGCATCTGCGGCGCATCGGTCGGCGACTCCGCACGGCCTATCGACACGATCCAGATTTTGGGACAGCACCGCCGCCGCGCAGTTGGGGCCCCGAGGCGCTGGCGTCGCCGGCCGACGTCGAGCAGTTGCAGGCCGTCAGAAGGCGCAGCACGCGTGCAGCGGTCAACCACTCGTCGCCCACGTTCACGTCGCGATTGATCGGGCTGTTGCTTGTGGCCGGCGTGGCTGGCTTCGCAGGAGGCGCAGGGCTCTTGGTATGGGCCGCGGCGTTTCAACTGCCCGGGCCTTGGCAATGGGGCATGACTGCGACCATCGCCGCGGAGGGAGCGCTCATCTTGGGACTCACTTGGATGGCCGGCCGACTGTGGCGCAACAGCCGTCAGCTCAATCGGCAGCTCGAAGGTGTCGAAGGGCAACTCCACGACATCGAGCGAATGACTGGCTCGCTCGCCAGCAGCCGCATGTCGTGCAGCCAGCACTACTACGACCATTTCAACCAGGGGGCCAGCTCGCAGATGCTACTGGCCAATCTGCGCGGGCAAGTCGACCAGTTGGCGGGGCGGTTGGCGGGCTGAAACCTGACAGGATAACGGGATTGGCCGAATCAACAGGAGGAAGTAGGCAGTTCGCCCGCTCCAAATCTCATTCCCGTTAATCCTGCGAATCCAGTCATCCGGTCCTCTGTCTAACTCACCCGGCCAGCAATCTCTTCCACCACGTCCTCGACCTTCACGCGCCATTGCTCCAGCGTATCGCGGTCGCGGATGGTTACGGTTTGGTCGGTGAGCGTTTGGCCGTCAACGGTGACGCAGTAGGGGGTGCCGGCCTCGTCCTGGCGGCGATAGCGACGGCCCACCGCGCCCTTTTCGTCGTAGAACGCGGTGAAGCGTTTTTTTAGGGCTCGATAGATGTCGCGGGCGATCTCGGGCATGCCGTCTTTTTTCACCAGCGGGAACACGGCCGCCTTGATCGGAGCGATCCGCGGGTGGAGCTTCATCACCACGCGAGTTTTCATAGTGCCTTTTTCGTCGGGCGCTTCATCCTCGGTGTAAGCTTCGCACAGGAAGGCGAGCGTGGCCCGATCGGCGCCGGCCGAGGGTTCGATCACGTGCGGCGTGTAGCGTTCGTTCGTTTGGTCGTCGCGGTAGGTGAGATCTCGACCGCTACCTTTGTATTTTGGTTTGCCGTCGGGGCCCTTTTCGACTTCCAGGCAGCCCTCGGCGTTCTTGACGAGTTTCCCCTCCATGTGACTTCGCAAATCAAAGTCGCCCCGGTGGGCGATGCCTTCGAGTTCGCCGTATTCGCCCTCGGTGAGGAAGGGAAACGAGTACTCGATGTCGGCCGTGCCGCAGGAGTAATGGCTGAGCTCGTCGGCGTCGTGTTCGCGTAGCTGCAGGCGTTCGCTGGACAGCCCCAGCTCGGTGTACCACTTCATCCGCCGGTCGCGCCAGTACTCGTACCATTCGCGCGACGTGTCGGGATGGCAGAAGAACTCGATTTCCATCTGCTCGAACTCGCGGGAACGAAACGTGAAATTCCGCGGCGTGATTTCATTGCGGAAACTCTTGCCTACTTGGGCTATGCCGAAGGGGATCCGCACCCGGGTGCTGTCGACCACGTTCTTGAAGTTCACAAAGATGCCCTGGGCTGTCTCGGGGCGTAGGTAGGCACGGCCTTCCTCCCCGGCGAGTGCGCCTACCGTGGTGGGGAACATCAAATTGAATTCGCGAGGCTCGGTCAAATCACCGCCGCAATGGGGACAAGGCGTCTGCAACCCAGTCTGATTCTTCTGTTCCGTCGCCATGTAATTGAGAACGTCGGGCAGAGAGAGTCCCAGATCAGGGTTCTCTTCCAAGTCCTCGGCCAGCCACGACATGGTTACTTCTGGATTTCTAACCAGGGCCAGACCGGGTGCAAGTTTTCGACCGAGCTTCCTGGTCTTTGCCCAGGAGAAAGCATCCGGACTACTGAAGACGGAGCTACCGTCGGGCCGTGGCGTGAAGCAATGTTCTGCAAACGACAGCGCCCAGGGAGCCTCATTGAGCATGCCTCGCACGTGGTCGGACCGGATCAGTTTCTTGCACTGTCGGCAAGTCTGCATCATGTCGCAAAACAGATCAAAATGCCCGGAGCACTTCCAGACCTGCGGGTGCATGATGATCGTGCAATCGAGGCCGGTCATTTCGTGGGTGCTCGGCGCGCCGTCGGCCACCGCCAACTCGTCGTGCGAAGTGACCATGTCCTGCCACCAAGCGGCTTTGATGTTGCGTTTCAGCTCGACGCCCAGCGGGCCGTAGTCCCAAAAGCCATTGAGACCGCCGTAGATTTCGCTCGATTGAAACAGGAACCCTCGCCGTTTGCACAGCGAGACGAGTTTTTCCATTTCCATGGTGGGAGTCACTTTCGCGAGGTCTTGAGTGCGCCTTACAAACCGTCAAGTTTACCTCGCCGGCGGCGGTAGCGTCTATGTCTGTTAAAGACGTGTCGTCCCGAGAGCCTGCCCTGAGTCCCTCAAAGGGTCTACCGAAGAATCTCGGTTTTTTCGCTAACGTGCGCCGCCACGTAGATTCCTCGGCAGACCTCGGAATGACACAAGGCAGGATTCCCACAATCAGCTTCGAATGATTCCGCTGGCCAGATCGAGTTCGGGGACGACCGCGAGCGTGTCGAGTTGGGCGCAGACGTCCAGATCGCCATCGTGGCCGATGGCCAGGAGATTCTTGCCGCCGGTTGTCTCGCGGAGTTCCAGCGCCAACTGCTCGCACGGCGAGCGCCCCAACGCGTGGGCAGTAGCGAGCAGCTCCTGCCATTCGCGCTGGGCCTTGTCGGCCCACTCGTTGGTGTCGCACTCGTCCTCGAATCGATGCAGCAGGCCATCGGCAATCGCTCCGGCGGCGAGGATGTCTTCGCGGGTGACGGCTCCATTGGTGCCCGCGCACAGAATATCAATGCGCCGGACCTCGGCCAGATCCGTCACGATCGCCTGCCGATTGGCCGTGCAGCCGACCAACACCCGCTCCGCCAGCCTCGCGTGGTCGAGTGCCCGGGCACCGTTGGTCGTCGTAAAGAGCACGGTCTGGCCAAACACCTTTTCGGGCGTGTACTCGGTGGGTGAATTACCCAACTGAAACCCGGCAATCCGTCGCCCGCCCCGTTCGCCGCCGAGCAAGACTTCGCCCGCCGCAAACTCCGCCGCCTTGGCCAGTGTGTCGTCGACTTCCACGAACGGCATCACGCACTTCGCCCCGGCCGAGAGGGCATGGCAAATGGTCGACGAGGCCCGTAGCTGATCAACCACCACGACCACACTGTCGGCCAACTCCGACTCGTCAACAAACTGCGGCAGATAATGAACGGCAAGAAGCACGGGATTTCAGATTTGGGATTTCAGAAGGCGGATTGCGGATTGAGCGAGCCGTGCCGTTCCCGGCCACGGCAAACGTAGCCACTAGCACGCTGAGCATTCTAACGCGATACTACACGTTTTAATTTGAGCCCCCAATAATTCCGACTTCATGAGCACCACCGTCGACAAATCGGGCCCGCGAGTGCGGCAGATGTTTGGCGAGATCGCCGGCCGTTACGATTTGCTGAACCATCTGCTGTCGCTGGGCATCGACCGCTACTGGCGCTGGCGAACGGTGCGCAGCGTGCCGCCGGTCGCGGGAGGAAAAGTGCTCGACCTGTGTACCGGCACGGGGGACTTGGCGTTGGCCTACCATCGGGCGGCCGAGGGAGAAGCGCAGATCGTGGGGGCCGACTTCTGCCACGAGATGCTCGCCATCGGCCGCAAGAAAGGTCTGCAGGCGGGCGCCGAAGGGGAACTTGCATTTATCGAAGCCGATGCCCAGCATATTCCATTGGCCAGCGATCAGTTCCAGGTCGTCTCCGTGGCCTTCGGGCTGCGGAACGTGGCGGAGACCGACGTCGGGTTGCGGGAGATGGTCCGCGTCTGCGCCCCGGGCGGTCGCGTTGCCGTGCTAGAGTTCTCCACGCCGCAGTGGCAGCCGTTCAAGGCGATTTACGGCTGGTACTTCCGCCACGTGTTACCGCGGATCGGTCAGTTGTTGGCCCGCAATCGGCACAGCGCCTACAGCTATCTGCCAGCCAGCGTCGGCGAATTCCCCCAAGGCGACCAACTGGCTGACCGGATGCGCACGGCAGGGCTCACAAATGTCTGGTATCGTGGCTTTACGCTCGGCGTAGCCACGCTCTATGTTGGGACGAAGAAATAGCCGCGATTCAACGAATCGCAGGAAGAACGCAGGACCTGTTTCATGCAACCAAAAAACATCTGCCTGGGGATCACCGGCGCCAGCGGCGCTGTGTACTCGATTCGCCTCGTCGAAGTGCTGTTGGCCACCGGCCACGACGTTCATTTGTCGATCAGCCCCAGCGGCGCGCAAGTGATCCACGAAGAGATGGATTTGAAAGTCGACCTCGACGATTTCCGCGCTTCCGACCTGATGCTCGACGAAGTCGCGGCCTCGGGCGACAGCAAGATTCGGCTGCTGCAGGCCAGTGCCGGCATCGGCACGGCCGATAGCAACGTGCTCTCGGTCGAAGCCGGACGCCGGGGCGAGCTTGTCTACCACCACCATCGCGACTTCAACGCCCCGATAGCCAGCGGCTCGTTTCTTACCGAGGGCATGGTCATCTGCCCCTGCTCGGGCACGACGCTCAGCGCAATCGCTCACGGCACGGCGGGCAACCTCATCCAACGGGCGGCCGAGGTGCATCTCAAGGAGCGGCGACGGTTGATCGTCGTGCCTCGTGAGACGCCCCTGTCGCTGCCGCACATCGACAACATGCGCCGCGCTTGCGAGGCCGGCGCGGTGGTGCTACCCGCTTCGCCCGGCTGGTACCACGGCGTGACGACGCTCCGCGACCTGGTCGATTTCATGGTGGCCCGCATCTGCGACCAACTCGGCATCGACAACTGTCTCATCAAGCGCTGGGGCGCGGAGTGAATTAGCCGCGATGCAACGTATCGCAAGGCGCGCCGCAATGCTCACCACAATCCGCCACTTCCTGTCACTCATCCGTTTCAGCCATACGCTGTTCGCGCTGCCGTTCGCATTGTTGGCGGCGTTGATGGCGTGGCGATTGACAGCAATCGAACAATTTGGGGACCTGGAAGTCTATCAATTGGACGATGACATTTTCATACACGATACATATATGACGATTGGTGGAACCAGTTTTAATCTCGATTGGATATACACTATTAGATTTGCTTGGCGTTGGCAGGAACTCCTCGGCATCCTGCTCTGCATGGTCACGGCCCGCAGCACCGCGATGGCGTTCAACCGCTTGGTCGACCGTAAGCTCGACGCCGAGAACCCCCGCACCGCCGGTCGCCACCTCCCCGCAGGCATCCTCAGCGTGGCGCAAGTCGCCGCGCTAACCACCGCTTGCGGTTTCGCATTCCTAGCCAGCACGCTGCTGTTCCTCCCCAACCGCCTCCCGCTCTATCTTTCAATCCCCGTGCTCGCCTTCTTGTGCGGTTACAGCTACGCCAAACGTTTCACCACCTACGCCCATTTCTGGCTCGGCACGGCCCTGGCCCTGTCGCCCGTGGCCGCCTGGATCGCCATTCGCGGCGAGGCGGTGATTCAGCATCCCGGAGACATCGTGCCCGCACTGGTGCTCAGCGGAGCGGTGCTCACCTGGGTCGCCGGGTTCGACATCATCTACGCCTGTCAAGATTTCCAACACGATCGCCAGGCGGGCCTGCACAGCGTGCCGTCGCGTTGGGGCATCGCCGGCGCGTTGCGGATCGCCGCCGCCTGTCACGCCGGGACGGTGGCGATGCTGGCGCTGTTGCCGCTGGTCTATCCGCCGTTTGGACTGCTCTACTGGCTCGCCGTTGCGGCGGTGGCCGGGCTATTGATTTACGAGCACGCCCTGGTGCGTCCCGACGACCTGGATCGAGTGAACGAGGCGTTTTTCAACGTCAACGCGGTGATCAGCCTGGGATTGCTGGCGGTGGGAGCCCTAGACCTGTGGCTGGGGAGTGGGTGATAATCAGGGAGTCAAGAGTTGAGAGTCGAGAGTCGAGAGCCAAATTCAACCTACCACTGGCAGCGCATGCTTCGCACATCCTCCCCCATCCTGCAACCAATTCGCGAAAAGGTGGAAGCCGGCGAGCGGCTTTCGCTGGAGGACGGCGTGCTGATGTATCGCAACGAGGTGCCACTTCCCGAGTTGGGCGAGTTGGCCAACCTGGTGCGTGAACGCAAAAACGGCAACTGTGCCTACTACAACATCAACACGCACTTGAATCCCACCAACGTGTGTGTCTATCGCTGCACGTTCTGCGCGTTCCGTGCTGACCTGCGCGATGCCAAAGGCTACTGGATGAGTGACGAGCAGGTGCTCGCCCGGGGGCAGGAGGCGCTCGACGCGGGCAGCACCGAAGTACATATCGTCGGCGGGCTGCATCATCAGGCCAAGTACGAGGGGTATCGCAAGGTCATCAGCCTGCTGCACGACGCCTATCCGTCGCTGCACTTGAAGGCGTGGACGCCGGTTGAGATCGATTGGTTTGCGCGGCTCACCGGCAAACCGATTCGCTGGGTGCTGGAAGACATGCAAGCGGCCGGCCTGGGAAGTTTGCCCGGCGGCGGCGCGGAGATTTTTCATCCCGAGGTTCGGGGTCAGATCTGCGAACACAAAGCCGACGCCGGCCGGTGGTTCGATACCCACCGCACGGCCCACGAGTTGGGGCTGCGCTCGAACTGCACGATGCTCTACGGGCACGTCGAGGCGCCGTACCATCGGATCGATCACCTGGTGCGACTGCGCGAGCTGCAGGACGAGACCGGCGGGTTTCAGACGTTCATTCCCTTGGCGTTCCATCCCGACAACACTGGCTTGAGCCACATCACCAAGCCCTCGGCCGCGATGGACCTGCGCACGATGGCCATCAGCCGGCTGATGCTTGACAATGTGCCGCACGTGAAGGCGTATTGGATCATGCTGGGCGTCGGCACGGCTCAGATTGCCTTGTCCTACGGGGCCGACGACATCGACGGCACTGTGCGGCACGAGCTGATCTATCACGACGCGGGGGCCGAAACGCCGGAGGTGCTCAGCGTCGAGAAGATCCGCCAGCTGATCGAGGAGACAGGTCGCGAACCGGCGGAGCGCGACACGCTCTACCGCCGCGTCGAGCGCGACGGGGCCCGTTGGCAGTCGGGCGAACCGGTTGCCGTGGAGGCGTGAAAACAGGTTGGGCGAGGAATATGCTACAGTTGCAGGTCCCGATTCAACTTGCCACGGCGCGAACCGAGCGGTAGCATTTCGCGTAGAAGGTAAGTGAATCGCTCCCGTCCAGACAGAAGTGTGCCCTGCACCTCCGTGAGGTAATAGACCATGATGATGTTCGACCCTATGTATTTCGTGTACATTGCTCCCGCTCTGCTGCTGGCCTTTTGGGCGCAGATGCGGGTGAAGTCAGCTTTCGCCGAGGCGCAGAAGGTAGCCGTGCCGTTGAGCGGTGCTGGAGCAGCGCGTCACATTCTCGACGCGGCCGGTTTGCAGAACGTCACGATCGAGCAGATTCCGGGTCAACTGAGCGACCACTACGATCCGCGCGACAAAGTACTGAGGCTAAGCCAAGCGGTCTACGGAACGCGATCAACGGCTGCAGTCGGAATTGCCGCGCACGAAGCAGGACATGCCATACAGGATGCGCACAGCTATGCGCCGCTAGTCTTACGCAATGCCGCGGTGCCAGTCGCCAGTTTTGGTGGAAGCATAAGCTCACTGTTGCTCATGGCAGGCCTTGGCTTGATGTACACAGGCTTTGCTTTCGGGAATACGATGTTGCTAATCGGCATTGTGGCCTTTGGCTGCGTGGTGGTATTTCAACTGGTAAATCTCCCCGTCGAGTTCGACGCCAGCGCCCGGGCCAAGCGGCTGTTGGTCGATCACGGCATCGTGGCGGACCAGGACATGGTCTACGTCAATCGGGTGCTGAACGCCGCGGCCTGGACCTACGTGGCCGGCACGCTTCAGGCGGTTCTCACGCTGCTGTACTACATCATGCGTTTCTCCGGCCGGGATTGACCCTGCTAGATTCTCCGCTCCCAACGCGGTAGGATGCTCTCTGGCGTAGCTCGACCGAGTGCGGTTGGCCGCCGGGTTTGTCCTCGAATGGGAGAAGAGAGATGTTCGAGAAAATCTGCAACCACGCGGCAATGATGGTGCTCGGCATTTTCGTCGGCGCGGTCGTGGCTGCCGCCTGGGTGGGCGCCGGCCAGGGGAGTCTCGTGCAGGCGACCTCCACGCACGGCGAGAGCAACTTCGCCATTGCCACCGGCCCAGCCGACAACGGGATCGAGGCTTTTTACTTTCTCGATTTTCTCACCGGCGATCTGCGGGCCGCAGTCATCAGCCGGCGCACGTTCCAGTTTGCTGCTCTGTTTGAGCGAAATATCCAGGGCGACTTTGGCGCGCCGACCAAGAATCCCAAGTACTTGATGGTCACAGGCATGGCCGATCTGCCACGTGGGAGCGGGAGTTCACAGATTGGCTCGAGTCTTATTTATGTTGCCGAAGCCACGAGTGGCCAGGTGTGTGCGTATTCCCTGCCGTTCAGTTCCAGTTTGAATAACGCCGGCAAGCCGCAACGCGGGCCGCTGGAACTGATCTCCAGCGGCACCTTTCGGACGACCGTCGTGCGCGAGTAGTGCTAGGGAGCGAAGGATGCAAATCGAACTAAACGGCCAACCGCGCGAGATTGCCCCGGGCACCTCCATCGCCGCGCTCGTGGCAGAGCTGGAGCTCGACCCTCGCACCCTGGCCGTGGAGCGCAACCGCGAGCTCGTCCCCCGCGCCGAACACGCCAGCGCCGCGCTCGCCGAGGGCGATTGCGTCGAAGTCGTCACCTTAGTAGGCGGTGGCTAAAAGAGAAAGAATAACCGAGATTCAACGAATCGCCGGCCGTCAGCAAACTTCCCATTCTTCAAAGACAATGAAAACTATCATGGCCACGAAAACAACCTCTGAAACAGAACTCACCATCGGCACTCACACGCTGCGGAGCCGGCTGGTCGTTGGCACCGGCAAGTATGCCAGCTATCCCCAGATGCAAGAGGCGCTGGTTCGCTCGGGGACCGACTGCATCACCGTCGCCGTGCGGCGCGAACGGTTGATCGACGCCGATGGGAACAACCTGCTCGATTTCATCGATACCGACCGTTACACGCTGCTGCCCAACACGGCTGGCTGTTTTACTGCCGAAGACGCGGTGCGGGTGGCCCGGTTGGGGCGGGAGATTCTCGAGGGGATCGAGAACCCCGGCGCCGATTGGGTGAAACTCGAAGTGCTGAGCGACACCAAGACGCTGCTGCCCGATCCCGTGGCGACGCTGCAGGCGACCGAACAGTTGGTGGCCGACGGTTTTCAGGTGCTCTGCTACTCGACCGACGATCCGGTGATTGCCCGGCAGCTCAAGGAAGCGGGGGCCACGAGCGTGATGCCCGCCGGCAGCCCGATCGGCTCGGGGCAGGGCGTTTTGAATCCGAACAACATTCGCATCTGTTTGGAATACCTCAAAGAGGGCGACCCCGACTACCCGGTGATCGTCGACGCAGGCGTCGGCACGGCGAGCGACGTGACGGTCGCCATGGAACTGGGCGTCGACGGCGTGCTGTTGAACACGGGCATCGCCCATGCCCGCGACCCGCTGGCCATGGCCGACGCAATGCGGCTGGGCATCGAAGCGGGCCGCCAGGCGTACCTGGCTGGCCGGATCCCCAAGAAACTGTACGCTACGGCCAGTAGCCCGGAAGAAGGCGCAATCACCGCCAAACCGCGGTAGAATAGAGATATGACCAACGAAGAAGCCAAAGAGTTTGTGGAACGCTGGAAGAAGGCTGGCCCTGCGCTGGAGAAGATTCGCCGCGAGGAGTTGCGAAATCTTAGTCATGAGGATTGCCAGAAGCAGCTTCATGCACTTCTTGAGATCGGTAGTCTGAATCGAGAGCATCGAACCACGAGCGGTCTGATCGAACAGCAGCGCATCTTTCAGAAGGCCCGATAGATGAACGAAGTATTGACGGCTGCGGCAGAGCTTCAGAGTTTTCTTCGGTCAAAGCAGTGGTCTTTCGCTGTCATAGGCGGAATCGCGTTGATTCGCTGGGGACAGCCGCGAACCACCGTAGACGTGGACGTCACGTTGCTGACGGGATTCGGCGAGGAAGAGCAATTCATCGACGAATTACTTGTCGAGTACCAGTCTCGGGTCAACAATCCGAAAGAGTTTGCTCTTCAGAATCGTGTCTTGTTGTTGCAAGCTGCCAATGGCATTGGACTCGACGTAGCACTGGGGGGCCTGCCGTTTGAAGAGCACGTGATTGCTCGTGCTACGGAGTTCGATACTGGAAACGGTGTGCTGCTTGTCACGGCCTCGGCAGAAGATCTGATTGTCTTGAAGGCATTCGCAGGCCGTCCGCAAGATTGGACAGATGTCGAAGGTATTGTTATTCGGCAGGCCGATAGCTTGGATTGGGACCTTATTCTCGGTGAGCTTACACCTCTGTGCGAATTGAAAGAATCGCCGGAGACGGTTGATCGACTGCTCGCGCTCCGCGACCAGCTGGCGGCGGAGTAATTCTGCGATGTCGACTTCCGACGCTCTTGAAGTTGCCGATATTCTCGGCCCACAGGGCTCAATCGCTCGCCGGCTTTCGCAGTATGAAGAGCGGCCGCAGCAGTTGGCGATGGCCGATGCCGTGGCCCACGCGATTGCCGCCAAGGAGCATCTGGTCGTCGAGGCGGGCACCGGCGTCGGCAAAAGCTTTTCCTATTTGGCGCCCGTGATTCTTGCCGCCACGGAGAAGCAGGCTGAGAAGGACAAAGACGAAAAACCGCTACGAGTGGTCATCTCCACGCACACGATCAGTCTGCAAGAGCAGCTAATCCGCAAGGACTTGCCGTTCTTGAACAGCGTGATCCCCCGCGAGTTCTCGGCGGTGTTGGTGAAGGGGCGGCGAAATTACGTCAGCCTGCGGCGATTGGATACGGCCCTCTCGCGCGGCAAGAGCCTGTTCGATACCCATGAATCGGCCGACCAGTTGCGCGACCTGCGCACTTGGAGCAAGACCACGCACGACGGCTCGCTGAGCGATCTGCCGCATCAGCCCGCACACCATGTGTGGGACGAGGTGGCCAGCGACCACGGCAACTGCATGGGCCGCAAGTGTCCGACCTATCGCAAATGTTTTTACTACCAAGACCGTCGTCGGGTGCAACATGCACAGATCATGGTCGTCAACCATGCGTTGTTCTTCAGCGATCTGGCGCTTCGGCGCTACGGCGTGAGCTTGCTGCCCGACTATCAGGTGGTGGTGCTCGACGAAGCGCACACGGTCGAGGCGGTCGCCGCCGATCACCTGGGCATTCGGCTCACCAGCGGGCAGATCGAGTACGTGTTGGGCCGGCTGTACAACGACCGCACGCAAAAAGGGTTGTTGGTGCATCACAAGATGCGCGATCTGGCGGAGCTCGTGGACCGCTGCCGCATGGCGGCCGACGAGTTCTTCGCCGACCTAACCGATTGGCGTGAAGCGCACGCCCCGCCCAATGGCCGCGTGCGCGAGCCGATCGAGGTGGCCAACCGACTTGGTGGCGAGCTGCAGAAGCTCTCTCGCGAGGTGAAAAAGGCGGGCGACACGCAGCAGGAGGAGACCGAACGGCAAGACTTCATCGCCGCCGCCGAGCGGCTGACGGCGCTCTCAGGCGAACTGAACACCTGGCATCGGCAGCAACTCGCGGCGTCGGTTTATTGGATGGACTCGTACAAGACGCGCCGCGGCGCGCCCCGACTGACCCTTTCCGCCGCGCCGCTGGACGTCGGCCCCGCGCTCCGCGAGCAACTTTTCCAGAAGGTGCCGACGGTCGTTCTCACCAGCGCCACCTTGGCGGTGGGCAAAAACGACTCGTTCGACTTCCTCCGCCAACGGATCGGACTGGTAAAGACGAACACCCTGCAGTTGGATAGCCCGTTCGACTACACCGAACAGGCCGAACTGGTGACGCTGCGCGGCATGCCCGACCCTGCCAAACAACGGGAAGAATATCAACGGGCGTCAGTCGAGTTGATCCAACGCTTTGTGCGCGAGAGCGACGGCCATGCGTTCGTGCTGTTCACCAGCTACGACATGATGCGACGCGTCGGCTCGGCGATTTCACCCTGGCTGAGGGCGAACAATCTCAACCTGCTCAGCCAATCGGACGGCACGCCGCGGACTCAGATGCTCGAGTTGTTCAAAAAGGATCCCCGCTCGGTGCTGTTGGGAACCGACAGCTTTTGGCAAGGCGTGGACGTCCCCGGCGACGCGTTGCAGTTGGTGATCATCACGAAGCTGCCGTTCAGTGTTCCCGATCGGCCGCTGTTGGAAGCCCGGCTGGAAGCGATCCGCGCCGACGGCGGCCAACCGTTTCGCGAGTACCAACTGCCCGAAGCCGTGTTGAAACTCAAGCAAGGTTTCGGCCGGCTGATACGCTCGCGCAGCGATCACGGCCGCGTGGTGATTCTCGATCCGCGGATTCACACGAAATCGTACGGCCGGCTGTTCTTGCAGTCGCTGCCCGAGTGCCGGCAGACGGTGATCGATTACCAGGCGCTGCAGGTTTGAGCAGTGCTCACTGCCATTCCGAGAGCCTGCTCTGAGTCCCCCGAAGTTTCACGCCGACGCAGATACGGGACGTGCCGATTCGTGTGGTCGGGAGATGTGCCCGATAGCAGTTGGCGAAAAGGTAAACACCTAAGCGAGAAAGCTGCCGCGATCAGATAGGCAGCTTTAACTATCAGTCATGGATTAGTGCAGCAGCTCCCACAAAGGCCAGGAAAGCAAGAGTCGCTCCAATGGCCACGACGACAGTCTTCGCGGAGAGTGGTCTCGAAATGTCATATCCATGGGTGATGAAAACGGACACCAGTGGAATCACAACGATTAGCTGCATAAAGCTCATGAACAGCAGAAATGGCCACATGATCAATGCTCCGCCGGCCAAGACCCAGACGGCATGGTTTCGTGAATTCTTGGCGAGCAGGATGGCAATCGTGAGCCAGTAGGCGATTGCACACACCATAGCTGCTAAGAGAAGGACGGTGTCAACCATTTTCGCCTAACATTGGACGCCCGACTGCCCGCCATCCGATGCGGCGGATTGCCTGAATTATAGTCGCGGTGACGGCAAAACACCAATCTGCTTTGCTGCGTGAGGAGTGACACACCTCCCGCAGTAACGGAACTTCCGAAACTGCGCAAGATTCATCAACCAAAGCACTTTCCGGGCGATACGCGGCCCCCTCGAGTGTCGTGAAAACGGCCGTTTCTAAAACAAGCATCCCTTGGATGGAGGGGACTGCAAATCGAGCAAGATTGCTTGTCGTAATTCCCCGTTGGGAACAATTGCCCCCGGTCGGAGGTGCGAAATCCTGGGGCGGATTTGGTGCCTTTGTACGACTTCATCCCATCTCTTGAGCCGCGCCAACCCGCACCGCGATGGAGATTCCTCGGCGGACCTCGGAAAGACAGCAAGGGCAAGGACCGGCTTTGCAGTCCTCCTGCACGGCCCTACCGCC
>CAXMSB010000157.1:0-11881 GCA_964195615.1 uncultured Granulosicoccus sp. | reverse complement strand
ACGAGGTGTTACGTTCTATGCGTACATCGATGCCCCGCAGGCGACCACGCGCAGATCATTTTCCGCATGGTTATTTGCATCCAGCAGTTCGTCCGCCGTGATCTCGCGATCGGCGAGCATTTGAAAGTCTTCAAAATCTGGCACGACAGGAGCATCAATATAGGGAATGAACAGGAACCCCGTCTTCTCTGAGAAAGCGGCCGATTGGTTTGAGACGGTTACTTTCGCGTATAGATCGGAGACCCTGCGAGAGACAGCGCGAGAAACTCCCCAACCGCGCACCATGCCACAGAGTTGGGCGTAAAAACCGAGGTTTTGAACCAGTTCGGGAGTCAGAGGCGCCATTTCTATCGCCTTGCTCCAATCTTTCATCGCTTCGGCGTGTTTGCCAATCCGCACATAACAGATCGCCCGGTTGTTCAACGCGGCAATCAGATTCGACTGCCTGGGGCCTCGAAGGCGATCCTGAGCACTGCCCAATCGTTTCACGCACAGTGAGAATCTCTTCTCCGCCTCTTTCGCATGTCGACCGACCAGAACATGCAAGATGCCCAAATAGAAGTCGGCTCGCACTCCCTCGGGATTGGCGTCGCTGCTTTCTTCAAAACGTTCGCGTGCCATCGAGTCATTGCCAATTTCCATGAGGCGGTGCGCCTCGCTCAAAAGGCGTTCCTCTTTCTGAAGGCCCAGGTTGATCTGATCGATGGTTGCCCAACGTCGTCCCCACCGGAACTGCTTGGCCGCATCTCTCTTCTGCCACGTCTCCAGCCGTTTGAGAGCCTTCTGCCGTTGGTCCATCTGCAGATCCGACTGAGTCAGGTATGCCTCGTACAGGTGAAGTGCGCGAGCCGCTGATCGCTGGTTCTTGGCTAATGCTTCAAGATCGTTGGCCTTCTTGAGATTCGCGACCAAGGGAGCGATGGGTTCTTGTCGTTCGCCGAGGGCAAACTGTTGCGCCTGCCCTAGCGAATCTGCGTCTAGCTTCGAGAGAGGTATCCTGACAGTGTTGCCATTGGAGCGGCGGAGTACCAAGAGATCGTCATCGATTGCGACGAACATTGCCTCAACTGAGTGTTTGCCGGTCGAGTCGGTCCAAGTCTCTGAACACAGATTCTCACATTGCCAGGCGCATACGACCAATGCGAGACACAGAAAAGCGAAGGAAGTGGACGGAGAACCTGACCGTCGATTCGAGAAGCATCGCGTAAAGGCGTCCCTTGTTCGATGAAGTCCTTTCGAACGAAAACTGCCATTCTTCTCTTTGTCCACAACAGATTCTAGTCGAGCCAAGTGACGTGTAAAGTAGTTTCATTGACAATGTGAGCCTCTTCCGGCAGAATTCCTTCCCGCGATGTGTTTAACGAATCATCTAGTGCGTTAGCCCCTGTGGAACCGAGAAGAGCCCTGGTTTGTCTCTCGGAACACCTATCTAGGGGAGCGCCTCAATTGAACCGACGCTGCCCATCGGAAGCCCCGGTTTTGCCATCAAACCCCGGTGCAGGCAGAGTGTGTGGTCTCGTCATCACCCCAAACCCCCTGCAAGCAACTGCTCTTCGAGCAGACGATCCTTCCCGCTACAATGCCCGCTTCGCTCGCCCGGGGAGCGATCGTCACTGGGGCCAAACGTTGAAATAATAGAGGCGGCACGAATGCGATCGGTTTGGCTCTGCTTGTGCTTGACTGGCAGCTTGGCGTGGGCCGGGTGTCAGACGTTGCATACCGCGGCTCGGCCAACGCCGTTTCAGTACAAGCTGGTTCGTGAGCAACTGGTCGTGCATAGCGATTTTCCCCTGGCCGAGGATCATCGGCTGATCGACGAGCTCACCGAGCAGCGCGACTGGCTGACCGGCAAGCTGCGGCTGGCGGCGACCGACGTGCCGATCCACGTCTATCTCTATGCCGACGAGCAGACTTACCACGATTTCATCGAACTGCGTTTTCCCGGCTTCGCTTCGCGGCGGGCGATTTTCGTCGAGGATTACACCAAGCTGTCTGTCTACGCCCACTGGGGCGATCATGTTGCCGACGACTTGCGGCACGAGGTGTCGCACGGCTATCTTCACGCCGCCGTGCCCAATTTGCCGCTGTGGCTTGACGAAGGTTTGGCCGAGTATTTTGAAGTGGGCGTCGCTCGCCAGGGGATGAACGAGCCGCACGCCGAGTTCCTGCGCCAGCGTCACGCCACGGGCGAATGGCAGCCCAATATGACGCGGCTGGAGCAGATCGACTCCGCGGCGGAAATGACACAGGCCGACTATTCCGAGGCCTGGGCTTGGGTCCACTTCCTGTTGGAATCAAGAGACGACAAGACCGACGTGCTCACCGACTATCTGGCCGACCTGCAGCAGGGCGGCGCGGGGGCGATGCTCAGCACGCGCGTGCGCAAACGCCTGGCGGGGCCGGAACGCGCTCTGGTCGAACACGTCGAAACGCTGCGGTAGCCGTCGTGCTGGCGGATTGCAACGCTTACGACTGCGCCGCGAACGCCGCATCGCGCAGCAGGTTGAGATTGCAGTAGGCGTCGTTGTAGTCGATCCCCTGCTCAACCAGTTGCTGCACGGCCCAATCGAAGACGACTGAGTCGTCCTCGAATATCTCCTGGCTGGCAACGCCTGACGCCACTTCTACGCTGGCCGCCATCTGTCGCTGGTTGTGGTGATCGACGATCGCCCCGAGCGCCGCTTCGTAACGCGAATCATCGAGCAACGTCTCGACTTGCTCGTCCTCTTGCGGGTCGGTCTTGCTGGCAAACGTATTCAGCCCGACGCAAACTGCCCCGATCACTCCCAGGGCGAGCAGTCCAGGCGGAAACGAGTAAAACAGCGGCGCCGACAGTTTCTCCGGCGTGGTTCCCATGATGGCGGCGGTTTCTTCGTTGTCGAGTTCCCAAAGATCCTGCTCGCTCTCGTCGTACAACACATATTCGCCGCCCCAGGTCCACAGGTCGATCCAAAAAACGCCGATTCGCTCGTGCAGATAGCCCACCTTGTAGTCGACCGACGAGCCGGTGACCTCGCGGATGACGGGCTTCATTTCCGCAGTCACGTCGGACACGTGCTTGATGGTGTCGCCGGTGGTGATCAGGACGATGCCCCGACGGGCCTCGGCCTGGGCAGGCAACAGTGTGGCAATGGTCAAAGTGGCGAGCGGCAACAGACAAGTCTTGGATAAGGATCGGCGCAGCATGGTTTTCCCCTTAACAACCGATAGGCGATAGGCTCGGCAAAGCTCGAACAAGTGACCGGCGGGCCGGCGGACCAGCGGGACGAGAAGCAACGTGGCCCAGCTTGTCGAACTGGTAGCAAGAAAAGGCTTTTCTAAACTCTACCTCAGCCCGGGGAAGGGCGGAGCCGCGAAATGCCGTGTCATGGAGTTTAACCGCTGCGATCGTTACAAACGGATCGGGCGATGCGGAGCACAAGCCGTAGTGGTCCCGAAGAAAAGTGGACCACAAAATACGCCGCCTCCGAAAACGCCTTTGGGCGACAGCGCAGGCTCGCCACCACAATCGATTGTGGTGCGGAGGTCTGCTAGCGACGTTGGCGGATAGTCGCGGTTCGTTGGCAGTATTCGGCCTGTCGGACCGCGTTTGTTCCTCTGCCCGAGAAGATGTTCACGATTCGAGCTTCGGCCGATTGGAACCTTGCCAACAAGCAGCTTGGCACCGAGGCCGCCCCACGAGGCGCCCGATCGAAGCAGATCATTTCCGAGATGCTCAAAGACCAACAGCAATTGATGGCCGCGGATGCGAAGATTCTGGCTAACGAAAGCAGCATGCTGCAAAAGGTCGTGCTTGTTGCCACGGTCATCGCAGCGGTTGTTGGCATTGCAGTGGCTTGGTTCATCACTCGGATGATCACTCGCCCGATTCGCCAGACCGTGACAGCGTTGGGTCATCTATCGGAAGGCGATCTGACCCAAAAACTCAATATCAAGAGTAAAGACGAGTTCGGCGATCTGTCGGCGGCGTTTAACGTCTTAGCGGATAAGTTTCTGACGTCGATCGGTCGTATCTCCGAAACGGCGACCGGGCTGGGGACCACTTCCGAACAGCTCAACTCGACCGCCGATCAGCTTGCCAGCGGCGCCACCGAAGCCACGCAGGCCTCGGCCACCGTTGCCGCGGCGGCGGAAGAGATGTCACTCAATCTGAAGACTGTGGCGGGTTCGACCGAGTCGGTTTCGACGAACGTCACCACCGTTTCGGCTGCCATGGAAGAGATGACGGCTACTGTGGCCAATATCGCCAGGAATGCCGAGAGGTCGGCCGCCGTTGCTGCCAATGCTGCCGAGCTGGCGAAGACCACCAATGGTCAGATCGCACACCTTGGTGCTTCCGCCGACGAGATCGGCAGTGTCATCGAAGTGATCCAGGACATCGCCGAGCAGACCAACCTGCTGGCGTTGAACGCCACGATCGAAGCCGCGCGAGCCGGGGAATCTGGAAAAGGATTTGCGGTGGTTGCCACGGAGGTCAAAGAGTTGGCCAAGCAAACGGCCGCTGCCACGGACGACATTGGAAACCGGATCGAAGCAATCCAGGGTTCCTCGAACCAAGCCGTCTCAGCGATCCAGGAAATCAGCACGGTGATCGACGAAGTAAACGAAGTGGCTCGAAGCATCGCCTCGGCGGTCGAGGAGCAGAGCATCACCACCAAGGAGATCTCGCAGAATATCACTTCGACGGCCACGAGCACCGAAACGGTTTCCACGACGGTTAACGAGTCGGCTTCTGCGAGCCAGGAGATCACTCACAGCATCCTGTCCGTGGACGACATTGCCAAGCAGACCGCGTCGAACGCCGCGACGACTCAGCAAGTAGGACAAGAGCTGCAGTCTCAAGCGGTGCGACTTCGCAATCTGGTCTCTCAGTTCCGTATCGGAAATGAGCAAGAAGAGGCACAAATCGAGATGACGTTCCCCAGTTCGGCCCCGGCCGACATTCGGGATTCGTTCCAACGGGCGGTCGCGAACCGAGTCTTTGCCAAGTTCTACGATGAATTTGTCAACTCGGACGAC
This sequence comes from uncultured Granulosicoccus sp., assembly GCA_964195615.1. Taxonomy (GTDB): domain Bacteria; phylum Planctomycetota; class Planctomycetia; order Pirellulales; family Lacipirellulaceae; genus Bythopirellula. The sequence goes on along the minus strand of CAXMSB010000157.1, from coordinate 6,862 downwards.
AGAATCCCCGGTTACTTCGCCAAGACCGACTTCGCGATGCAGAAACGTGCTTTGCAGGAAGGTGTGGCGACGGCGATTGGTTATGCCACGGGCGACAGCTCGTCAGTGGCAAAGGTCAACGCTCTGGGAACCAGTCACAACGACCAGAACATGAACATCCTGCCAGAGCTCTACCCGCTGTGGCTTCGTGCATGGCTGAAGACCATGTCGTCGGCCGATTCTCAGTGGAACGACGCGCTGGCGCAGAAATGGGAAAGCATGTTGCAGAAAGCAATCGACGCGATGAAAGCAGTTCATAAGACCAAGGCCTTGGCCGGAGTCTGAGCGACTGTTTCGTAACTGTTGAACGCTTGTAGAGCCCGGGGGGTGCGACCCCCGGGCTTTTTTCGTAATGCCGACACCGCATCGGGTCACAGCAAGTTGTTGATCTGGTCGGTGTAGAAGGAGAACAAGCGAAAGATCATCGTGATGATAAACGCGGCGACCACCAACCAGACGACATAGCCGGCAAGCTGGGCCAGGATGGAAATCGCCAGGCCGGCCTTTTCCTGGTACTCGGCCGATTGTCGTTCCATGGCCTCGACCAACTGGCCGCTTTCCTCGCCGACCGCAATGTGGTCGAGCAGGTCGACGGGAAAGGCCCCCGTGGCGGAGAGTGCCGTGTGGATGTCCGAGCCCCGCTCAATCCGCTGAGCAACCTGGGGACCATGACGGGCGAAATAGTCGTTGCCCGACGCATCCAACGCCAAAGGCAACGCGCGACGCAGGTCCATGGGCGTGTCGAGCACCAGTTGCAGGGCCCAAGTGAATCGGGCCAACGCCAACGTCTTCAAGGCCCCGCCGATCACCGGGATGGCCAGCGCCTGACGTTGCAGGGTGCGCGTCCAGAGTGCGCCGCGCCGAACCGCTTCGAACACCAGCATCGCCCCAATCGCGATCAAGATCAGAATGTTCACGTACTTGATCAACCCCGGGGTGCCGATTAGGCCAAAGCCCAGCATGTCGACTTGCGGGTTGGCGGCCGACTTGTTGATCATCGACAGTCCCATGACCCAGATCAGCAGCCCGACGACCGCCAGGGCCAGTGCCAACTGCAGCATCGGCCAGGCCAAGCGACCGAGGAAGGCGCGACGCGCGGCGAGCGTTTTGTCGTAATGCTCGGCAAGCCGGCGGTAGGTGCGGCCTAGCCGTCCGCCCGTTTCCCCCACTTCGATCATCGAGCGGAACAGGGGCGGAAAGAATTTGCCGGTGGCCGGCAGCGCTTCGGTCACGGAATCGCCCGTCGCCAGCGCGTCGCGCACGAGTGCCACGTGGCGGCGCTGAGTCGCCGAGCCGCGCTCCGCTTCGTCACGCCAGATCTTGCGATCTTCCAACCCCGCCTCGGTCGAAATCGCCAGCCGATGGCACAATTGCGTCAGTGGCTTCAGATGGATGCGGGAGGAAAGGAACATGGAAGATGTATGATGTGAGAGTGATGATGTCAGAGACGCCGCCCCATGGTCAGCGAGAATACCCAAAACATTCTACATCTAACATCATACATCTAACATTCCCCGATGTCTTCGTTCCAGAGTTCGGGATGGTCGGCGATGAACTGCTGCATCAAGGCGACGCATTCGGCACTGTCGACGATTTCCAACTGCACGCCACGTGAGCGGATATATTCTTCGGGCCCGTGGAAGGTGCGGTTTTCGCCAACGACGATTCGCGGGATGTTGTACAACAGGGCGGTGCCGCTACACATGTCGCAGGGCGAGAGGGTCGAGTAGAGCGTCGCCCGTCGGTAGTCGCTCGGCGAGAGCCGACCGGCGTTTTCCAGGCAATCCATTTCCGCGTGCAGGATGGCGCTGCCCTGTTGCACGCGTCGATTGTGCCCCCGCCCGACAATCTTGCCGTCGATCACCAACACCGACCCGATAGGAATTCCCCCCTCGGCCAGTCCTTGTCGGGCTTCCTCGATCGCCACCTGGAGGAATTCATCCGCGTTCATCAGCGTCCCTCCGCGGTTACAAGAAAACTAATCCAACAGGGGCGTGAATTGGAACTTGCCGCCGTCGAACAGTCCAAGGTCGCTCAGTTTCAGTTCGGGGATGACGAGCAGAGCCATGAACGACAGGGTCATGTACGGCGCGCGGAGCGTCGAGCCCCAGTCTTTCACGGCGGTGTCAAGTTTCTGGTAGGCGGCGCCCACTTCGGCACACGTGCCGGTGGCCATCAGTCCGGCGACCGGCAGCGGAAGCACGTGCTCGACCCCTTGGGCTTGGCAGACGGCGCTCAGTCCGCCGCCGGCGTTCATCACCGCGTTGATTGCCGCGGCAATGTCTGAGTCGCTCACGCCGACCGCGATCACGTTGTGCGAATCGTGGGCCACGCTCGAAGCCATCGCGCCGCGCTTCAGTCCAAAGTTCTTCACGAACGCAACGGCCGGCTGCGCTTTTTCGTAGCGGTTGACCACCACCATCTTGAGCAGATCGCGATCAACGTCGGCGATCACCTGGTCGTTATCGACCGTCGGGTCGACGGCTAACCGATTGGTAATCAACTGGCCGTCGAGCGCTTCGATCACCTGCAATTTGCCCGGCGAAACGGGAACCGCCAGCTCGGCGGCGTCGACTTCCGTAGCCACGAACTGGTTGACCACGGCTGGCTCGACGCGGGGAATGGTTGTCTCGCCTTGCTCGGCGACCAGATTCCCGTCGATCCAAGTTCGTAGCACGTTGAACGACTCCAGCGATTCGATCTCGATAAAGTCGGCCGGATCGCCAACGCGCAACCGGCCGACGTCGAGGCTGTAATGCTCGATCGGGTTGATGCAAGCCGCCTGCAAAACGTCGAATAGATCGATCCCGCGTTCGACGGCTCGTCGCACCAGTACGTTGACGTGGCCGATCAAAAACTCGTCGGGATGCTTGTCGTCGCTGCAGAGCATCGTTTCCCGAGGAAACTCACCGAGCAGTGTGTAGAGGGCGTCGAAGTTTCGCGCGGCCGATCCCTCGCGGATTGAAATTTTCGAGCCGGCGGCCAGCTTGTCGAGCGCTTCCTCCTTGGTGAAACACTCGTGGTCGGTGGTGATTCCCGCGGCAATGTAGCGGGCGGCCTCGTCGCCGCGCAAGCCGGGGGCGTGTCCGTCGACGGGCTTGCCGCGCTCGTGGGCCGCGGCGATCTTGGCCATGCACTCCGGATCGCCGCCCAGCACCCCGGGGAAATTCATCATCTCGCTCAGATACACAATCCGCGGATCGTCGAGTAACGCTCGGACCTCGTCGACGGTGATCGTTGCGCCAGCCGTTTCGAACATGGTAGCCGGCACACACGAGGGAGCCCCAAAATAGAATTTGAAAGGAGTCTGCTCGCCATTCTCCAGCATGTAGTGAACGCCCGCGACGCCCAACACGTTGCCGATTTCGTGCGGATCGCTCACCGTGGCCACCGTGCCGTGGACCACCGCCGTCCGGGCAAACTCGCTCGGCACGAGCATCGAACTTTCCACGTGGACGTGGGCGTCGATGAAACCGGGCAAGAGATAGGTCGAGGGGGTCGATTCGACAGGTTCCACCGCGGCAATTCGACCGTCGACCACTCGCACCTCGGCGGCAAACACCCGCCGAGCGGCGATGTCGACGACGTTGCCCACGATGCTTTGGGGAGAAGTAGTCACTATTCCTCTCTCAGATGTGTCTCAACCAGATGTGTCCCAACGAAAAGAACGGGCCTCGGAATGGCATGAATTGTGGCCACTCAGAGCGGCGAAGCCTCAACTCGTTTTCTTCCGTCTTCCCCTTCCGCCCCGACCGCGGCCGCGGGGGGAAGTCGACCTGCTCGGCGCTTTGCTTCGCAGTTCCAGATTGGCGTCGACGATGCCGCCGATCGCTTCCGACCAGGTGGGCAGGTTGCGGTGGCCGGCCCGCGGTCGCGACGACTGGCCTTCCTCTTCCTCATCCGATTCATCGTCTGCGTACAAATCAGCCGCATGCGTTGAGTCGGGCAAATCCTTCTCGTCACTTTCGACTGCGGCTTCCGTGTCGCTTTCGCTCGGCTTGCGGCGTCCGCGACGACGCGAGCGGCGCCGGCGGGGCTTCTCGTCTTTCCCCTCCTCGGAGTCGGCCGATTCTTCTTGACTTGGTTCGACAGTCGCATCGAGAGAGGATGCTTCGGCATCTTCGGATTCGGTGTCTTCGGTCTTGGTGGCTCCCTCTTCCGACTTCGCTTCGGCACTTCGGCCGCCGCGTCCTCGTCGGCGTCGGCGCGGACGGCGACGCTTGGGGCGCTCGGTGGTCTCCTCCTCGGCTGTGTCCGATTCGGCTGGCTCCGACTCGGCTGGCCCCGACTCGTCGTCGGGAGATTCCAGGGACGCTTCGTCCGACGGATGGCTGAACTCCAACGGCGTGTCGAGAATGTTGTCGGCGCTGGAAGGCAGTTCCCAGTCGGAAGTCGCCTCGGAAAAGAGTGAGTCGAAAGCGCTGCGCGCCTCTTCCCCCGACATGCCGAGGCTGATTTCTTCGTCGTCTTCCGTTTCGCTATCCGGCGTGTCTTCGATCAACTCCTTGTCGAACTCGCTGCGCAGCTCGGGCAAGTCGTCGAATGGTTCATTCTCTGGATCCTCGGCAGCCTCGACCGGCTCTGCTTCCACTTCCACTTCCACTTCCACTTCGCGAGCAACGGGCTCAGGCGTCGGCGGTTCAGCTTGCTCCGGCTCGCTTTTTTTGGTGGGGGGCTGTTCCGCGGAAGGGGTGGGCGGCGTTACTTCGAGTCCTAGCGAGCCGGCCAGGGCATTCCAGTCGCTCGGCTGCGGCTTTGGCACGTCCGCTTCGGGTCGGCTAGCCGACGGCAGGTCGGCTGATTGGGGCTGGTGACGCTCAGCGGAGGCCGGATCGGCCTCGACGCCCAAATTATCGACCAATTCGTCCCACGCAGATTCTGGATTCTTCTCGTCCATGGTAATTCGATTCACTCGCGGCAGACAGGAGTCACACGCCCCCGATGGAGCGAAGCCCTCAATATACGGCGAATCAGCCAGATCGGAAAGAGACACTCAGCCGAAACCCCTCCCAGGCCCAATCCACCTCTGCATACTGCGGACAACGGGATAGAATTGCCCTGGAGGCCGCCTACCCATGAATCCACTCTTGAGGTGGTTCCGGGCTCAAATTAGGTGGGAAAGTTAGTCGCATGTAGGAGGCGTCTCCGACGGCGATAGGAGCTTTGATTCGGACGATCGCCGTCGGAGACGCCTCCTACAGAATTCGCAATGTGAAACGATGAAAGACCCTGTGAGGTGGCAGGCTTCTTGAAATGGAAGATACGCAGAAGTTCCCTTTGCCAACCAGATCGCAAGGAAGACTCGTTGCCATGCTTAGTGATAGCCCCAAAACCAAGGCTGCCCACCCTTCGGTCGAAGAGGTTGAAGTCCGTGGGCACATTATCGACAGCCTCATTCTGCCGAAGGTGCTCGATGCGATTACGTCGGCCGGCGGCAGTTTTCGGATTAAGAACATCACCATCGGCCACGATCGCAAAGATCCCAGCTACGCGGCCATCGAAGTTCGCGCGGCCGACGATCTGGCGCTCTCGGGAATCTTGGCACAAATTGCCGATCACGGGGCCTCACCGACTGCGGGAGGAGACTGCCGGTTGGCTGAAGCCGACGTCGACGGCGCATTTCCCGAAGGGTTCTACAGCTCGACCAATCAACGGACCGAGGTTCGACGCGGCGACAAGTGGCACCCGGTTGCCGACCAGGAAATGGATTGCGGGCTGACGGTCGATCCAACCACCGGCGCGATTCGCTGCGTGCCGATGTCGGACGTGGTGCGCGGCATGCCGATGGTCGTCGGCCACATGGGCGTGCGCGTGTTCCCGTTGGAACGCATCGAACAAGACCATGCCTTCGCGTTCATGAACAGCTCGGTGTCGACCGAGAAACCCAAGGGCGTGGTGATTCGCGAGGTGGCTCGACAACTGTTCGAGAATCGCCACGGCGAAGGAAAATCGCTGTTGGTCGGCGGGCCGGCGATTGTTCATACGGGCAGCGGCTCGCTGGTCTGCAAACTGATTCGCGAGGGCTACCTCCACAAGCTGTTTGCCGGCAACGCCTTGGCAACCCACGACATCGAGCAAGCGATGTTCGGCACGAGCCTGGGCGTGAACGTCGAGGAAGGCAGCCTTGCCGACGCGGGGCACGAGCACCATCTGCGGGCGATCAACCGCATTCGCCGCGCCGGATCGATCGCGGCGGCTGTCGAGCAGGGCGTACTCCAGAGCGGCATCATGTACGAATGCGTCAGCAACGGCGTGGAGTATCATCTCTCCGGCAGCATCCGCGACGACGGCCCGTTGCCCGACGTGGAGACCGATGCCCTGGAGTGCCAACGGCAGATGCGCGCCAGCACCGCCGACGTCACTTTTTGCCTGATGATCGCCACGACGCTGCACTCAGTCGCGGTGGGCAATCTGCTACCCGCCTGGGTGAAGATTGTGTGCGTCGACATCAACCCGTCGACTGTCATCAAGCTCAGCGACCGTGGCAGCTTTCAGACGATTGGGCTCGTGACCGACGTTGAGCCCTTTCTGCGGGCGCTGGTTGCGGAAGTTGAGCGGCTGGAAGCAGGCGACTCATGAGCATCGCCCCGCACATTTTGATGTGTCCGCCCGATCATTATGGGATCGAGTACGAGATCAACCCCTGGATGAATACCGAGCGGCAGGCCGACCATGGTCTGGCTGTGCGTCAATGGCACGATCTTCGCCGGCAGCTTGTGGAGGCCGGCGCGACGATATCTGAGGTACAGCCGGTCAAGGGATTACCCGATCTTGTGTTCACCGCCAACGCGGCGATTGTCTTTCGTAAGCGTGCCGTGCTGGC
>CAXMSB010000156.1:0-4202 GCA_964195615.1 uncultured Granulosicoccus sp. | reverse complement strand
GGTCGCCGCGGCCGAGGGGCTGGGCGTCGGGCGGGGCGTGATCGGTTCGCGGATGACCGGCGGCGGTTTTGGCGGCTGCACGGTGAGCTTGGTGAAAACCGATCAGGCCGCCGACGTCGCCGACGCGATCTGCGGCCAGTACCGAACGCGGACAGGCGTCGACGCCACCGCGTTTGCCACGCCGCCCGCCCAAGGGGCTGCTGTCTTGTAGTCGTGGCTGCCGGAACTGCGCGGACTTGTTGCCGGCCTACTTCTTGCCCACTGTCGCCGTCGGAGACGCCTCCCACGCGGGTCGCGGCTAGCGCGAATCTACCGTGGTATTCTCGCGTTTCGCCGGGTACACTCACCCTGCCCGGTCCAATCCGCTTTCCTCTGCTCTGTTGGTCTAACTCATGCTGCAACGGGTGATGCTTTTCTTGGGACCGATTGCCGGCCTGCTGGTCGGGTTGGCGATGCTGCGCTCGGGCTGGGAGTCGGCCGGGGCCTGGACGGCGGGCGTCACGACATTGACCGCGCTGTGGTGGGTGTTCGAGCCGATTCCGATTCCCGCGACGTCGCTGATTCCGATTGCTGTGTTTCCGTTGGTCGGCGTGCTCGATGCCGATTCGGTCGGCTCGGCCTACGGTGACAAGCTGATTCTGTTGTTGTTGGGCGGGTTTTTGCTCTCGTCGGCCATGGAGAAGAGCGGTGCGCATCGGCGGATTGCGCTGCAGATGGTCACGCTCATGGGCGGCGCCAGCGGGCGACGGCTCGTGTTCGGCTTCATGGCCACCTCGGCGGTGTTGAGCATGTGGATCTCCAACTCGGCGACGGTGTTGATGCTGCTGCCGATCGTGTTGGCGGTGGTGGAGAAGGTGAAGAGCCCGCAACTGACGACGGCACTCTTGCTGGGCGTCGCCTACGCGGCGAGCGTGGGGGGCACCGGCACGCCCGTCGGCACGCCGCCCAATTTGGTCTTCATGAAAATCTACCAGGACACGACCGGCATCGAAGTGACCTTCCTGGAGTGGATGTCGTGGTCGTTGCCGGTGGTGGTGGTGATGGTGCCACTGATGGGACTCTGGCTGACCAGAAACCTGCGGGAGCAGGAGTCGATCGAGCTGCCGAGCGTGGGGGCCTGGCGTGCGGAGGAAGTGCGTACCATGCTGGTGTTTGCCGCGACGGCCCTGTTGTGGGTGACGCGCAAGGAGCCGTTCGGCGGCTGGAGCAAGCTGGCGGATCTGCCCGGTGCCAGCGACGCCAGCGTGGCGCTGTTGGCCGTGGTGGTGCTGTTTGTGGTTCCCAACGGTCGCGGCGGTCGGTTGCTCGACTGGGACACCGCCGCCAAGATTCCTTGGGGCGTGTTGCTGTTGTTCTCCAGCGGAATTGTTATCGCCAAGGCGTTTGCCGGTTCGGGGTTGAGTGCCTCGTTGGGCGGGGCGTTGGCCGGTTGGGGACACCTGCCCACGTTCTTGCTGATCGGCGTGACGTGCCTTTCGATCACTTTCCTTACGGAAGTGACCAGCAACACGGCGACCGCGAATCTGTTGCTGCCGGTGTTGGCCGTGGCGGCGGTTTCTCTGGGCGCCGAACCGAAGGTGCTGATGGTGCCGGCGACGATCAGCGCCAGCTTCGCGTTCATGCTCCCCGTGGCCACGGGGCCGAACGCCGTGATCTTCAGTTCGCAGAAACTCACCGTACGGACGATGGCCCGCGAGGGGTTCGTGCTGAACCTGCTGGGCACCGTAGTGGTGACTTGCTTGTGCTACGTGATGTTCGGCTGAGCAGTCTTCCAGGAACCATGCCGGCTTGGGTGGCCGGGGCAAAGCGCTAGCGTGCCCCGGTCGGCGACGCTCACCGGGGCACGCCCTGCGGGACTTTGCCCCGGCCACCCCGATGTGGGCGCATGCTTGGATGCATGTTTGCTTTACTGGCCCGGCTTCCCGGGCGATGCGAACCGAAAGATATCGCCGGCTTGCGTCGAGTAGTATTGTTCGCCCTGGTCGTCTTCGCCAAACGTGATGACGGGCTGACCGATCTCGCGAATCACTCGATTGGCGGTGACTTGTTCGCTGGAGTGGTCGTACCACAACGCCCAGACACGGCCGCTGACGTAGTCGGCGTACAGATACGCGCCCTCGAGCTGCGGCGCGGAGGCGCCCCGGTAGACGTGCCCGCCCGTGATCGACTTGCCGGCCTCGCGGTCGTATTCCCAGATCGGCTCGATGAAGTGGGGCGACGGTTCACTCCCGCCAGGGCCAAACGGGTGCAGGCCTTCGCGGAGATTCCAACCGTAGTTGCCGCCGCGGCGAATGATGTTGATCTCCTCCCAAAGGTTCTGCCCCACGTCGGCTCCCCAGGCAACGCCCGTCTGGTGATCGAACGTGAGCCGCCAGACGTTTCGCAGTCCGTAGGCCCAGATTTCGCCACGGGCAAGCACGCCTTGTCCGACGAATGGATTGTCGGCCGGGATCGCGTACGGCAGATCTCCCTCGGCTCGATTGACGTCGATTCGCAAGATGGTGCCCAGCAGAGTCTGCAGGTTCTGGCCGTGCATGTGCGGGTCGTCCGCCTTGCCGCCATCGCCCAGCACGATGTAGAGAAACCCGTCGGGGCCAAACACGACCGTGCCGCCGTTATGATTCTCGTAGGGTTGCGAGATGCGGAGCAGCACTTCCTCGCTGTCGGGATCGGCCCGCTGGGGGTCAGTCGACGAAACGCGGAACCGAGAGACAATCGATCGCCGTTTCGGTTGGTTCTCGCGGCTGGCCGTGTAGTGGACGAAGAACTCCCCGTTCTCTTCAAACTGCGGATGGAACGCCAGCCCCAACAGGCCTTCTTCGTTTCTTGATTCGTCGAAGGAAACACGATCGCGAATATCGAGAAACAGCGGCGCCTGCTCGACCTGCGGGTCGTTCTTCCAGACGTGGATCGTGCCGTGTTGCGTGGCGACGAACAGTCGGTTGGAACCGTCGCCCGCGCCGGTGATCACCAGCGGTCGCACTTCTCTGAGTAAGCCGCGATCGGCGCCGGTCAGATCATCGGGCCACTGCAACCGTGGGAATGCCGGCACGATGTCGACGTCCAACGGACGCTGGTCGACCTCGGCGGCGGCGGGTGTGGCAAGAGCGAGCAGAGCAATTGTGATGAAAACAGTGGTGCAACGATCCAAGTTCAGGTCCTCCCGTGTTAGCTAGACAAACGGCTAATCTAGCAGAGATTTTTATTCTTTCCAACGGTTGTCAGGGAAGAAGCGGCAGAGGACAGGAGGCTGGAAAAGGCGCTGCAAGCCAAGTTGGGTGCCACTGTCTGGCTTGCCAGCAGTGCGAAGCGTAATCCGGGGCTGCACTGCTGGACAAGCCAGACAGTGGCACCCGCTCGGCCTACTTTTCCTTGGCGTCTTCTTTCTGTTCTTCGGCGGGCTTGAGTCGGCCGGCGTCCTGCAGGGCGCGGCGCAACAGATAGTCGACCTGTCCGTTGACGCTGCGCAGTTCGTCGTCGGCCCAACGACGCAAGGCGTCGAGCACGCGGGGGTCGGTGCGCAACAGAAACGACTCGCGAGCCAAAATTGTGCTCCTTCGTAAAAAAAGAATCCGCCACGCGCGATGGCGGTCGCAGCCGCACCACGCGTGGAGGACCTGGCTCAGTTGTACAAGGTGCCGGTGTTCACGACCGGCTGTGTGTGCCGATCGCTGCAGAGCACCACCAACAGGTTGGACACCATGGCCGCCCGACGCTCGTCGTCCAGCTCGACGATGTTCTCTTTCGCCAGATGATCGAGGGCCATTTGCACCATGCCGACGGCGCCCTCGACTATCTTGGTCCGCGCCGCCACGACGGCTTGGGCCTGTTGTCGCTGCAGCATGGCTGCGGCAATCTCTTGGGAATAGGCCAAGTGGCTGATGCGTGCCTCGATCACGTCGACGCCCGCCTTGTCTAAGCGTTCTTGGATATCCTGCTGCAGTTGCTGGCAGACTTCGACCGTGCTGCCCCGCAACGAGACTTCGTGATCTTCGCTGTCATAGGGATGGCGCGTCGCCAAAATTCGCAGGGCCGCTTCGCTTTGCACCGCGACGAAATCTTCGTAGTCGTCGACCTCAAACAACGCTTCGACCGTGTTGACGACCTTCCAAACGACGACTGCCGAGATGTCAACCGGATTGCCATCGCGGTCGTTTACCTTGGAGGGCCTGCCGCTGGATCGCGTCTTTTTCTGAAGAATC
>CAXMSB010000155.1:0-4824 GCA_964195615.1 uncultured Granulosicoccus sp. | reverse complement strand
TGCGAATCCCAGCCGGGGCTATCCGACCTGTCGACTACCGCTTCGCTGCCTTGACGCTGCTAGATCCCAAGGCCGCTTCTTGGGAACAACTCGACGCACTGCGTGAAGACGCGCTCCTCTCCGAAGCGGCGATGCTTATCCGCGACTTACCCGAGGCCAGACCAAACAATCTGGGGCCCGGCGAGCGCCCACTTTCCGAACTCGATCCATCGCGAGTCCTGGATCGGCTTCCCGATACTCGTGAGAAACTGAATGAAGCGTTCGAGAACACCTTTGGGCTGCTAGTCTCGAATGCCTGCCCGCCCTACGAAACGGAGTATATCAACAGCAAGTATGCGTTCCAGCGGAGCAACACGTTGGCCGACGTCAGCGGCTTCTACAGCGCGTTTGGTCTGACCACGTCCACGGCACACCCAGAACGGCCGGACCACATCGTGCAGGAGCTAGAGTTTATGGCCTTTCTCCTTGGCTTGGAGCGGTTGGCTGCCGACGATGATACGACAGTTCGCCAAGAGCGACTCGAAGTGTGCCGCGATGCGCAAGCGCAATTTCTGCGCGAGCACCTTTCGTGGTGGGCGCCCACCTTCGCGAAGCTACTTTCCCGTGAAAACTCAGGTGGCTTCTATGAGGCGGCTGGCGTACTGCTCGCGGCACTCATCCCCGCTGAACGAGCATTGCTTGGCGTCGAGCCCGACGAGGGGCATGCCGAGCCAAGTCCGCTAGAGCGTCCAGAAGCCTGCGAAGGGTGCGAGTTGGTCAGCTGACCAATCTATGCTGGTGGTAGTCTGCGATGATCCTATATCTCTCGACTATCTCCAACCTTGAGCCGTCTCTAAGACAACACGAACGACTGTTCCTCTCGATTGAACTTAACGACCTTGCTCTCTCGGTGTGAGATGACTCCCATCGAGAGCGGCGCCTGCACACGAACCGCCATGTCGATGTTGCACTTCGGCTGCTTTCGCGTTTTGACGCAATCCAACAGATCGGCCCAGAGCTTGGTGGTGTCGCCTTGCCCTTTCCAGGGGATGCGAATTTCTTCCTTGCCTTTGGCGAAGGGAACGATGCGCACGCCGTACTCTTTGCCGCCTTGAAGCATGGCCCACTTGATGATGCCATCGGTGCCGCGGATGACGGTCTCGGCAGGCACGTGGTTCGAAAGCGAGTTGGTCATCACCACGCTCGGTCCGTCCGGATAGTCAGCAATGATGTTGCACTGATCGGGCACTTCACGGTCGAACTCAAACGTGCCGCCGCCGCCAAACACGCGTTCCGGAAAGTCGAGCTCCAGGATGCAGAAAATGGGCGTAAACGTATGCACCAAGAGATCGGTGGCCGGCCCGCCCGCATAGTCCCAGTACATTCGCCATTGGAAGAATCGGGAGATGTCGAACGGCCGTTTCGGTGCGTCGCCGAGGAACCGTTCCCAGTTGAGGTCCGGTCCTGGCTTGGCGTTGGGATCGGGGATCGGCATCCGCTCGCCCCAGTCGCCCCGGCGGAAGAAACTGCACTCCACGTGCATCGGCTTGCCGATGATCCCGTTACGCACGAGATCGATAATCATGGGGTAATTGTCGTCGGCCATGTGCTGCGTTCCGACCTGGACCAACCCGCCCGTCTCCTTGGCGACCGCGTCGATCTGCTTCGCCAGCTCAAACTGATTCCAGTGCGTCAGTGGTTTTTCGCAGTAGACGTCCTTCCCAGCTTTCAGGGCGTCGATCGTATGCTTCGCGTGGTGCCCATCCGGCGAGGCCACGCAAACCACGTCGACATTGGGGTCTTCGAGTAACTGCTCATGTTCGTCGTACATCTTGGCGCCGCCGCAGTGCGCTGCCGCGGCTTCCATACGTGGGCGGTAAACATCGCAGACCGCCACGGGCTCGGCGATTCCCAACCCTTGGAAATACCGGACATTATCCTGATGAGCGCGGCTGCGGCCACCTGTGCCGATGAATCCCACGCCAATCCGGTCGTTTGCTCCCGCGGCCTGCTTGGCGAACAGGGGCAACGTCGAACCGGCAATTGCCATGCCAGCCGTTGCCGAGGTTGTCTTCAGGAATCGCCTGCGGTCCGATCGGACTGGGACGTCGGTTGTTTCGCGGTCGTTCTGTCTCATCGCTTGGTCCTCAACAACATGAAAGAAACTGTGCTCTTCTTGGATATGGTGCTACCCGCAGGGGACACCACGATCGGCTATTTCGCTTCTGAGGCGACGGAGGAAGCTCCCTTGCCCGACTCGGCGCTGAGAATGCCACGCAGATGCTGGATGCTTCGTTCCGCCTGGTCGACCGTGCCGCATTCCACGCTGAACACGATGTCCCGAGGCGCCTCACGGCAAATTTCGATCATCCTACGCCAATCCACGACGCCTTCGCCACAGGCGCAGCCAACCGGGGTGCCCGTCACCTCGCCTTGCTCGGCGTCGGATTGCTCCACCGAGATATCCTTTGCGTGCAAGTGGACCAGGTTGTCGCGGACCTTCATCAGCCACTCGGCGGGATCTTCGCCACTGAGATAGCTGTTTCCCGTGTCAAAATTGATCCCGATCGCTGGGGAATCCACCAGTGCAACGATTCGGTCCAAGCCACGGGGAGTGCAGCTGTATTGTTGGTGCGGCTCCAGGCCGATCTTGATGCCTCTCGGCTCGGCAACGGCCGCCGCTTCGGCGAGGACGTACCGCATCAGGGTATGGTCTTCCTCTTCGGTGGTCCACGCGGGCTTGGGGCCCTCGTCGGTATTGACGACCGGCGCCCCACATTCAGCAGCAAACCGAATAGCCTGTTTGAGATACTCGGTGCTGATCTCCGGCTTGCATAGGGGCGTGTGGGCGGACAGACCGGAGAGCTTCACACCCGCCTGCTCACACACGCGACGGATGCGATAGGGATCGTCCAGCATCGAGACACTGTGGAAATAGCCGGCCTCGCTGAGCAGCTCACGCCCCCAGTGGACCATCGGTTCCACATACTCATATCCGAGTTGAGCCGCCTTTTCGACGCCCCACTCGAAGGGCTTGTCGTCGTGGCGCACGAACTCCAAATTGACGCCCAAATAGATATTACCCATGCCCCGAACGTCTCCATTTCTTGTTCTTGCACTTCTTGTAACTATTCAGCCATCCGAAGGAAAACTCACCAGGGAGTCACGGAGAGCGCCAAGAGAAGGATGGACAGTATAAATGGATCTGCAGGATTGACATGATCTACGTGGACAGTGGTGGTTGAATCCAAAGGTTGAAAAACTTGTTCGAAGAAAGTCCTCGAACAATCCATCCTATCAATCCAGCCAATCCCGTTATCCTGGCTTCCCCCCGCGCAGCCCCAACGGCTCGGCAGTCTATTATCTACCCGAATCGCTTCAAGCGGCCGAAGGGTTACAAGAACACCTTCTCAGAACGGATCCAAGAACCTCGCCAGATAGGCTGACCGGCGCTGGTCACGCCCTCTTGCTGCGGGCGATCTTTCGTTTCTCGCTTCGCGTGAGCTCATCTTTGATCGGGCTTAGATGATGCTTGATCGCCACTCGGGTGACGAGCGTCGACTTGCCAACCCCCAGGGTCCGCATCGCGGCCTGCTTGTGGTTGTCGATGGTGGTTGGTTCGAGGTCCAGAATCGCGGCGATGTCAGTCAGGGAGCAACCAAGACTGATGAGCCGCACGACCTGACGATGTCGCGGCGTCAAGGCCTTGACTCGTTCTTTCATTGTTCGTGGCATTGGGAGCAAACCGAAAGGGTGTTAAGGAAATGTTTGCCCCAGTATGGCCTCTCGGCAGCCCGTAGGCAATCGGGTCGACAACATGTAACGACATGTAACTGGCGAAATTGTTGGCCGACGAAACTCCGGAGGGTCGGCACCCCCCTAACCAGTGGTAATTTCCACCGGATCTGTGAGGCGTCGCCCACGAAGGGCCGGAAATGTCAACACAAGTTTCCAATTCTGGGTCAGGGCGTAGCGTGCGTGAAGCGCAGCGAAACCCACGAGAGAAGACGGTGCGGTCCGTTATCACTCCACGCACCCTACGGATTCATTCGCGTGACTGACAGAGGACGGAGCCAAGCCCTCGGCACCCGCCGCTTCTTTCCCGTAGGGACAGCCCAAAATAGCCCAGCGTTTCAGCGTTGGGCAGGATCACCCAATTGCATTGAAGTCCCGGCAGGGACGACTGACCAGTTGGGACGATTGAACTAACGCCTCACTTCATTCGTCCCGAGCTATTCGATCGAAACATGCAGTCAGCCGCGCGTAAGCTGGGCGTGCCCCAAATCACATCGACGAATTCATTAGGGCCGCCTCTGATAACGCGCGAATATTGATTCTTCATCGCTTGCCACAAGAGTGCAAACGAGCTTCGAAAGTTCGCGTAATTGTCGGTCTTTCTTCCGTTCTTCACGTAGTTGCTCTGGGCCTACTCAAAACATCCCACTATCACCTCGTTGACGGTCATTTCGTCCAGCGGCACATCCGTTGCGGCCTCGCCGTCACCGCACACCTGTTCCGCGATCAGTCGACGAAACTTCTCCTTGCTTTCCTCCGAGCCATATTTTCCCAAATAGGTGCGCCGGCTGCGGATTTGGACCAGTGCTTGGCCAGAAGGCTTGTGATGCCGATACTCTGGAATACGAGCGCTCATGAGTGGGCTCCTGTCGTGCTTGCGAAGGGGGTAGTACTACCCGCTTCGCAGCGGTTCAAGTGCCGCACTCGCGACCATCGCGAGGTATCAGAAACTCTTATTTCGGCGAGAGTTCCAACAAATGGGCGACGCGTGATTCGAACACGCGACCTCTGCGGTGTGAACCTAGTTTAGCGCCAATTCAAGAAAGCACT
>CAXMSB010000154.1:0-11788 GCA_964195615.1 uncultured Granulosicoccus sp. | reverse complement strand
GATCGCTTCGGTGGTCGGCTGCCTGTTTTACTTCGCAACGCTCACAGAAGTACCGATTCTCGAAGCGCTGATGAAAAATGGCATGGCCAGCGGGCCGGCGCTTGCGCTGCTGCTGGCTGGACCAGCACTTTCACTGCCAAGCATCCTCGTAATCCGTAGTGTTGTTGGCAATAAGAAGACCGCTGTGTTTGTCGGATTGGTGATCGTCATGGCGACCGTGGCCGGCATCGGCTACGGGGCTATGTTCCCTGGAGATCCGTCATCGACGTTCGCTGCAGTTGCTGACCTTCCCTAAACAACAAGTAAGAAAGGATCGACTTATGACGACGATTCAAATCCTCGGCACAGGCTGCAAGAAGTGCGCGTCGCTGAAAGAGAACGTTGAGATGGCCTTGAGGGGACTTGGCGTTGAAGCAGAAGTCCAGAAGGTCGAGGACATCAACGAGATCGTCCAGTTTGGAGTGATGAGCACTCCAGCGCTAGTCATCGATGGTGAAGTGAAGATGGTTGGCAATGTTTCTTCCCCGCAGGAGATAGCCGCGATGCTCTCCCAGTAACTCATGGTAAGAGGAATACCTGATGAACCCTAAGAAGTCGCTAAGTATAGTGCTACTACTATTTGTGGGGGCGGCCGTCGTAGTCCTGGTAGCTCGCGAAGTCAGACGCGATGCATCTCAGACAGCACCCGTTGTAGAAGAAGACGTTTCGCTTCCAACAACTGGTCTGGTGGCATACTACTTTCACAGCGAGATCCGCTGTCCCACCTGCCGAAACATTGAGGCCTACGCCCATGAGGCAATTCAAACCGACTTCTCCAGTGAATTGTCTTCTGGAGAAATTGCGTGGAGGGTTGTTAACTATGAATTGCCTGCGAACGCCCACTTTGTAACCAAATATGAGATTGTCTCGCCCACCGTAGTGCTAGTGCGATTGTCGGAGGGCCAGCAAACCGATTGGCGAAATCTTATGCGCGTTTGGGAGCTGGTCGGCGACAAGGATGCCTTCGCAAAATATGTCCGCCAGCAGACCGAAGAGCTGTTGGTTAGTACACAAGACTGAGCACCTAACCACTGTGAAAGTGAGAGACACTATGACAACCATTTTCAGCGTCATCACAATCGCTACGGCCCTAGTCGTAGCTGAGGAAGTTGCCAAGCCAACGACAACAAAGAACGTTGAGCCTCCGGCTCATCAAGTGGTCGCCCTGTATTTCCATCGCACGCAGCGGTGCGCTACTTGCAAGCGAATCGGCGCACTCACGGAGGAAGCAATCGTCAAAGGCTTTGCAAAAGAGATGAAAACCAAAGTCGTCGCGTTCAGGCTCGTCGATTTCCAAGCACAGAAGAACGCCGAGCTGACTGGGCAATTCAAAATCAAAGGGCCCACTCTCGTGCTGACCAACGCGTTTGACGGCGAGGTCCTACGATCGACCTCCCTGCCCAAAGTTTGGCAACTGGTAGGCAAACCCGAAGCATTCCATGCGTGTGTGCGGGACGGAATAGCAACCTACCTGAAGCAAACCAAGAAAGAAGCGGAGTCGAAGGAATGACCGAGTATCATTTGGCAGCGGCATCGGCACTCTGGTTGGGAGTGCTCACCTCGATCAGTCCTTGTCCGCTGGCCACCAACATAGCAGCGATAAGCTATATCAGTCGCCGCATCGACAGTACGCCGTACGTGGTACTCGCCGGCGTCCTTTACACAGTCGGACGCATGGCAGCGTACCTGGGGCTCGCGTTCATCCTGGTCAGTACAGCGCTGTCGGTGCCGCAGGTATCGCTATTCCTTCAAAAGTATATGCACATGCTGCTAGGGCCGATGTTGGTGCTGGTCGGCATGTTCTTGGTGGGACTGATCCAAATGAATCTTGGCGGTCGAGGCGTCTCCGATGGACTGAAGCAACGCATTGACGCAATGGGCATCTGGGGCTCGCTCGTGCTCGGAATCTTGTTTGCCCTTACCTTCTGCCCCACGTCGGCCGCCTTATTCTTCGGGAACGTGATGGCCTCGCTCAACGCGGGTTCCACGGTCACCCTACCGCTGCTATATGGCGTCGGGACTGCCTTACCGGTTATCGTGTTCGCAATTCTAATCGCACTTGGATCGCAGGCATTGGGCAAAGCGTTCAACGCTGTCAGCAAGGTCGAGTGGTGGGCGCGCAATGCGACGGGGTGGGTGATACTGCTAGTAGGTGTGTGGCTCACGATTCAAGCTTTGATGTATGACAAAGCATGACCGGTTTACGTCCTCGCCCTCTAGACCTTAAACAAGCCATTCGTCCGGTCCTTCCTCAGCAAAACAAAAAGGGCGAGGCCCGAAGACCTCGCCCTTCTGTTTCACGATACGTTCAAGCAGCGTGTTAGCCGCGAACTTTCACGTCGCCACGGCGCGTGACCACCACCTTCACCTCGTGACCACAGCAGGCCCACGAGTAGGTGCCGATCTGACGGCCGAAGATTCCACTACGCCAGCAAACGCTCGGCGCTTCGGTGCAGCAACCCGGCACGCAGACGGTTACTTCTTGCGAGCAGCAACTGCAGGGCGGAGCGACGCACAGCGTCGTCTGGATCGGTGGTGGCGGACAGCAGCAACAAGGATTGCCAGCTTCGGCGGTCGCCGCCGAACCTGTGAACACTGCGGCAGCCACAACAACTGCGGCCAACCAAGAGATACGAAACATCATGTTCTCCCCTCTGAAGGTGAATCAAAAACGTCTACACGGCACGAAAATCGACGTCCGAACAGAACCCCTAACCTCCTCAAGTTTATGTTAAAAAGGGCTGGGGGCAAATCGTGGGAGGGCCAGTTTTTCCTATATTTCCGGAAAGACCTCCATTCCCCCCTTCTGGGTGGTGCCAGATGAGCGCGCTGTCATCCCGAAGTCCTCCGAGGGATCTCCGTTGCCCTGTCAAACCGAGTCACGACAGAGATTCCTCGGAGGACCTCGGAATGGCAGCAAGCCGCGTTCCCAGACACCCTCAATCAGAGACGAGCCGCCCGCCGCCCACGATACATCTCCAGGGCATAGCGATCGGTCATGCCCGCCAGAAAATCGCAGGTGGCTCGCTGCGGACCGTCGGACTCCACGCGCTGCCGAAACTTCTCGGGCAGTTCGGCCGGATTGCGAGAGTACCGATCGAACATCTCCTGCAGCGCTTCGCCGGCCACCTGCCGTTCGGCCAACACGGTGGGATGCCGGTAAACATGCTCGAACAGAAACGCTTCGAGCTGCCCTTTCTGCTGAGCGAACTCTGCCGAAGGCTCGGCCAAACGGGCATCCCAATCCGCCACCGCCGTGGGACTGTCGACGCCCGCCTGCCGCAGCCGAGCACGGGTTGCGTCCACCAGATCGCTCACCAGCGTCTCGATCAACTGATGAATCACCGCCCGGCGCAACTGCTCGGGCTCCAGCGCGGCGTAGCGCTGCTGCACCCGCTGGGCCGCGTCCCGCCACAACGGCACCGCCAGCAACTCGTCCAGCTTCAGCAGGCCCAGCTCCAACGCATCGTCGGCGTCATGCGAATCGTAGGCGATGCTGTCAGCCGCGTCGACGATCTGCACTTCCAACAGAGGCGCTCGCCCGTCCGACGGCTCATCCTTCACCCGCGAACCTTGGCCCGCGAGCACCTCGCGGGAGAGATTCAGCCCCGGAAACTCGGGATACCGGTTTTCCAGTAGCGTGACGATCCGCACGGCATGACGGTTGTGGTTGAACCCGCCGCAGTCGCTGGCGCACTGGTCGAGGATATCCTCGCCCGCGTGGCCGAACGGGGGATGGCCGATATCGTGCATCAGCGCCAAGGCTTCGATCAAGTCTTCATTCAACCGCAGCACACGGCCAATCGTCCGGGCGATCGACGCCACCTCGAGCGTGTGCGTCAGCCGCGAGCGATGGTAATCGCCCAGATGCCCCGTGAAAACTTGCGTCTTATGCGCCAGCCGGCGATAGGCGCTACTGTGTACGATCCGATCGCGGTCGCGCTGAAACGGACCGCGGTAGGGATGGATCTGCTCGGCATACACGCGCCCTGCCGTGTCGACGCTGTGCATGGCATAGGGAGCGAGCAGCAGCGACTCGCGTTCGACCGTCGTAAACTCGGAACTCATTACCAGCGTTGCCCCGTCAAGGATTGTTGACCAGCGCTTCCCACACCGCCTCGAGCGACTGGGGAATCATCCGCGTGCCGGCCAGCGTGGGCATGAAATTGTTGTCGCCCGGCCAACGCGGCACGAGGTGCCAATGCAGATGGCCCGGCACGCCCGCCCCGGCCACTTGGCCCAGATTCAGCCCCACGTTGAATCCCTCGGCCTTGATCAGCGTAGCAAGCGTCTGCGTGAACCGCCCCAGCATCTGCATTGCCGCCAAGTGCTCGGCATCGGAAAGCTCATGTAGCTGGCTCACGTGTCGCAACGGTGCCACGAGCAGATGGCCGTTGGTGTAGGGATAGCAGTTCAACAGCGCGACCGTGTGTTCGGAGACTTCGACCACCAGGTTCTGCCGATTCGCCTGCTGGGGTTCAGCATAAACGGCCGCTGCTCGGCAAAGAAAGCACGCCTCGTCGGCCCCGTCGCGCCAGGCGTCGGGCACCGGCGGCGGAGCGGGTTCCTGTTCGCTACCCGAGACATATCCAATCCGCCAAGGGGCCCATATTCGTTTTTCGTCCACGTTCTCGTCCTCGCCTATCTGCTGGGTTTACTGTCTGATCCCGCGAGTTTAGGCCCGTCGGCAGGCGGGAACAATACCGCACACCGCTCCGTGGTCGGGAACGACACGGCTCGCCCCCGCGAGCCGGCTCGTCCCCGAGCCCGGCAAACGTCGCCCCAATCTGCTATGCTAGGCCCTCGTTCCCCCTGCGATGCATCGCATCGCGGCTATCTTCCTAATCTCTGATCCCTGGCCTCTGACCCCTGCTCCCCATGCCCGAACCTGCCACCGACTCGCTGATTCCGCCCCGGTTTATGTTCCGCTTTGCCGCCGATCTGAAGCGTGCCGACCCGTTGTGGTCGCCTCAGGGGGCCGTGCTCGACGAGAGCTACCGGCTGCCGAACCTGGCACAGCTCGACGACGAACAGCAGTTGGCCGACGTGCGGATGGCGTGGGGGCCCGAGGGGCTCGTCTGGTGGGTGCGCGTCGAGGGCCGGCAGCAACTGCCTTGGTGCCGCGAATCGCGGCTCGAAGATAGCGACGGCCTGCAGGTGTGGGTCGACACCCGTGCCACGACCAACGTCCACCGCGCCAGCCGCTTCTGCCATCGCTTCGTGTTCCTGCCCCGCGGCGGCGGTCGAGGGGCGGAAGAACCCCTGGCCGATCAATTGCTAATTAACCGGGCCCGAGAAAACGCACGGCCAGTACGCGCACGCGAACTACAGGTCGCCAGCAAGGTCTCAGAGAAGAGCTACGAACTCTCAGCCTTCGCCCCAGCGGTCGCCCTGGGCGGATTCGATCCGACGGGACAACCCCGCCTGGGATTCACCTACGCGCTAGTCGACCGCGAACGGGGCCTGCAAACCTTCTCCGCCGGTGCTGGCATCCCCTACGAAGAGGACCCCAGTTGCTGGGCCGAACTCCGGTTGGCTTCCGAGTAACCTACTCGCTCTCGAGTCTCTTCACACAGCAGTTGTAGAGACAGGCAAAGATACATCCACCAATCGCGCCGTCGACCGTAGCATAAAGCGTCACGTTCATCGCGCTGCCAAAACTGCCGTCGGGCGCGTATCCCGGATAGACGGAACCGAGCAACTGCAACAGCGCCTCGGCATAAGGCGGAAACCACATGTTCATCAAACCACAAAACAGGCCCGTCGCGCCCCAGACAACAGCACAAGCAAGAGCCAACGGACGAATCGCCAATCGCATGATCGCACCTCCAAAATCAGAGCTGTAGAGAAAAGACCGCGGGATGTTCCGCGCTCTTCAGTATAAGTCGGCCCCACGAGCAGAGGACCCGAAAAATCGCGTGTGAGGTTCGTTTGCGGAGCAGGCGCATCCTACATGCCCAGCGAGAGCTTGCTGTTTCCCAGCGGCTCAAGATACTCGGGACGCACCACGTACGAAGGCAGGCGTCCCCGAAAATTACCCGCCTTCGGTTTCATCACCCGGGCGATCGCCGCTCGGATGCTCTCTCCCTCCTGCAACTGCAGATGCATCGGCGATGAATGGGTCGACTTTCGTTGCCAGACGACTCTTCCGTCAAGCAACAGTTCCAATTCGTAAACTCGGCTGGTGACTTCAATGGTTTCTCCCTTGTCGCGAAACGAGTGGAACCTTCGATAATTCGCCTTTTCTGTCTTACCCGTCGTCGTGCGCGCCACCAGCTTAAGCGACGTGTCTTCCCCCACCTTCATGTCTGCCTCGCCCAACGCGTCAATCAGCGCTTGTTCCACGGCCTTGGCTAGAAATCCGTCGCCAATCTGAACGTCGACGCTGATGGTATCGCCGGGGCGCACGACCAACAACTGCTCTTGGTCCAACTGACTAACCGCCGCGACCGCCTCTGCTGGCGGTAATTCCAAGGGAGTCAGCACTTGGGTGTTCTTCGAACGGTTCTCCAACAGCGCCCAATGCGTTCCGGAAAACGACTTCACCAACTGGGTAGCAATCTCATACTTCCAGGCGACCAGCCGCAACGGCACGTTGACAACCTGCCCGCCTGCCGTAAACAGGTATTCCTCGTCGATCCAAACAACCGACTGCCCGCTGTTCACTCCCTGGCAAGGGAACGAACGAAACGTCTCGCCTGTAGTAACGTCCAGGACGTCGACAAAACCGCCGGAGACAATTGCCAGTTGCTTGCCCGAGGGAGAAAACGCCAGACTCGCAGAGCGGCAATTCCCCGATCCAATGACAGCCGTCAACTCTCCCGAATTCGCGTCGAAGAATTGCACGCCCGCGCTCGTCGGCACCACCAAGTGCTTCCGCCCGTGCGTGAGAATGGGTTTCACGCTACGGTCAATCAGCAATTCGTAAATTGCCTTCGCCCCTTCCACTTGCCACAGGATCAACTGTCCTTCTCGGTTAACCGTGAAGAACCGTTCGTCGTCGAGCCAAGCGGTCCACTCAGGATCAAGGTCGGGCCACGAATTCATCACGTAAGCTTATCGAGAGGCAGCTTCGAGATGTCGCCGTTGGGTCGTTCCAGCCGCACCATGCCGTCGACCAGATCGATATACTTCGCCTTGATCTGGTGCTTTCCACCCTTGCTAGACCAGATCCGCGCTTCGTACTCAGCGGCCCGAGTCGGCACGGCAAACCCCAACACAAGCAGCAAACAAACAAGATGTCGCAACAAGAAAAGGTCGGCTATCACGTGATCGGCACTCCCGTCTGGCTAGTCAAGCAAGATGAGCAATGCCCGCTATTGTAGCCACAGTGAGCCCCGAATGCGCCTGGGCATTCGCACCAAAAGGGCCGGCACAGCCGCCCACCATCGCCCTTTGGGCCTCGCCGTGGGATGACTCTACTGCGGGAACAGGGCGAGTTCCGCAATAACTACTACGAGCAATACGCCGAACGTAGCATAGGCAGTTTTCGCTGTGACAACGGAGGGGCTTTCGAGAAAATACACAATCGATCCGAGACCGTTCCACAGGTAAGAGCCCAGCGGAATGGTTGCAGCACCGTAGCAAAGCATGGCCCAAAGCGGTGTACCAGTCCGCAACATCTCACCACAATCGCCAACCGCATTGAAGGAACCGAATGAGATGTAAGCCCCGTTGGCTATGAGGCAAAACCCGGCAAAGAACCGAGCGATGTTGTTCAGCATGGTGAGTCGCCGAGGGACAATCGCGGACAGCATTAGAGGGAGGACACAGCCGAAGATTGGTCCAAGCCACACGACAGTCTCGGGACGTGGATTCGGCGCAACATCGGTTCGCGAAACCGCCAGCGGATGGAGAACAACACGTTCAATCGAACCGCCAGTGACAGTCGCTCCGACAACATGACCAAGTTCGTGAACGGCCATCATCGCCAGCCAACTCAGCGCCAAGATAGAAATGGCAAACAAGATCTGGTGGAATCGTTCCATTCTTCCGTTTCGAGTGCTCAGAGAAGGTAAAAACGGGCACCGGCACTCGCGCACCGGCACCCGCCCGTTGTCACTGTCAGATTGGGCTGGAGGCTTTAGGCCTGCAGGCGCACAAACCCCAGCCTCCCGCCTCTCGCCCCCCTCCTCCAAACGCGCTGCCCGCGGGCGTCGTCGCCCTGAGCTTCCTGCTGCGAGCAGCGGGGTTTGAATGCAGATTTGGGATTTGGGAATTCAGACTCGAAATCACGTCCTTTCTGAAATCTGACTTCCCAAATCTAACTTCAAGAGCAGCCCATGCTAGTCGCACAGTTGTAGCAGAGGTAACAGTTGCCGCTGCGCACTGTGATCGAGCCGCAGTTGTCGCAGCAGGGGGCGTCGACCTGGAAACTGGCGAACTGGCCGTTACGCTCGTCATCGGTCGGCTTGTCGGTCTTCAGCATCACACCCGCCCGCGCCAGCAGCTTCGTGCTGTAGCCGTTGGTGTGGCCGTTGCCGTTTTGGATTTCAGATTTGGTATTTGGGATTTGGGATTTCATCTCTCCGCCTTCCGCCTTGGCTCCCGCTTGCCCGCCGGACTTCTTGTCGACGGGCTTGGGCTCGGTCAGATCGTCCCCCGTTGCCGGGCTCGGGGACGAGCCGGCTCGCTCTGGGGGGAACTCGCCGAGGGTTGCCTCCTTGTAGCCGGGCAAAAACATGATCCCCAGCCAGCGGAAAATGTAATCGATGATGCTCTTGGCGATCCGGATGTCCGGGTTCTTGGTGTAGCCCTGCGGCTCGAACCGCATGTGCGAGAACTTGCGGACGTAATCCTCCAGCGGCACACCATACTGCAGGCTCATCGACACGCTCGTGCCAAAAGCATCCATCAGGCCGCCGATCGTGCTCCCCTCTTTGGCCATGGTGATGAACAGCTCGCCGGGTCGACCATCCTTGAACAGGCCCACGGTGATGTAGCCCTCGTGGCCGCTGACGCTGAACTTGTGCGTGATCGACTGCCGCGTGTCGGGCAGCCGCTCGCGACGCGGCTTGTTGAGCGCCGCCTCCTTGGCCTTCTGCTGGTCGGCCTCGCTGGAGGTGTTCAAGGGTTGGCTTTCCTTCGAGCCGTCGCGGTAGATCGCCAGCGCCTTCAGCCCCAACTTCCAACCGTCGACGTACGCCTGCGCGATTTCTTCGGGCTTCGTCTCCCGCGGCATGTTTACCGTTTTGGAGATTGCACCGGAGAGGAACGGCTGCGCGGCCGCCATCATCGTCACATGCGCCCGCCAAGCGATGCTGCGCGTGCCCTTGAGCGGCGAAAACGCACAGTCGAACACCGCCAAGTGCTCCGGTTTCAAATCGTCAGTGCCTTCGATCGTGTCCTGCTGGTCGATGTAATCGAGGATCGATTCGATCTTGGGCTGGTCATAACCCAGAGTCTTCAAAGCCAGCGGCACGGTCTGGTTGACCATCTTCAACATGCCGCCGCCGGCCAGTTGCTTGTACTTCACCAACGCGATATCCGGCTCAATGCCGGTGGTGTCGCAGTCCATCATGAAGCTGATCGTGCCGGTAGGCGCCAGCACCGTGGCCTGGGCGTTGCGGAAGCCGTGGACTCGGCCCGCCGCCAGCACGTTCTCCCACGTCGCTCGGGCCGCCTCGACCAGATACTCGGGGCACTCGCCGTCGATCTCTTCCACCGCGTCGCGATGCTTCTGCATCACTCGCAGGAACGGCTCGTGGTTCGGTTCGTACTCTTCAAAGGTGCCAACCGCCTCGGCCAGTTCGCTACTGGTGAGGTTGGCCGCCCCGTGCAACAGCGCGGTAATCGCCCCAGAGACGCCGCGAGCAGCGTCGGAGTCGTACGCAGTGCCGCTCGCCATCAGCAGGCCGCCCAGGTTCGAGAAGCCCAGCCCCAACGGCCGGAACAGGTGGCTGTTGCGGGCGATGTCTTGGGTCGGATAGCTGGCATGGTCGACCAGGACCTCTTGAGCGATAAAGAACGTTCGGCAAGCGGCCTGGAATCGCTCGGTGTCGAACATGCCATCCGGCTCGCGGAACTTCATCAAATTGATGCTCGACAGGTTGCAAGCCGTGTCGTCGAGGAACATGTACTCGCTGCATGGATTACTGGCATTGATACGCCCGCTGTTCGGGCAGGTGTGCCAATCGTTGATCGTCGTGTCGTACTGCACGCCGGGATCGCCGCAGTGCCAGGCACAGTCGGCCATGCGACCCAGCAACTCGCGAGCCGGATACGTCGGGCCGGGGATGTTGCTGTCGGTCACCCAACGCGTGGTCCAGTCCTCGTTCTTCTCGACCGCCTGCATGAAGTCTTCGGTGACGCGGACCGAGAGGTTCGCGTTTTGGAACATGATCGAGCTGTAGGCCTCGCCGTTGAAGTTGGCTTCGTAACCGCCCTTTTCAATCAGCACGCGAGCCTTCTGCTCTTCCTTCCACTTGCACTCGATGAACTCCATCACGTCGGGGTGCCAGATTTTGATCGATTGCATCTTGGCAGCGCGGCGCGTCTTGCCGCCGCTTTTTACGACCGCGGCAATTTGGTCGTAAACCCGCATGAACGACAACGGCCCACTCGGGTTTCCGCCGCCGGAAAGTTTTTCGCGGTGCGAACGCAGCGTCGACAGATCGGTGCCGGTGCCTGAGCCGAACTTGAAGAGCATCGCCTCGCTGCGCGCCAACTCCATGATGTCTTCCATGTTGTCGTCGACGTGTTGAATGAAACACGCGCTGCCTTGCGGAAACTCGTACGGATTCTCCGGCCGAGCGACATCCTGGGCGACCGCGTCCCAACGCCAATTGCAGGGGGAGCCCGTGATGCCGTACTGATGATAGAGGCCGACGTTGAACCACACGGGCGAATTGAACGCGCCATGCTGATGCAGGCAGAGCCAGGCCAGGTCGCGATAGAAACGTTCGCCGTCGTCGGTGCTCGCGAAGTAGCCGTCTTCCATTGCCCAATCGGCAATCGTGCGGGCAACCCGATGCACCAGTTGGCGAACGCTGTACTCGCGCTCGTCGGTGCCTACTTCGCCATAAAAATATTTGCTGCAGATGACGTTGGTGGCCAGTTGCGACCAGAACGAGGGGACTTCGCAGTTGGTCTGCTCGAACAGCACTTCGCCGTTCTCGCCTTTGATCGACGCGCTGCGCGTCTCCCACTCGACCGTGTCAAAAGGATCGGCCACGTCGGCGGGGCAGAAGGCCGTATCGAACTTCAGCCGGCCATGAAAACGCTTGGCACGTTCTTGGCTGTCGGTGGCGCCTGGGGTGGTTCCTCGCTTCGTCGTCATTGATAAGTCGACCGTAGACACAGCTCAACCTCCTGTTGAATAAATAGGGGCATCCTTACCACTTCCGATGATATACACTTGTGCAGTATTCGGTTATACTATAACCATCGGTCGGCCTGTCTGACCAACCCTCTACACAAGATTTTGGGGTCCTTTGGACCTTGACTCGTCAAAAACGAGGTAGTTTCTGTTTCTAAACCACTAGATATTGTATGTGATGCCCTTCGACCTACAACATCCAGTTGTTTGAGGAGGACGATCATACACTGTTCGAGTGAATCGTCAATCGGGAATTGTGCTTTTTATAAAGTGCTATCACACAACACCTTGTGTCGAATGGCGGGTGCTAGCTGACGGAATGGTGAGCAACAGTGAAGACAATCCCAAAGGCCCGTCTCATACGCATTCTAATCTGAAGTAGCGCGATCGATGTAGGGTGCGGCGCAGACGGTCTTGATGAGTTCTTCATCA
>CAXMSB010000153.1:0-9076 GCA_964195615.1 uncultured Granulosicoccus sp. | reverse complement strand
GGGTAGGCCGCCGAAAATTGGCTTTCCGGAGAAGAAAAACAGGAAGGAATACCCAAGATAATCCAGCAGAATGAGATTCTGCTCACAATTACTCAACATCAACGCCCGCAAAAGAATCCGCCTGTCGGAAAATTGATTCTTGGAGGAAGCCTTAACAATGTCTATGGATACGTTTTGCGTCAACGGGCCACACCGCAGGCTGTGTGCGAGCAGTAGCGGGTGAGGCGGTGTTTCACGTATAATCAGCGAGCCGTGTCGTCCCCGACCACGGCGCCGGGCTCGGGGACGAGCCGGCTCGCTTTTGCTCTCTGAGAACTCCCGTGCCGAAAAGTTACACCACCACTGCAGACCGCACCGACGCCAAGGGCCGCTACGCCTTTGTGAGCCTCGGCTGCCCCAAGAATCTCGTCGACAGCGAGCGGATGCTCGGCATGTTGCAGTTGGACGGTTACCAGATGGTCGACGATCCGCGCGGAGCCGACTTTGCCGTGGTCAACACCTGTGGCTTCATCGAAGAGGCTCGGCAGGAATCGTTTGCCGTGATCGACGAAATGCTCGAACTCAAACGCCGCGGCGATTTGCGGGGCGTGATCGTCTCGGGCTGCCTGGCCGAACGGCAGAAAGAGGCGCTGCTCGAGGACCGTCCGGGGATCGACTACCTAATCGGCGTTTTCGGCCGGGAAGAGGTCACCAAGGTCGCCGACCGGCTGATCGGTGGTTTGGATGAACAGCGGAGTGTTTTCCAACCGGCGCCTACGCATCCGCTGCCCGACACGTCGCGCTTGCGGATCACGCCCAAGCATTTCGCGTTTCTAAAAATCTCCGAAGGCTGTGACCGGCTCTGCACGTTCTGCGCAATTCCCAAGATGCGTGGCAAGCACGCCACCAAGCCGATCGAAGAAGTCGTCGCCGAAGCGCGGGAACTGGCCGCCGACGGGGTTCGCGAACTGGTGATCGTTGCTCAAGACACCACCTACTACGGCATGGATCTCTACGGCGAACCGCGGCTTGTGGAGTTGCTCGAACAACTGGACGGGGTCGACGGCCTCGACTGGATTCGTTTGATGTATTTTTATCCGATGTATGTCGACGATCGGCTGATCGACACCATCGCCGCCAGCCGACGGATCATTCCCTATCTCGACATTCCGTTGCAGCACGCCAACGATCAGATGTTGCGGCGAATGCAGCGTCGCGTCAGCCGTGGCGAAACCGAGACTTTGCTGACGAAGCTGCGCGAGCGGATTCCCGAGCTGGTGATGCGCACCACCTTCATTACAGGCTTTCCCGGCGAAACGGACGAGCAGTTCGGTGAGCTGGTTGATTTCGTGCGGGCACAACAGTTCGAGCGGCTGGGAGTGTTCACCTACTCGTTCGAGCCCGACACGCCCGCGGCCAAGCTGCCCGATCAGGTGAGCGAGCCGGTGATGCAAGAACGTCGCGAACGGCTGATGGCCGAGCAACAGGCGATCGCCTTTGCCTGGAACGACGCCCAGATCGGCCGGCAGCTAGACGTGCTTATCGACGCCCCCGTCCCCGGCGAGTCGGAGGCCTGGATCGGCCGCTCTTATGCCGACGCCCCGGACGTCGACGGCGTGGTCTACGTCACTGGGGTGGGACTTTCCCCCGGTGCGCTGGTACGATGTGAGCTGGTAGCCCGTCGAGACTACGACCTCATTGGCGTAGCCTGCGGCGAGCCACGCTAGTACCCCCCCCTGTGTCATTCCGAGGTCCGCCGAGGAATCTCCTTGGCGCCACGATTCGCTCGTGAAAGAGATCCTTCGGCGGACCTCAGGATGACAGATGCGGACCTCAGGATGACAGACTGAATACCTAACATGCCCGACCCGAACGCCTCCACTGAATCTCCGCGATTGCTCAACGTGCCCAACCAGTTGACGCTGGCGCGCATCCTGTTGTCGGTCGTGCTGTTTGTGTTTCTGATGTGCGAGTTCTACGTCACCAGTTTCGTGCTGTTCGTGATCACGGCCGGCACCGATTGGATCGACGGCTACTGGGCCCGCAAGTATGGACAGATCACCAAGCTGGGCCGCGTGCTCGATCCGTTTGCCGACAAGCTGTTCATCTGCGGCACGTTTATTCTGCTAGCGGCCGTGGTGCCGTTGGCCGATGGCACGGAGCCCTCGGGCGTCACGGCGTGGATGGCCGTGGTGATTGTCGGACGCGAACTGTTGGTCACCGCGCTGCGGACGTTTGTCGAACAAGGGGGGGGCGATTTCTCGGCCATGTGGGCAGGCAAGTGGAAAATGGTGCTGCAGTGCCTCGCCGCGGCGTGGAGCATTGTGCATCTCAGCTATGTCGACCGGGCCACCGCCGCTTGGAGCACGCAGCCGCCTGAGTGGATGACCCTGGGACTGACGATCGTCGTTTGGGCCGCCGTGGTATTGACGGTTTATTCGGCCGTCGGCTACGTCCAAGCCGCGATGGTTAGGCTCCGCCAGGCGGACTGATCTGGAGACAAGAATCACTAGCGATGCAGGATCCCGTGCTCACCAACGCGACGGTCACGATCATGGCCACCGCCTGCGCGTTGAGCCTTGCCGCGGGTTTCTTCTTGTTTCAACGTCACGTCGATGGCCAATCGCTGCTCACCTACGAACCGCGCCGCCGTGTTCCCTGGGGGCCGCTAGTGTTGGTGATTCCCCTGTTTTTTGTCGTTTCCGGTTTTTTGCCAACCCTCGACGACTCCGAATCGGCTGCCGAGCCGATAGCTTCCGAGCAATTCGTTTACGGAATTCTGATTTTCGCGGTGCTGATGATCGCCTTTGTTCCGGCGGTCATGGCTTGGCTCGTGGCCGACCGCCAGGCCACTCCGCGGGATCTGGGCCTGCCCCGCAGTCGCCGACAGTTTTGGCAAGACGTGGGCTACGGCACGGTCGCCTGCCTGGCAGCGCTGCTGCCCATTCTGTTGTTGAACTATGTTCTGACCGTGATCTTCCAGCCGCAGCAGGTTCACCCGTTGATCGATCAACTACAGAACGACGGTTCCTCAGCCATGCTGCTCGCGGGCATCGTGTCGGCCGTGTTGGCAGCACCGTTGTTCGAGGAGTTCACGTTTCGCGTGTTGTTGCAGGGTTGGTTGGAACGCGTCGAGGACAAGCGACTGAGTTTCCACGCCACCGAGCGCCCGATAGTCCCGATTGTGGATTATCCTGAGCAAAGCTCCGCCGAGCCGTGCGAGATCGTCGAACCGATTGCCGACGAGCAGACCCTGATCCGGCCGCGCCACGGCTGGTTGTCCGCGTTGCCGCACGGCTGGACGCCGATTCTCATCAGCAGCGTGCTGTTCGGCCTGGCGCACGTCGGCCACGGCGTAGCCCCCGTGCCGCTGGTGTTCTTGGGCGTCGTGTTGGGCTATCTTTACCAGCGCACCCACCGCATCGCGCCCTGCATCGTGGCCCATATGTTGTTCAACGCCTATTCGATGCTGCTGCTCTGGCTGAATTTGGAGAGTGCATCGTGAATCTCCCCCGCAATCCCACGCGTGCGGTGCGTATTGGTTCGGTCGCGATCGGCGGCGGCGAGCCGATTGCCGTGCAAAGCATGACCGCCACCAAGACGCAGGACGTCGACGCGACCGTCGCGCAGATCAACGCGCTCGATGCCGCGGGGGCGGACGTCGTGCGCGTGGCAGTCGACAGCACGAAAGACGCCCAGGCGCTGGCCGAAATCCGCCGGCAGACCACCGCCAACCTGGTCGTCGACCTGCAGGAAAACTATCGCCTAGCCGAAGTGGTCGCCCCGCATGTCGACAAGCTCCGTTACAACCCGGGGCATCTCTACCACCACGAACGCGAGAAACCGTGGCGGGAAAAGGTCCGCTATCTGGCCGAGGTTGCTGGGGAGCACGACTGCGCGATGCGCGTCGGCGTGAACTGCGGCAGCGTCGACCCTGAGAAGAAAGCAAAGTTTGCCGAGGACGATTCGATTGGCCCGATGCTCGACAGCGCGCTAGAGCACTGCGCGGCGCTCGACGACCTGGTCTACAAGCGGTATTGCGTCTCGCTGAAGGATTCCGACCCGCGGAAAGTGATCGAAGTCAACCGCCGCTTTGCCGACGAGCGTCCCGACGTGCCGCTGCACCTGGGCGTGACCGAGGCCGGCATGCCTCCCGACGGAATCATCAAAACACGGATTGCCCTGGAGCAACTCATCAGTCGCGGCATCGGCGACACGATTCGCGTTTCGCTCACCGTCTCGAACCCCCGCAAGCCGGAAGAGATCGCTGCCGGTCGGCAGATATTGGACGACATCGCCCACGGTCGCGTCCGCTCAGTGGTCGACTACGGGCTCGACACGCTCAACATCATTAGTTGTCCCAGTTGCTCGCGGGTCGAGAACGAGGCGTTCATCCAATTGGCAGAGCAGGTGAAAGAGATGACCCGCTACGCGGCGGAGCACGCAATCACGATCGCGGTGATGGGCTGCCGCGTCAACGGCCCCGGCGAAACCGACGACGCCGACCTGGGCCTCTGGTGCGGGCCGAGCTACGTGAACCTCAAGCGGGGGAGCACTTCGTTGGGGCAATTCGCCTACGACGAGATCCTCGCCCGGCTGAAAGACGAGCTCGATGTGCTGATATCGAAGAGGCATTAGCAGTGGATGATTCTATCAATGATTTGCTGATGCAGCGCTGGCGTCAATTCTCATCCGAGGTCGAATTGTTGATGCGATGCGCTCCCCTCACACTTGGCAATGCTCATCCGCCGGAGGAACGGGGGGTATACGTGTTTTACGACGAGAATGAGACTATTTCGTATGTTGGCATCGCTGCAAATTTGCATGATCGTTTCCACAAACATGTCTCTGGAGACGAGAGCCACGCTATTCAACGTGCGTACAAAGATCGCTTTCCGGACAGAACACTACGAAGAAGATTCATTAAAGATAATGTGCGAGCGAAGTGGCTAATAGTGAATAGTCCCGATAAGTGCGCCGATCTTGAGCGACTAATCATCTGGCTGTTTCAACCCCCATGGAACCAGCGGTAGCATTTCTCAGACTTCTTGGCTGGCAAATCGATCTTGGCACGAACCACCCCCGATTGATTACAATGTACCCGGAGTGAAAAATGCCTGATCTAGAACTTTACAAAGATGCGATCCTCACAGTCGACCTGCCCGAAGACGGGTTGCGTGCCGGCGACGTCGGCACGGTGGTCGAGCGACATCAAGTGCCGGGCGTTGCTGAAGTAGGGTACAGTGTGGAGTTCATTGACATGTCCGGCCGCACCGTGGCAGTCGTCACGGTCCCTGCCAGCGATCTGCGCGCACCGACTTCTGCGGACCTCCCCAGTGTACGCGAGTCTTCGAAGACGACAGAGTAGTGCAGCGGCCGAGCGCTCGGCTGGCGCCTCGCGGCTTACGCGGTGTATTGCGTCGACATTTCCGGCAGGTTCACCGATCGTCGGGTGGCGGGAGTTCTTGGACGGAAACGCCGAAGATGCCGTGGTCGTTGAATTCGCAGCGACTGGCCCCCACGCCCAGCAGGTCGTGAACTTCTTTTTCGGAGGGCAGCAGCGCCCGGGCCAGTTCTAGCCAGGCGTTTTCTCCGCCCGCAGCTTCGGCATCTTCCCCGCTGAGCGCGAGGACCGATTCGTACTGATCGAGCGCAGCCACAAACCAATCTCGCACCATGGTCGCATAGCGGTCGCCGTCGACCACACTGTAAGCGATGCTCAGCGCTGGCTCGAGAAGTTCGTTCGCCCGCTCGTAGACCTTACCGCCGCGGAAGGCGCCCGAGCCTTTGGGAGGATTGTTGAGCGAGGAGAGCGTCGTTTCCAACACTTGCGACCCGTAGGCGAGCACCAGATTGCCGTTGCCCAGGAACAACCCCCCTTCGATCTGCTCGTTATTCAAGCGAAAGCCGCTGTAGCCCTGCTCGTCGGTGAACTCGGCGCCAGGCATCGCGCCGACCATCGGTATCAGCTTCTGCATCACGCGATTCCAAATCTGCTCGTCGGTCACCTGCCACACGACGGCGGTGCTTTCCGGCTGCTGGGCGGCGAGGTCGTCGACGAGGTTGACTTCGGTCTCAAAATTTAGCGCCGTGTGCCGCGTCCCCACCGAGCTAAGCAACTCCTCCACGCCGACTTCGGCAACGCCATTCACTTGGATTTCCGCCATCGCGAGCCATTGCTGGGAGAGCTCCGGAAATTCGCGGCGGATTTGCTCCGCCAGAATCGCGTACGCCTTTCCCAGGTCGAAGCTGTACTGCGTGTAGGCGATCGCAGCGGCCGGCGCCCAGGCGGGCGGATCCGAGTCGATATGAGGTTGGTCGAGCCATTGCATGAGCCCTTCCAATGGTCTGGAATCGGCTAGCGACATTTGGCTCTGCCAACGGTTGCCGTCGAGCGACGACCGCAACGCGAACGGACCGAGCGACTTCAATCCCAACATCCGAAGCATCTTGTCGCGATTAGTGTTCTCGATTTCGGGAACCAATCGCATGAGCGCGGCTGAATCTCCCACGAGTTCGAAACCCGCCACGCCGTCGAGGCTCATCACGCGGGCGACGCCCGCATCGTTGGCATATTTCGCGACGAACCCGCCTGCGCCCCGTTGGTGCTCGGCCAGCAGTCGGGCAAAGATGCCGGCCAGCCGTTCGGCGTCGGGATGAGAATCCGCTGCTTTCGAATGACGGAAACTGGTCGCCAACAGCACCCGGCCGCCGATCGTGCTCACGAGCACCGTCTCGTAGCGAACCCGTTCGACCTCGCTATCCTGCCACGCCTCATAGGCCTCTTTCCAGGCAGTCCTCTGTTCTTCTTCGGACATTTCATCGTAGCCGTCCGGTCGTTCGAACTTCTCGGAATGCACCGTGCTGATCGTGGGGATGGTCAATTGCATGACCGCGTGATCGGCCAAGTCGAGATCGACTCGAGTAATCGGGTGCTCGTCGTCCTCCTGTTCCTCGATGAACCGCCCAAGAATCTCGTAGGCACGCGCCGCCAACTCGGCACCCGGCTCGAGCCAAGCCAACGCGAGCGCCCTGGCTTCGTCCTGCTCATCGTCGAAGAGGAGAGCCGCAAAGCCGGACTCGCCGGCAACCAGTTGCAGCAAGTCGTCGGTCGTCAGCCCGTATTCGGAGAGCTGCTCCTGAAACTCGGACCACTCCGCTGAATCGCTCTTCCGCAGCGACTCGGCCACGGCTTGCTTGCGCTTCTCGCTGAAGAGAACAGCGCCCAGCTTGGTGTTCTGCATGCAGGCTTCGGCGATCGCCCGGCCGTTGGGAATTCGGACCGCGAGGGCGGTCTCTTCCGGCAGGCAATCCCAGGTAGCGACGCCAGCTTCGGAAGCTTGGCCCCATGCTCCCATGGGAGCGACGGCCAGCGTTAAGAGAAAGAAAATCGGAAGAACAAAACGGCTCACTCGACTCGCGCTAGCGTACATGCCTACTCCTTGACTGCCGCCCGGGCGGCCACGGCGTCCTTGGGTTGTGCGGCGGATTCGTCCGCTCGGCGGAAGGGGGGTTCAAAATACTTAACACCGTTCTGCGGCTGCGTGGGGTCGAACAGATAGGCGTCACGATGGCGGAGAAACTCGATCAAATCGGGCGCCGGAATGCCAAATGCCAGACCGTCGAAAAAGCTGTAGCCGGCGCAGACGACGCCGATCACCTCGCCACGCGAATTGAATAGCGGCCCGCCGCTGTTGCCCGGGTTGATTGACGCGTCGGTTTGAATGAAACGCAGATGGCCCATCGTGCGGGTGGTCGAGCTGACGATCCCCTGGGTGACCGACCGCTCCAGCCCCAGCGGATTGCCAATCGCAAACACCAAGTTGCCCACCCGGAGGCTCGGTTTCTCGGCGATCACCACATGTTTGAAATCCTGGTCGCCCATTTCTTCTTTGTCCAGCTTCAGCAGCGCCAGGTCGCGCAGCGGGTTGATCGCCAGAAACTTGACGCGACTGAGCTGACGCTTTTCGTATCCTTGGGACTTACGCTGGAAGACGGTGACCTTCACCTTGAGACTTTTTTCCACGACGTGGTAGTTGGTAATCAGATGGCCTTCGCCGCTGATGATGAATCCGCTGCCAGTGCCAACTGGTGTGGTGACCGTCACGACTGCGTCGCCATGGCGTTTGACCAGTTCGGGAACCGGTGCCTCGTCGAGCCGACCCAACGTGTAGTAATCCTGCTCGCGGGTCTGGCCCTCGGGCTGATGCTCGGGGCCGCCGATCGAGAGCACCCGCTTGGCGTCGACGGTCACCACCTCGTGGCCCAGGTCGAGCACCACCCGATCGTCGTTCCGCTGCAACAGCCGTGCGGTCACAGATGCCCCACCGGCCAGTTTTACCGTGACTATTTCATCGACGCCCACCGCCATCCGCGGCGAGAGGAGAAACGCCATGCCAACAACTGTTCGGAACAAGTTATTCATCATCTTCTCGCGCCAGGTAAATGAGCAGCCGATCTTGACTCAACAGGGCCAGATCCTGGTGCTTGTCTCCGTCGATATCCAGAGCCAACGCGGCCCGCGGTTCATGCACCAAACTTTCGTAATCGTCGCCGTAGGGATAAACCTTGTCGTCGAATACCGGCCAAGCGATCTTGGGCCGTAGCGTTCCCTCGTGATCGGCCAAGGCGGTGATGCGATGTTCCAGATCGTCGTAGAGCAACAGCTCGTCGTGGCCGTCGCCGTCGATGTCGGTGGCGCCCAGGCGATGAAATTTCGTTTCGCGGATGCCGCCCGATCGGCCGACGCGTTCGTCCACCGCTTCGATCAGCTTCAGCTCGTGCGGCCGGCCCTCGCTCAGCTGGGTCACCCTGTCGTGATTAACAAGCAGTATTCCCAGCACTGGGTCGTCTCGCAATGCCTGAGCTGCGGATACCTTGATGCTCTCGGTCGTCTGACTCAAGCCCGAGGGCTCGATTGTGATGCGGTGAATAAATGGGCTTTCCTTCTGCAGGACCCAACCACTGGCCGCGCCGGCGGCGATGTAGTCGGCCAACTGCTGACCTTGCGGCAGCATCACTTGCTCGTGCGACTGCAGGTCGTCGCCGATCCACTGCAGCACGCCTTCCACAATTCGCCCCAGGCGGACGTCGCCGC
>CAXMSB010000152.1:0-6276 GCA_964195615.1 uncultured Granulosicoccus sp. | reverse complement strand
GTCGGTGAGGTGGGGAGAAGCTTGCTCGCCGTGGCATGCTTCTGATGGCAGTCCAGACAGTCCGGCGTATCGGGGTCTCCTTGGGCCATGAGTTGACCGTGGGTGCTGGTGCGATACAACTCCACTTCCTCGGCGTGACACACGCCGCAGTCGACCTTGGACTTGATGGTCTCACAGGGGCGCTCTTGCGTGGGGTCTGCCTCACTGTGGCACTGGGCGCAGGCGACCGTGCCGTGTGCCCCGGTGAGGTGAGCCTGCTCGTCTACGTAGAGTGAAAGTTGTTGCCCGTCCCGCTCCGTGCTCAGCTCGGGATCCTCGTGGCATTCTAGGCAGTCCTTGTTGGCCATCCCTTCCGGATAGAAGACGCGGCGGATCTTGTGGGGGGAGTGGCAGTCCACACAGGCGGGGATGCGGTCAGGCTCTGTCTTCCAGAGGTGCCCCTCGATGACCTTGCGGTGGACATACTCGATGCGAGTGTGGCACTTGGTGCAGGTCGTGGCGACGTTGTCCCGGTGGATGCTAGAACGGGAGTCGGAATGGGGCAAGACGTCGTGCGACCCGTGGCAGGACGTGCAGACCGCGGTCACCGTGAGGCCCTGCCTGAAGAGCCCCGTGCCATGAATACTCAGCGAGTAATTCTCGAGGATGCGATCTTGGGGGATGTCGCGCGTGCGCGATACGGGCGAGCCCTCGTGGTGGCACTTCCCACACAACTCCGGAATGTTCATGACGTTTGTGCGTGAACGCAGATCGGCATGTCCTCGGATATCATGCGTCCCGTGGCATTCGGTGCAGTTCGGCGCAAGCTCGTCTCCCCGCTCGAGCGCTTGACCATGCACGCTGTCGGCGTAGTGTTTCCCTTCCACCTCGTGACACTTGGCACACGACTTCCTCACTTCGCCCAGCGGCCTGCGGAATGGGAGCACCCCCTCAGTATCTTCTCCGACTTCCGTGGCATGAGCCTCCGGGACTTGGAAACTCGTGGGGTCGCCACCGTGGCAGTCGTGGCAGTTAACGCCTTTCTTCCAGTGGACGTCATCGGCCAAATCTTCGATGGACACGAACAGCCTCAGCGTGTCGTCCCCCCACAGCTCTGGTTCGCCGTGACAGGCGGCGCAACTGCTCTCGTCTGGCGGTAGCTGCGAGCCAGTCGGCGGCTGAGCCACGGCATCCCAGCCCGCGGCCAGCGACGCGGTCAACAGCGTGAGCCGCAACAGTGCATTCATTCCAACATTTCGACCTTTGTGGGCAAGGCTATCTGCGGCTCTTCAATTTCTAGCTCGCGGCAGATCTCGGTCAACCGTTTCACCAATTCGCGGGTGAGCGACGCGGCGTAGTGGATGTTGTGAATACCGTTGCCAACACGGATGAAATTCAAGTCGTCTTCCAGTTCCCCCAACGTCTTTTCGATCTCTGACGCTCGTGTTTCCTCCAAGTTGGCCACTCGGAATGCCTCGTCAACTCGCAACAAATCGGCTTGGATCTTGTCCAGAGAATCTTTCATTTGCTCGTGATGAGCTTGGAGTCTTTCTGTGGCCGACACATCATGGCACTGGGTACAGACTTCTGTTGAGGCTCTCCACAGCACCGTTCCGGTAGATGAGACTTCCCTGACTTGGTGGCACGACGAACAGGCAATCCGGGCGACAGCCATGCTGCTGTGCTGTGCGGAGATGCTCTTGCCACCCTCGCCCCGCAACATCCGAACCTGTTCGCCGTGTTGGTTGGGGTGACACGACTTGCAGTCAGCGGCGGCATGCTCAATCTTGTGCGGGTCCAACGAATG
This sequence comes from uncultured Granulosicoccus sp., assembly GCA_964195615.1. Taxonomy (GTDB): domain Bacteria; phylum Planctomycetota; class Planctomycetia; order Pirellulales; family Lacipirellulaceae; genus Bythopirellula. The sequence continues at coordinate 4,490 of CAXMSB010000152.1, read as the reverse complement.
CTGAATCTCCAAATGACAATCGAGGCAGTCGACATTATGATCGGTCACATGCTTCTGGTGCAGGAACATGTGGTCGTCAATCTGTTTCAGATCGTCCTCGCGGTTGTGACACACGATGCACCGTTCGACCGGAACCTCGCCGTTGCCGCGAATTAAGTCGCTATGGCAGTTGGCGCAGTCAGTACCTCGCTCATACGCCAATTCGTGGCTGAATGTCACACCTCTTCCCAAGTCAAACCTTTCTTCGGGAATCTGGTGACAACGGGTGCAGGTTCCTAATCCCTCGTTGAATAGCCCATCTTTGAAATGGCACAGGAAGCATGTTGAAGTGGTGACGGTCATGTGCTCGCCTTGCATGGCCTGACTGTGACAGCTCGTGCAGTGTAGCTGCTTTCCATTCCGTGACCCGATCAGATGGGGGCGATGATCAAAAGGGACGCCCTGAAATTCGACGCGACCGGAGAGCAATCGCGTGTCGTGACATCGGAGACAACTGGCGTCGGAGACCTCCGCGGATGGACGAGGACCGGCGCTTTCGGTGACGTACTTCAGTAGTTGGACCAGGCCCATCAACTTTCCACGCACCTTTTCCCCGGCGCCAGGCGGAAAATGGCACTTGATGCAGGATACGTCTTTGTGGCTCGACTCCTGCCACGAAACGTAATACGGCTCCATGTTGTGGCAGGAGCGGCAGAATTGCGGTCGCGACGTATAAGTCGCCGCGCCGCCAGTCAACAGCGACAGGAATAGCAGAAAGGCACCGAACACCGCCGCGATACGCAGCGCGTACAATCGCGCCCGCTGCCAATACGTTCGTTCGTCGGGCGAGCTGGTGGGAGCTGCTTCGCCGGACGAGGCCACAGTATCGTCCGTCGACGATACCTCGGAAAATGGTTCTTTCTCGGGCATCCCCTGATTCTCCTCATTCACCCAAACTAGCCAGCACCGTTATGGCCAACAAGCACAAACCCAGTGTGTAAATCAACAGGGCTCCAAAAACATTGAGCCAGAGACGTCGGTTGGACGGCGCCGCTTTCTGCAATTGATCGAGCTTACCTTCTCTTTTCAATCGGGCGACATATTCCGGACGATACTTTTTCAGGTGCTCCAAGCTCACTAAGCCTGTCATAACTGACAGGTCCATGGGGAACTTTTCGGGGCGAAAGTGGGAGTGGAAAAAGTGGATCAAGAACAAAAAGCCAGCCACATAGATGGCGAATTCCGAATGCAGGAGGTGGGCCACGTTGATGATACTACCCGAGAAGACAAGGCAAAACAGATTAGGATACCAAAGCACGAGCCCGCTGATCCCAATCAGACCGGCCGCCAGAAAGAAGGCCCAGTAGTCAAGCTTCTCCCAATAAGTCCACCGCTCGAATCCCGGCTTTCGCCTGACCCCAAAAAACCAGCAGATCATTCCCCAAGAGTCCCGCAGATCACGACCACCGAGCACGAGCGAATCTGGGCCCGTGACGATGGTTTTCCAACTTTTCGTTCGACGGAGCCTGACGATTCTGGCGACGGCCCGCACGAGGTGAATAACGCAGGCAACGATTGCCACCACGGCAAAGAAGTGGTGCCAGACGCTCGCGCTGCGGAAGCCGCCAAAGCCACTCGCCAGCAACTGTCCCCAATGCTGCTCGCTGTACTTGAAAGTCAGTCCGGTAACAGTCAGACCGAGGAAAGCAATGATTAGCACGGCGTACAGCGCCCTGCCTATCGATCCATAGCGGGGTAACGCGTGTTGCTCGAATACATGGGTAGCATGTCCTCCATGCCACAGTCTGTGAACGAGTGCTCGGGCAAACCACAGGAAGGCATGCAAAAGAAAGAGAATAAAGGCGAGATTGACGAGCAATGTCATCCAGCCGTAGGTAGCGTACAATGTTGGGGAATGCGCCGCGTCTTTGAAGTTTGCGTGAGGATCGAAGTCGGTAAAGCTATTTACCGCGTGGACGTGGCATTTTTGGCAAGTCTGTAATCGGTTCTCCCCCGGTGCGACTCTGGAATTCGGATCATCGACGGACAAAACATCGTGTGACCCGTGGCAATCGGCACAATTGGCTGCCGCCGAATAGCCTTGGTGCGACAGTTCGCCGTGCATGCTCAGCGAATAACGTGACGACAGATCGGTGTGGCAGTTTCCACAACGGTTGGCCAGCTGCAAGCGGTACTCGGCCAAATCGGGGTGCAGGAAGTGATGCCCCTGGTGACAGTCCGTACAGCTGGGCTTGCGTTTCGTTCTTCCGCCTGGGGCGGTGTGTTGAGTGTCTGATCCCAATTCTCCGCCACGACCATGTACGCTGTTCTCCAGGCGCTCTTGGATGAACTGGTGGCATTTCGAGCAGGTCGCCGCGACGTTCGACGAGTGCAGCGTGGATCGCCGATCGGCTGCGTAGTAGGTGCCGTGTGCTCCATGGCAATCGGCACAGACAGCCGTCACCAACAGTCCCGACTCGTAGAGGCCCTTGCCATGCACCGTATTCTCATAGGTCTTCTGGTCTTCTGGATGGCACTCTCCGCACATGCGAACTTGATTGTTTAGGAACACCGGTGAGCGGTCGTTGTCTACCGGCAACATGGCGTGCGCGTTCATGCCGTGGCATTTGCTGCAATCCAACGGCAGCCCACGTCCCCGTTCGTCTTTGTCGCCCGCCTTAGCATGTACGCCTTTGAGCAAACCAAGCGTTTGGTCTTTATGGCAACGGACGCACGTCTGCCTTAGAGTGCTGAGAGGGGCGAGTGCTGCATGAGCTTTGGTGACATTAAAACTGGCGGGATTCCCCCCGTGGCAGTCATGACAGTTCACGCCCTTTCGGAAATGGGCGTCGTCTGCCACCGCCTCCGTCGAAACATAGAGACGCTGTTGGTCAGCTTCCCAGAGTTCCTGTTCGCCGTGACATTGGGCGCACGCGTTCTCGTCGAGCGTTAACTGCGAACCGGCTGGCGGTTGCGCAGCAAGACGGCCGGCGAGAGCAGCTGAAAGTAGTATCAGCAGAAGTGATCTTCCAAGCGCCACCACAGGGTTACTTTCTACCTGCCTTTCGCTCACTCGCCGACGGGAGGTTACGGTGGACACCTAACAAAAACGCGCTGAAAAAGGGCCGCCCCGCTGTGATACGCGAGCGGCTTGAACTTCGCATTACCACTGCGACGGAACACAGGTCGTGTCGATAGACGACGCGATGTGGATATCCCACTGCAGCCTCATTCCTTCTGCGAATGTCCGCTTTGCAGATGGCTCCCGACGCGCCATGGCCGCCATCCCTGCTGAACCGAAGCCCAATAGGGACAGAGTAGCCTGATCCGGAATCATCTGTACCGTGAAATCAAATGTGTTGGCCTAACCATTACTTGAAACAAAACGTTTTCACTCTGATAGCTACACTTTCGTCATGCACTCCTCAAGAATGATAACTTTGTGGAACTCAGGCAACCCGAACCTTTATCCGACGAAGAATGGAACTATCCTTGGTTCGTTTGTACTTCGCACGGTCACACGAGTCCAAGAGAATCTGATCGCAGTGTCATCAATGGATGTATTGTCGATAGTCATCATCTATTGGCAATACCCTGCGAAGCGTTGTCGGAGTTTTTGTGCTTGTGTTGGTTGTCCACGGTCTCAATAGCCCCGACAGCTAACAACAATAGATACTTGAGCGGGCAAGGGCACTGGCTGGAAGTGCCGCTCTGGCAATCCTTGCAGACGCGTTCGTGAAGTGAATCTATGTAGGGATCAATCCTGGCACTGTTCACAGCATGGACCGCGTCGATGAATTCAGAAAGATGCGACTCGATGCCACACTGTTTTCCCAGGGGTCCACAAGGAGGACCGCCCTCAGGGCGCTCAATACATCGACTGCAGACCTGAACGCGAAGCTCTAGCAGGTATTCTTCGAGTAATGGTTGGGGATGCATCCGCCTGGCCTCCCGAGTTGTCAAGAGCTGGCACCATGTCCAGATTTACAATCGCGGCACATTCTGTGCCAATTGCCAAGTTGAAGGATCTTGTGCCGACGCCAAGAAGGTGCAACTAACGAAAAAGAGCCGCCCGGTTGCTGCTCGGGCGGCTCATTTCACTCTGTCGCGACAGGAACCTGTCGGCGCAGTACGCAGGTAGCACGATGGCGGCTCATTCCTTCTGCCAAGGCTCCCTCTTCCGACGACGTGCCATGACTGCCATCCCCGTTAAGCCAAAGCCCAATAGGGCCAGAGTTGCCGGTTCGGGAATCACGTTCACGGTGAAATTTCCGACAAAGCCCTGGGGACCGGCTCCTTGGGCTCCAGCAAGATACCAAGTCAGTTCATAGGTACCTAGGGAAGCACCCAGACCGATTTCCAGATCGAGGTTGTACGGTCCTGTGCCGATACCTTCATCCGATTTAGTATCCGCCACCGCCCCGGCGTCCAAAGACCAGTTATCACCACCAGCGCCGATTGTCGCAGCCAAACCCGCTACAGTCAGGCCCTCTAGCGCGATCATGTTATTG
>CAXMSB010000151.1:0-41519 GCA_964195615.1 uncultured Granulosicoccus sp. | reverse complement strand
ACGTGTATTGGCTCTCTGGGTGGGAGGAGCCATCTGCGCATTGGGTGTCGTTCCCGCGATTTTCTGCCGAGAGAAATTCGCCTCATTGCCTGATCCGGTGGAACTTGCCGGCAAGGAGAGTAACTTCGGAGGCTTCTGGAGCCATACGAGAGAATTCTTCAAGGGGATCATTACCGCGATTCGATGCCGTCCGTTCGTCAAGCTTTGCGCGGCAACCTTTCTGGTCTTCAATGGGTTCCAACTTGGAGCATCTTTTTCATTGTACGTAGTGATCTATTATGTCTTCAGTGGAAATGACAGCCAAGCCGGCACGTTGATGGGGTGGTTTGGCTCGCTTACCTCCGTTTGTACTTTGGGTGTTATCCCCTTGACAGCTTGGATATCAACAAAGATTGGCAAGCGCGAAACGTTCTTAATCACCATTTCCCTGTCTCTCGTCGGATACGCCTTGAAGTGGGTAGGGTACAATCCGGAGCATCCGTATTGGTTGCTTGCATCCTGTCCGTTCGTTGCCTTTGGCACCGGCTCGCTGTTTACGTTGATGGGTTCGATGGTGGCTGACGTATGCGACTACGACGAACTTGAGACGAATCAGCGACGCGAAGGAGTGTTCGGAGCGATCTACTGGTGGATGGTAAAAGTCGGCATGGCGCTGGCTGGGCTGCTTACGGGAGTGATGCTTAATGTATCGGGCTTCGATGTCGCGTTAACTACCGCTCAGCCAGAAAAGACGTTGCTGCTTTTGAGAGTATTTGACGTAGGTGTTCCGCTGATCAGCTCAGCGATCGCACTTTGGATTATTTCGACCTACGAAATATCGGAAGCAAAGGCGCACGAGATTCGCGAGATGCTCGAACGACGAAGAGGAAAGCCAGACTGATGACAGCGACATACTCCTCGCTGTCAACTGTTGACCCGCCCGTTCCACAGCGAGCGTTCATCAAGCCCGGAGGATCTGTTCTTCCGGAAGCTGCACGTCGATCCGAACGATATCGCCTGTTCGCTGGAACAGTTCCAGACTTAGTCCTACGTCGAGGCAATTCTGGTTGATAGACACGACATTACCGTTCGCACGGGTCACATTGATTGAGAAGTCCGCTTTACACAATTGATACACTACCGGCACCTGGCAGATCGTGAATGCAAGAGAACTCGGCGGGAGTTCCAACTTTTTCTCGTCACCTTGCAGATCGAAGTAGGTGAACTCCGCTTCGCTTTCAAAGAACTCTCTTCGACGTAGAAGCAAAGGTTGAAAGTGCAGCTGACCATCGCTGATGCGAACGCCGAGCTCTCCTTGGCGGGTGAGAATCTCCTCTTTAACCTGCCCTGTCATGCCGGGCTGTTGGGCTCCTCGGTGCTTCGGCGTATGGGAGTAAGGATCCGTTGGAAACGCACCGTATTCGCTAGGCGTCTTATCAGAACTCAATCCGCCTCGGACTAAGTAATAGGAGTCTGCGAGCGCCTCAACCATAGACTTTGACGCTTGTTGGTCGAAGGCGTTGAAAATGTTCTCCTGGATGGCCAGCAGAAGCTTCGACACCATGTGCCAATAAACGCAACCCAGGCCTTCATAGCCGTACATCGTGCCCGATCGGCCTGTATAAGTCTTATGGGAGAACACTTCTTCAAAAACGTCCAGCACCTGCTGCCGATCTCTGACAACCGCTTCGGACCACCGATCCTCAAGGACTAGCTGATCTAACCTCGCTACGAGGTCTGCCTGCTTTTCGATTCCGTGATAGAAGTGAAATTCGTCGAACTCATCGCGAACAACGATCGTTTGGTCTTCAGCCGCAACGAGTTGCTGAAGGAGTTGTATCGAGTTTACTCTATCCGCATCAATCTGGTTTCGTTGCAAGAAGCCCGGCAACTCGCGATCCGGGTAGAGCGTGAAACTACTCTGATCCTGTCGATACAGTTTGCTGCTAAACAAGGCGTCGACGAGCTCGGTGGCCTGCCCTGCGTCAAGCACACCACTACTCAGCGCTGCGACCTGGCCCTCCAGCATTTCGTAAAGATTGCCCACGGCTGCCGAGTGGTCGTCTTTGCTTAGTTCAAGCAGGTTGTAAGCATGATACAGGCAATCTTCACGACGATTGGCCCGAATGGAATGATCGAGATACTCGACCGCCAGGCCGAAGAACTCGACGAGTTCAGCTCTCGCGATTGTGTGTCTACCGGAGAAGCCATCTTCATAGACTTTCAAACGGTAATCAGAGAAGGCTCGTCCCATCGCTTCTAGAATGCGATTGCGATCTTCATTGGCAATTCTCGACTGGTTCAGTAACGTGCGGTTCTCTTGTAGCACCGAACGAATACTGCGGAACCACTGCTCGACTTCCACCGAGACAGCGAATCTACTGCTCCCTTTCTCCCTTAGCAGGTCGACAAGTAGACTCAAATGTCGACGCAGATAGCAGGCCGTAACCATCGACAGCCCTGAACCGACAAGTGCATTATTGGCGTCGTTCCATTCGGGTCGTTGAGCATTGATCCAGATGCCTCCATCGATGGCAAAGTTGGATAACTTTGCGAGCACGGGAACAAGTATCTTTTCAACAAGATTGGCATAGTGGACTTTGCCTTGCGAGTCGAGGACTAACTTCCCGTCGGCGCCCAGTTCGTCGACACGACGATCGATTTCCTTGGATGTGAATCTGTCGTAGTCGATTGTCTCGGTGTTGTTCGCGACGATCTCGTCAAACGATCGAATGCGGTACGGAACATTGGCATAGCAGAAGACTTGCTTTTCGAGCAGCCGGTTGAGGTCACTCGGATAGTACTTACGCAAGGCCTCGAGCAACTTTGTCAAATAGACGATCTGATGATCGCCCCAGTAGCCGATGTTGCTCCAAGGGTCTTCCGGGTTGGGCACTTCCCAGTCGATGCCGTCACTCGTAATGCGGTAGGGATTATACCCATCGATTGTCGACGCATTGACAAACTTGGCAACAACGCTTGGAAGAAAGGCCGGGAAACTTGTACATAGCGCCTCCCAGTTCTGGAAGATATCGCGCCAGTTACCTTGGTAATTGTAGGTCTTCGATCCGTCTTCGTTCCGCACCTTGATCTCGAAGGAGTTCCAAGGACGGCTAGGATCACCATGCCGACGACCAAAGGTGAGTGGCAAGTACTCCAGTGCCAGACGCTCCAGGTCTACGTTTCCGTGCTCCTCTGCCTGCGATATGATCTGCTCGTAACTAATCCTCGCTGGCAACGCCCGCAGAAATGTCTGTTCCGCCATCCCCACGGCGTGGTTCCTGGCGTTTACAAATGCCAAGAAATCGTGGGACTCCACCAAGTAGTTCTCTGCAAATACGCCTCCCCGCATGTTGTTAAACAACACGTTTGCAAAGTGGTGTGCGGTAGCAAGTTCGCTTCCGGTTGCTTGCAACCCATCCGCACTTGCAACATTCTGCATAAGATCTTGGTGACTCGCATGGATCGTCTCTTCCAAGACGGCTTCAATCGACGTGTCGTCAAGAAGCTGTTTGCGGAGCTGCGCGACTTGTTGATGGTCACGACCAACGTCGGCCACCAAGTACCATGAACGCGACTGCCCCGGAGCCAGCTTAATCGGCGAGAACACGAAGTAATTCCCTCGTTGACCGGTGCATAACGATTCGGATCTGGGTGTGGCACCTTTCGTGAACGCATGAAGTTCCTCGGACGACAAAAACACTGTGCTGTCGGGCAAGCCGCTAGACCAGGTCGTACTGGCTTTCAGAACTTCGACGGCTTCGGCTCGGTCTAAGATTTTCGACGTCAGGCTATAGATCCCCATTCCAGTCGACGGGTCATACTCGTTGTGCTTGTAAGCATCCACCAAACAGCTCGCACGCTGATAGGTAGCGAGGGGAACACCACTAGGACAGATGTTCTGAAGTCCGTCGACGAGTTCGACATCGATTTCGCGAGTTCCGATATTCTCCAGGGTCGCAGTGCGCACGAATCCGAACTGCGCAGAAGTCCTCCAACTGTACCTGAAAATCAGCCCCAAGCGTATGAAGGTTTCCTCGAACAACACCTGATCACCTGCAACGTGCTTGAGCAGTCGGCGGGGACCAACTGGCCTGCCTGATATGCCGTTGCTGAAGGGATGCCAGTTGACGATGTCAGACGACTCGTCTCGATACCGAATGAGCGTGACTGGCCCGGTGTGTCGATAGCAATCGTGCAGTTGGTCGACCGTTTGGTAAGGAAAAAAGCAGTTCTCAGCGGATACACGTCCCATAGTGAGTCCGCCGGACGAAGAGACGTACATCCAGTGATCATCCGCACTCACAATGCTCATCAGAAACGGCTGCATCTCGTCGTAGTTTAGGATCTGGTAGAAGTCTTGACCGTGAATCGTGACAAAGCTTCCGACCACCGTCGAATCATGTCGCGTCGACGCCGCCCCTCTATTGATAGTTCTGCTCATTTTGCTATTCACAGTAGTTAGGTTGCTAGACCGTAAAGCGGGGAGGTGAATCTAATGCTGAGTCTCGATATCGTGCAAGACCGCTTTCGGTTTGCGGTTGACGTGAAACACTCCCCAGTGCTTCTCTACTTCGTTGGGATGAGGACCACCCTTCCATGGTTCGTCAAACGCCTCGAAGAAGAAAGTGCAAATGTTATGTTCTCTTGCCCAGTTAGTAAACTGCAGGTAGTACACACTCTGCTCCTCTTCGCCGGCTTTTCCCTTAATCAGTTTCGCTTGCTCCCCTTCGTTATGGACTTGTGTCGCCCAGCCCGCCTCTCCAATCACCACCGTTTTCTCCGGGTGAAGCTTGACGATTTCAGCATAGATGCGTTCAGTCCATTGCATCGCCGTCGCTAGCTCAAGTCCAGCCCACATGGCGTGGATGTGCGTGACGATAAAATCAACTTCTTTGGCGACACGCTTGCTCTCAGGCTTGTTCCAGAAATTGAAGTCGTCTGCCGTTGTCACGGGCACAAAGGTCGCTTCGCGAACTGCCCTAATGTATCGAATCAATACGTCCAAACTAGTGCGGTGATCAGACCAAAACACTTGTGTTTCGTTGCCAACGCTGACAGCGATTACTTCGTCCGGATACGCGTTTGCCAAGCGGATGACCTCCATGACTTCCATCCGATTCGAACGCTTAGCGGAACTGGACACTTCAGGGGTCAAAGTGTCCGATTCGGTTTCACTAGAGATCCAGGCGCCTAGCATCACCCTTAGAGGCAAGTCCCCCTCATGAATGATTCTCAACACGTCCTCGGCTATATCGCTCGAACCATAAATACGAATGAGATTCCAACGTTTTGAAATCAGGTGCAAGTCTTCTGTGATTTCTTCTCGCGTCGGAAGGAGGCCTCCAGGCGATTCTCCTTCGCGATATGGGCCGTACGATATACCCTGCCCAACCCACTTCCCATCAAGAAGGGGAGAAAAATCGCGATCTTCGAGCTGTTCTCCACTGTGCTCTTTGCCGTTCTGCTCATTGGCCAAATCATCGGCGCAGGCAACAAAGCAATTTGTCTGAACGATCCATGCAGTCAGGACGAATGCCTGAATAACAATCTTACGATAGGAATAGCACATGGCGGTAACCCTCTGTTAATAAGGGACATGGCGTACGTCCAGGACAGGTGTGTCATCCAGTAGCGACGCGCGCTGTTAAATTTGACCCGCACCAACCGACAACAGAGGGGCTGAGCCAAGCTCAACCCCTCTGCGCGGTTTTCAATTGTCGGCGACGAAGCAACCAACGTCACCCAAGGGGCCTACTTTCGGCGACGGCCAACCAGCGACAGTCCGGCGGCCAAGCCAAGCAGTGTGAACGAGGTGGGTTCTGGAATGAGCGAGTCCACCGAAACCGATACATTGTCGTACCACATATGGGCATTGGGACTGGTGCTAGCGCCGTTGGTCGCGCCGAGTTGCAATGTCACGCCGCCGCTGACGTCGGGTCCAGTGAGGATCCCTGGGAAAGTAAAGGTCTTCCAGACGTCTGGATCAGCGTCAACAGCCAGCGGTCCGCCTCCGAGGATTCCGCCAGCGGACACACCACCGCCGTCGATCTCAGAGAAAAACTCGGCGAACGCGACGCCACCCGGTGTAAAAGATCCGCGCGCGTCGAACGAAATAGTGACGGCCTGACCAGGGACAAGAAGACCAGCTGCAAGATTTGCCTGCTTCCAGAGTGAATTGCTGGCCGCAACACTATTGTCGATGGAGCCGGCGTACGTTCCTGAGGACGGATTGACAGTGGTAACTGTTTGCTGGCCGGCGGCGGTCTCGAACTGAGTCCAACCAGTCAAGTCACCTGTTTCGAAACCGCCGTTTGTGGTCAGTTCGATGGCCGAAACACTGCTTGAAAAGACCGCCACGCTCGCTACTGCGAGTACTACAAGAAAACCACGAAGACAATTCATTACGCTCTCCCTCAAATTTGTGAAAAAAGACAAAAAGGACCTAATAATCGCAGCTAACGCCACAGGCAGCGGGTTCCAAGTGAAACCCCTCCTTTTAGAGAGGGGCCCTTCCGCCCAAGAACAAACTGAACATGTGAAATAGCGAACGCCATCGGATCTGTAACTGTTACAGTAATTGTTCTTTCTGGCAAATGCAACCACTTCGCGGTCTTTTTCATGCAAATTCCGAAATTTCTCCGATTTAGCCCTTCGGGGCAGAAGAGGCTTTGGGAATTGTTCACGGAGACTGGTTTCTGGCAGAATTCACGCTGCGCCCAGTAACCGTCAATCTTGGGCCCTCGCAAGCCAAGCAGTGAAAATCGCTGCGATTGAACCGAAAACCGAGAACTACACCGTGCTTGTCAGCAGATATCACGCTTTAGCGAATTGCTGAGACGTGGCGGCCCGCCGAGTGATCCGAAGGCAGAAGATTTGAGTGGCCGCCAGCATCAGCAACATACTTGCTGGCTCCGGCAAGCCGTCTTCCGGTCATTTTCACGCTTGGTATGAACTCGCACATGACCGACACGCCGAAGGAGTTCAATTCACGGTGGAAACTCGCGTCGAATTCATCGACCGATATGTGCTAGGCCTGCCCCGTTGCATGCGTTTGCGACACACCGCGTGACGGTCAGTGGCCGGCATGAGCGGCCCCCGAAAATCTCAAAAAAATTTTCTGGGGGTGGCGCGCGCTGAGGACTAATCAAGTAGCCTGCGCCATGCGGCCGGGGCAAGTGGATAAAACGCTGAGCCGAATAGAGTCTCATACACTCCAAACGTCACGTAAACGTCACGGCCTCTCCACAAGCCCCTCAAGAACAGCGAGAGCGACTGGCTTCAGTGCGCGCAGCACCAGGTAGATACCCAGGCCGCTGCCACGCGGGTGCGGGGGTGGGGCGTGTGCTTGCTAGCCGATCTGTCGAGCCACCTCCATGACCTTGGTGATGTCGCGCTCGGCGATGGTCGGCCTCTTTACCCAAAACTTTACCTGAGTCGTGCTTTGAGCTGCAAAAGCCGAATTGAAAGCGACTCTATTTCAGCGAGAAAATTCTAACCGCAACCCATCAGCTACTAATATTTCGACTTCTAATCCGTAGGTCGCAGGTTCGAATCCTGCCGGGCGTACTCTTTTTGGACTCTGTCAAGGGCTGGCTGCTTTGCCTGCTCTGAAATCGGGGTCAGAACACGACGGTGTGTTGCCAGTGCTCGCGGAGGATGCGGACGACTTCTCCCACGGTGGCCGGGTCTCTGTGGAGCACTTGGTGTTTGGCTTCGACAGTCTTCTCGCTGGCGACGCCCAAGAGACGAGCGCTCGCGACGGGGACCACTCCGTCGGAAGGTTCGCCGCGCCAGGTGCTCTGGCTCTGGCCGATGATTGAGTGCAACGCAACGTACGGGGAAAACGGCAGCGTTGCCGTGGCGCCCAGCAGTGGGCTTTGCGGTTCCAGGAGATCGATGCTTGTGGGGAACCGCGTGCGGAGTTCGTCGTGGAACAGGCTGGGGTTGTCGCCCACTAGCTGGCTGTGTTGTGTCTTGGATTCGTCCGTCGGTTTCACGAGTGCTGACCCGAGACGTCCGACCGGGCGGCGGGCCCATGCCGATCCACGGTGCGGCGTTCCGATGAACACGACACGCGAGACGTCGATCGACGGCCGAAAGAAAAAGGCCTCTTGAAGTTGTTGTCGGGTTTCTTCCGAAGTGCGGACCGTTGTCAGCGGTTGCCGGGCGACGGATTGCCAAAGTCGATCGCCGCTGTCAGTTACCTGCAGCTTCGCAACCAACCCACCCATGCTATGTCCGATGAGAACCATTTGAGACATTGCCGGATCGAGTCGCAGGGGATCGTAGGTGCGTCGAATCTGAACCAACTGTCGGCGCAGCATGGCGGCACCCGCGAGGAAGGGTTCGCCGGTAGCGTATTGGAAAGCCCACAACTGATAACGACTATTCAAGTCGGGGTGGGCTCGAAGTTCATTCGCCAAGTCGGCCCAGGTCATCGTGTCGCTGAGTAGCCCATGGACGAAGATCGCTGGGATTTTTCCCGGCTGATAGGGCTCGATCATGATCAGTCCGTCACGAGCCCCAGTCGCTCCGGGCCGAAGGAAATCGTCGAGCCACTGCCGGTCTTCGCCTTCGCTGGCCAGTGCGAAGGGAGCGGTCAGATCGCGAGCCAGTGGAACTTGGCAGCCGGCAACGATCAGGTGTGGCGCGCGGAGAGGATCATGGAATTCGAGTTGGTAGCCAGTTCTAGTCTCGTCGAACCGCAGCAGGGCGGTTGCCGCGAAGGTCTGCTCTTTTTGCGTGAATGGCTGCGGGTTGGCGACGTGTCGAACCACGGCCAGCGGCACGCCTAGTCCGCGATCACGAAATGCGCGGGAGAGGTTGGGCGCCTCGTAGTCGCCCGCGGGGAGCAATTGCTGAAACTCCTCGGGTCCCCAAGTAAAACCCTGAAAGCTGACGGGCAGGATGGTTGTGCCGGAGCGGGTCGAGATCGACAGTCCGTGGCAGGGGTCCCAACGACCGAATCGCTGACTGGTAATCAGGAGCTTGGCAACAGCCGACCGATGTAGTTCGGCAGCTCGGGACGACGCTTTGCCGGCGGTGGTGAGTTCGCGTTCCAGTGCCCGCCAAGCGCGGGTTGCCGCGTCGTAGTAGAGGTCCACGCACTTGGGGCAATCGTCCGCTTCGTATTGCACGGCCGCGGCGTAACTGTCCTCGGCGGCGACGAGCGAGAAGTTGGCCAGGCTATCGGCGTTGGGTTCCGAAAAATCGGGCTGATGCCAGACCGATTTACTGCGCGTAATCGAGCAACCGCAGGTGATGCACAGCGAGAGGGCCGCGCAGAGCACTCTGCGCACGAGCAACGTGTTGAGAGACGTGTCTTTCACGGTAGCGAACGTCTCCTCCTTGAGCACGGGGACCAGAACGGCCGGCGGACCGTCTGGGGGACGTGAAAATATACCACGCGACGCGAGGCTCGGCTGTCGTGACGCCGTCAGTTGCTCGTTAAGACATCGCTTCTTACGCAATCGGCGGCAGTAGAAAGCGAGTAACCCGAAAAGTTTAACTCGATGGCGGGGCGGAACCGTGGGGACCGGCGAGCTGTTGGCTCGCGGCTAGGGAGTGCATGAGACTGGCGAGCCGTGGCGTCCCGGCCCACGGCAGGTATTGCCCATTCAACCCACTGACCGGCGATCACAGCAGGGTGGATTCTCCTTGCCGCCTTTGCAGGCGAAGCCGATAATACGTGCATCATGTCCACGACCCCCCTGCCCTTGTCCGACAGCCGCTCTCGCGAACCGCAATTGTTTCGGTTTGGCCTGAAGCAGATGTTTTTCATGGTTTCGCTGGCCGGCGTACTGTGCGGACTGTTAGTGGGCACCAACGGTTCTTGGCCGTTGATCATTGGACTTGCGACGCTGTTGTTGGGGGCGCATGTGCTGGGCAATCTGTTGGGAACACGGCTCCGCGACACTTCGGGAGATGTGTTGCAGTGGCGGGCTCAACAGCCGGGAGTGGGGGCCGACCTTCCGGCCGCGACCGGACAGCCGGTCGAATTGGCGAAACTCGATCTGCCGCCGACCACGCCTTTGGCCAGTCGCCAACGGGTGGCCCGTTGGAATGCTTGGTTTGTAGGCGGAGGAACGCTTGGCGGACTGATCTTTGGCGGCGCTGTCATCGCATTGACCATCGGGCCGCGGATCGAATGGGCCAGTTGGGCGGTGGGCACGATCTCGTGCGGAGTCCTGGGCGCCTGGACCGCATTCCTGGCGAGCACCTTTGGCTCGATTGCCCGCCACGCTTGGCGGCATGCCAACGAGCGCAGCCGCTGAGGTTCAGCGATCGACGCCCAGGGCGCTTACGTCAATCGGCGAATCCTGGCCCAAGATGAGCGAGCGCATCACCACCGCCGTAGCGGGCGACAACTGCAAACCCGCACGGAAGTGGCCGGTTGCCACCCAAGTGTTTTTCCAGCGACCCGCGCGGCCGAGGTACGGTTTGCCATCGGGTGTGCCGGGGCGCAGACCGGACCAGCAGGTTTCCAGCGGCAACTCCGCTAGTGCGGGAACCAATTGCCTGGCGAAACTCAGCAGGTTATCGACTGCCTCCGGTGGATTTTCTTTGACGAAGCCGACGTCTTCCATGGTCGAACCGATCAGCACCCGCCCATCCCGGCGCGGCGCAAGATACCGCAGACCGACGTAGACGTTGCGGCTGAGCAGCATCCGGTCGCCGACGAGCAGAACGATCTGTCCGCGAATTGGTTTCACTGGCAGGTCGAGGCCCAGGGGTTTCGCCAGTTGCCCCGTCCAACAACCGGCCGTTAGACAGAACTGCTCGGCGACCAACAGGCCCTCGTCCGAGGTTGCCGCGGTAACGCGATCGCCCTCGGTGCGCAGCTCGCGCACCGCCGTGTCGGGACGCAACTCGACGCCCGCCAGTCGACAGGCGGCCAAGAGCGCTCGCAAATGACGCGGATTGCGGATCTGCGTTTCCGCCGGTAGCAGAAAGGCCGCGTCAAACCGACCGGCGGGCGCCGCCAGTCGCGGTTCGATTTCCGACAACTGCAGCGACTCCAACTCGTGACACTCGATGCCTAGTTCCTTCCAACGATCGATCTGCTGCCGGAGAACGGCTGCTTCGGCGGATGTTTCGGCCAGCCGGAGCGCGCCGCAAGCGCTGTACTCGTTGTCGATGCCCGTCTGATCCAACAGGAGTGGGCTCCAATGGCGGTGTAGCTCGCTGCTGAGACCGGCCATTTGTTCCAGCGGCGTGGCAGCTTCCCACTGCGACCGCGGTGGGCCGGGCGGGACCATGCCCGCGCCTGCCCAGGACGCTTCTCTGCCCATTTCGCCCCGATCCACGACGCAGACTTTCGCCCCGTGCTGGGCCAACTCCCACGCCAGTGAGAGCCCCACGACCCCGCCGCCAATGATCAGCACATCATGCGAAGGTGAGTTCAACTCGCCCGTTCCTGTTTGAGTAATGAGTCTCGCAGCCGGTCCAGAGCCGGCTCGCGACCCTGGTTCTGCTGCAAATCGCGGATCAGGCGGCTTAGATCTTCCTGTTCGTCGATATCGTACCAAGTCGGCACTTCGGAGTGGGAGAGGCCGGCGGAGCGAATCGCCGCGAGCGACGCCGACCACACCTGGGGCGTGCTCCAGGGAATCGAGTCAAAGATGTTGGGAACGCCGCCCGCCGCCCCGACCAGCCAATAACCGCCGTCTTCGGTGGGGCCAAGCACCACGTTGTGCCGTTGCAGCCGGTCGAACGCCTGCCGGACGTATTCCAGCGGCACGTTCGGGCTATCGCTTCCCAACAGCACGACTCGTCGGCAGCCCTCGGCGAAGCGATGCTCGAAAAACGCCTTCATTCGCAGACCCAAGTCGCCCGCGGCCTGCGGTTCCATCTCCCAGTCGTCCGGAAGAAGGCCTTCGAATTGAGAGGCACGTTCGTGGGGCGTGTAGGCCAGCCATCGCTGCTCGCCGCAGTCGCTGAGCCGCTCGAGCAACGTCGAGACGAATTGGAAGTAAGCCGCCGCGGCCCGTTCGGTGCCAATGCCGTTGGCCAGCCGGGTCTTCACCTGCCCAGGCTGCCAATACTTCGCAAACAGCCCCAGGCATTCGTCATTCATCAGCGATTCTCAGTTCCCAGCAAGCAACCGTTTTAGCAACACCGGCTCCACGCGTCCGCGGAAGCGGATCTTGCCGTCGATCTCCACGACCGGCACGCACGTATCGAACCTGGCACGCAGCGACGGATCGATGTCGACGTCGACTATCTTTGGTTCGAGTCCATGTTCGACAAGTGTCTCGTGAGCCACGTCGCACAGGTGACAACCCTTGCGTGTGTAAAGTGTTACGTTCACGTGCTGACGACTTCCAAGCGTTCTTGTTGATGTTAACGTAGAAAATTTTGGTAAATGGGGTCCTGGTTTGGCGGGGCCTTCAGGCTCCTCCGGCGGCTCGGGGCCGTTCAATCCCGCCAACCCCCCCAATGGAATGGGTTCATGGGGATCTGTAAACCTCTATGCAATAGGGACTTACAACTTCCGTTAGGCGGCCCATCTGGCCGCTGTCTACCATGGATATAGGAGTTCGCGGCCCGTCGACCTCATCTACGGACGCAGTTTGCCGAACGCCCTCCTACCTCCGTTCGGCCAGTTTGTCTTCAGCGCAAACCACCAGCGGTAACTCCTGCACTGTGCTTAGGTTCCGCCATGCGATCCAGACGCCAATATGCTACGAAGGCCGCCGTTCGGCAAGCCGCTCGTCAAGCGCCCAAGAAGCAGGTCAGTTGGTCGCAGCGAGCTCGTCGTACGCAGTTCGGCACGCGGAACGAGCGGATGCCGTTTTCGCCGCCCGAAGATTGGCACGAACCGGTTGGCGAGGTCGATGGCTATCGCGTCATTGTGCAGCCCCCTGGCCGCGGCTTCTGTCATATCGTCACTCCCGAGCAGATTCGCGAGCGATTGGCCGAAGTTCCCCAGCACTTCCTTGAAGACCTGGAAGTGGTGCAACTCAGCCAGATGACCCGCAAGAAGAAGAGTTTTCCCTGCTACGGCATGCAATGGAGCGCTTCGCTGTATCTCTACCCGCTGGAAGAATCGCTGGAAGAGATGTTCTACACGCCGCCTCGGCCAGAGGTGGTTAACGAGGCCCGAATGTTTGGCGGGCGTTGGGACGAGCCCTCGACTGGCGTCTGGCGACTTACCTGGAGCCAGTCGGCGATCGAAGACTTCTATCTCAACAACATCCTGATCCACGAATTGGGTCATTTGCTCGACGATCGCAACAACAGCTACACCGATCGAGAGCGTTATGCCGAGTGGTTTGCCATTCGCTACGGCTACCAGACGAGCGGCGGCCGCGCGGCGCGTCGGCCCCAGGTGCGCCGTCGGCACCATCGTAGATAGCATTTGCTTAGCCGTCATTCCGAGGTCCGCCGAGGAATCTCCGTCGCGACGTGGTTAGGCAGGGCTACGGAGATCCCTCGGCGGATTTCGGGATGACAGGTGGCGGACTTTGCGGTTTCCCTGTTATGGTTGGACCCGCTGGTGGCAAGCACACCGGCCATGTTCTATGCTGGGGCCCACTGAGGCGGGGCAGTTTTCTGTCTTTTCAGTTCATGGGTAGCATCTCTCGGGAAAGGATCCAGGCATGGGGATCGTCGACATAGCCGTTTTCGCGGGCTTCATCGGGGCCGTGGTGGCCGTGGGCTTGTGGAAGAGTCGGGCCGGGGCCGAAGAGCGAAGTGCCCAGGATTTCTTCCTTGCGGGCCGCGGGCTGAGTTGGTGGCTGATCGGTTTCTCGCTGATCGCGGCCAACATTTCCACGGAACAGTTTGTCGGCATGAGCGGCAACGCGGCGAGCCATGTCGGCTTGGCAATTGCCAGCTACGAGTGGATGGCAGCCGTTACTCTGGTAGTTGTCGCGTTTTGCTTTCTGCCCTACTTCCTCCGTGCCGGCATCTACACGATGCCTGAGTTTCTGGAGTATCGATTCAACTCGACTGCCCGGCTGATCATGGCCTCGGCCACGGTGTTGATCTACCTGTTACTGTTGGGAGCTGTTACTTATTCGGGGGCGCTCACTGTGCAAACGCTCGGCGGCCGCTACGGCATGGAGATCACTCTTTGGCAGCCATCTCTGTTCATTGCATTGATTGCCATGATTTACGTGGTTTGCGGCGGGCTCAAGGCCTCGGTGTGGGCCGATTTATTGCAAGGGTCCGCGCTGATCCTGGGCGGAGCGATTATCATGTACTTCGCGTTCAGCCAGTTGGGAAGCGTCGATGAAGCCGCCACGGTGGCCGATGTCTCCACGGGCGAAGTGGTCATCAAGCAGCTCGACGCTCAGCAGGGCGCTTTCGATCGCTTCATGGAGCTGAACGCCAACCGGTTGAACATGTTTTTGCCGGCCGACGATCACGTGCTGCCGTGGACCGCACTCTTGCTGGGACTGTGGATTCCCAATTTCTATTACTGGGGGCTCAATCAGTATATCACGCAACGCACACTCGGTTCGTCGTCACTCTCCGAGGGACAGAAGGGTATCGTGTTCTCGGCGTTCCTAAAACTGGTCATCCCCTTTGTGGTGGTGATCCCCGGGATTATCGCCTTCAACCTGTTCCATCACGAGATGCAGCTCGAGTCTCGGGGCGACGCGGGTACCGCGATGTCGCTCTATCTCAAGGCCAATCCTGACACGCAATACGTGCGAACGGTCGATGCGCCTGACAGTCAGGCTGTCGAGGCCCACACAGGGCCCGAATATCTGATCGCTTTGTATGAGTCGGCCGACGACATGCAGGCGATCGACGCCGACAATCCGTTTGTCTTGCCGATGCTAAGTTCTGAGTACGAAGCCGTCGAGCCGGCCCCGTATCAGGTCTTTAGCGACAAGGAAGACCACGCTTGGAAACACGTAAATCCCGAGCTGGCCCAAGAAATCGCGGCTTACAGCAAGTCCGTTCAAGGAGCGGCCGAGGAGGCTCAAGCAGAAACGAGCAGTCAAGCTTTGGTGGCCTACAAATACGACACGGCCTTGGGACAACTGTTGGGCATGTTGCCTCAGAACGTCGGCCTCTTTGGCTTTGTGCTGGCTGCTCTGCTCGGGGCGGTGATCAGTTCGCTGGCTGCGATGCTCAATGCCGCCTCGTCGATTTTTACTTTGGACTTGGTGCGGCGGTACGTGATTCCCAGTGCCCCAGAAAAAACGATTGTTCTGTTGGGGCGCGTTGCCGTGGTGATCTTCGCCTGCATCGCCTGTGCTCTGGCTCCGGCTCTGGGGAATCCGAACCTCTCCAATTCCATTTTCACGATCATTCAAGAGTCGCAGGGACTCATTTCGCCGGGAATCCTCGCCGTGTTTGTCATCGGACTTCTCTCGCGACGTTGCCCCCGTTCAGCAGGTGTAGCGGGGTTGGTGACGAGTATCTGCTGCTATGCGGGGCTCAAGCTGGCCATCCCCTCGGTGCAGTTTCTCAACCGGATGGCGATCGTCTTTGGCGTCTGTATCGTGGTGATGGTGCTAATGCGGATTCTGGCGCCGCTGAAGGAGCCAATCCAATTCGAATCGAAGACCCAACTCGACCTGACCGGTTCGAAGGGCGCCCTGAAGGCGGGAATTGTCTGTGTGATCCTCACACTGGCGATGTACGTCGTCTTCAGTCCGCTGGGAATCGCCAAGTAGCCAACTCAAAATCCTCTCACAGCCGCAGGCGGAAGCCGGCCGACGGCCCTGTTTTTCCAGGTTTTTGCCTGGAGAAACCGAGTTTTTCCGTTTTTTTTTTGGTTACTGCCGAAACTTCATCCCGGGTGGCAGTGTTACAGTCTTACAGGGGAGGTGCGCACCCGTCGCTGCGCCTGCCGGCTTCCGGACGACCCGGGGAGAAATTAGCCATGAGACGCCAAAACGCGTTCACGCTCGTGGAGTTGCTGGTCGTCATCGCGATCATCGGGGTGATAATCGGCCTGTTGCTGCCGGCCGTACAGGCTGCCCGCGAGGCGGCCCGGCGGACGCAGTGCAAGTCGAACCTCCGTCAGATCGGCCTGGCCCTGACCCGTTATCTCGACCAGCAGGGCGAGCGTGGCGAATTTCCCAAGGCAGTGAGGTTGCCATCGGCTGGTGAACCCGTACTGCCAGACGACAAGACCACTTGGCCGCTGCACAAGATTCTGGCCGACTTCGGCGAGAACAATCAGGAGATGTACCACTGTCCCAGCGACACGGGCCCCTTTCGCCCTTCCGACCGGCCGGCCTACGACGACTACAAGCGCGACATCGACGAGTTGCCCTATCAGCCCGGCGACACCTACTTCGCCAACGAGGGCACAAGCTACGAATATCCCTCGTTTCGGCTCGCGGAACGAACTCGCCAGCAGGTGCTCGAGCGCCGCAGCGGTGAGACTCGCGGTTCGGGACAAGTCTGGATCGTCTACGATTTTGAGTCGTTTCACGGTTCGCCCAGTACCGACGGCTCACGCAACTTTCTTTATCTCGACGGTCACGTCGATGCCTTGATCGTCGCCGACTGAGCGACAGGAGCGAATTACCATGGACAAGAAAAAGACAGCTATCGCAGCGGTGATGTTGGCGTTGGTGGTCGGCGCCGGATGGGCGCTCGGTTTCTTTGGGCAGCCTGACCCGGAGGTCGCAGAGCTGCAAAAGCTCCGTAATGAGGCCTTTGAACGTCGGGACCAGATGAACGACGAGCAGCGCCGGGCCCAGTTTCAGGAGATCCGTCAGCGCGTCGACGGGCTCTCGGAAAGCCAACAGCGGCAGTTTCGCGAGGGGGGCCGGGAGCGCTTCCAACAAATGATGTTCGAAAGAATGAATGAGTTCTTTGACATGACGCCCGAGGAGCAGGCCGAGAGGCTCGATGAGATGATTGATCGCATGGAGGAGCGGCGCGCCAACCGCGATCAGAACGGCGGTGGGAGACCGGGCGGAGGTCGCGGCGGCGACATGACGGCCGCCCAAAGGGATCAGCGCAGCAAAGAACGCCTTGATCGAAGCACTCCGGAAATGCGGGCCAAGATGGAACGCTTTCGCGACATGATGAACCAACGGCGTGAGGAGCGGGGCCTGGAACCCGTCCGGGGCGGCCGAGGCATGATGGGCGGACACGGTGGGCGACACTGAGCGATAACCGACGATTCATCCGTGTCGCGACTATTGGGACCCTCTGAGCAGTTCTTCAGCAGGCACCAGTTGCTGAAAACTGCCCGAACGAAAACCTTCCAGGTCGATCGTCACGTAGCGGAACCCCAGTTCACGGAGCCGCTCGACCACTTGGTGGCGCACGTCGCCCGTGCTCAGCCGGGGCAGATCGGCGAGCGCCACTTCCAGACGGGCCAGGTCGTCGTGGTGGTAGCGCACCCGCACGTTCGAGAGCCCCAGCTCGCGTAGTACTTGCTCCGCCCGATCGATTCGTTCCAAGCGTTCCGGAGTGATCTCCAACCCGTAAACCACCCGGCTGGAGAGACAAGGCGTGGCGGGCTTGTCCCACACTTCCAGTTGCCAATGCTGAGCGATCTGCCGGACGGTCGCCTTGTCGATTCCACACTCGGCCAACGGGCTACGCACCAGATGTTCGTCGGCGGCCCGTAGGCCAGGTCGAAAATCGCTCAGATCGTCGGCGTTGGCGCCGCCAACGATCGACGCAAATCCCCACTGTTCGGCCAGCGTCTTCAGTTGCCGATAAAGCTCATCCTTGCAGTGCCAACAGCGATCGGGCCGGTTCTCAAGATACTCATCGTCGGCGAGTTCTTCGGTGGCGACCGTCTCGTGGCGAATGCCGATCGATTGGGCAATCCGCTGTGCCGTTTCCAACTCGCCCGCCGCCAGACTGGCGCTGACGCCAGTGACCGCGATCGCCCGTTCGCCGAGCGCCAACTGGGCCGCCTTGGCAACCACCGCACTGTCGACCCCGCCGGAAAAGGCCACCAGGCAGCTCGGCAGTTCGGTCAGCGCATGAACCAATTGGTCGTGAGGTGCGAGTTGCGCGCTGCTGTTGGGCTTAGAAGTCATGCGGGCCATCCTTAGCCCCATTGGACCACGCATCCCGGATGCAGTCTAGCGAGTAATGTCGCGAACCACCGGCTCCATCCGCTTGGTGTTGCGTTCCACGGCCAGGATGACGGTCCGTTGCTCGACGCCGTCGACCGAACTGACGACAATCGGAATCACCTGTCGCCGGTCGGGAAGACTCAGACGCACCGCGAATGTGCCGTCGCTGCGCAGTTGCACGGGCTCGCCTTTGAGCGTGACGTGCGCATCGCGATTGGCCGCCCCGTAGACGATTACCTCGGCATCGATGGCAAACCGCAGCTTCTCCTCGGAACTGTCGATGCTGGCCGCTCCCTGACCATAGCGGGTGTTCATCGGCGAACCGAGCGGCCGACGCAAGCGCTCCTCCAACAGCTCCTGCAGCTCGCGACTGGTGCCGCCGGGTGAGTAGCCGCCGCTCATCGCGTAGATGCGATCGGCGTGCTCGGCCACGTCGGCCCAGTTTTCGTCGACCGCGTCGCTCGTGCCCGCCGGGGGTGTTTGCACGGTGTTGCTGCGCGCGAGACAATGAAACGCGCCGTTCTTAGCCAGGTAGCCGATTTCCGTGCGGTACTGGCAGGGTGGATCTGGCACGTCGACGTACCAATTGCTCACGCCGCCGTGGATATCGATGTCTCGCTCGTGGGTCGAGGCGCCTGCTTCCATGATCCGAAACAGTCGCAAGGTGGGCTGGGCCGTGTGCCAATGGGGGCCCATCGCGGCCTGTGCGCGATTGACGCTCTGCTGCGACAGTTCCCACACCGCGTGGAGCCAATACGGATCGCGGACCATCACCACCAGGCGGTCTTCCCTCGGTCCGGGCCGGTCGTTCTCGGGCGGGTTGGATGCCAAGTTCTTGACAGTGGCCAGCTTGTGCTGCAGCTGGCTGATGCGTCGCAGGACTTGGGGGTCGGTCTGCACGGCAGCATGGTTGACGATCGGGTTCGCTGGACTGACGGTTGAAGACGGCTGCGAGCTGCCAGTGGTCAGGGCGCGTTTGCGGGCAATTTTTACCAAAGCGTGAACCAATTCTTCTTTCCTCATGGAGTGCCAGCCGGTTACTCCATTTTGGCGGGCCATGTGGGCGAGATCTCTTGCGGTGTGAGATCGCAGGGTGGCGGCAGTCATAGGATGCCTAACTTCCCGAAAATCAAAGGATCTCCGGGACGTCGCGAGACTCCCCGGAGAGGGGGCGATCGTCCCTGACAGAAATATCTCCGAGCACGGATACGCGGAGACCTGACTCCTCGGTACTGGCGAAGAAGCCTCGTCTCCTCGTGCGCGGAAGCCCTGCCGGGCTTCCATAACCGGTTGGGAAACTGTGGCCGACGTACGCCCGCCAACCTGCCGGAAGCCGCGGGAGGGACACTCGGACCCCAGAGAGCATGTTCTCAGTGGCCCGACGATCCATACAGTCGACACAATCGATCATACACAGAATCCGCCAGAATTGCAACTTTTTGAGCCCTAGCAGTCGCCGTAAGTGCATTTGCAGTAAATGGTTACGCTGTTTACTTGGCGAGGCTGGCGGCCTCGGTGCCGGAGGGCGGCTGACGCGGAGAATCGACCGTCGTCCGCAGTCCGGCAGGAGAAGTCTGGTTCGCCCTGACAGGCTTTCGAGTAGGCATTTATAAAAGAGAAGCAGACTTTGTGAAAAATCGCACGAATCCCCCTTTGCGCATTCTGCGCGGCCAATTAGATTAGGCCGTTCGTGGGGCAGAGGAAGATGAGCCCGATCGAGAGGACTGGCGGCGTCGTAGACTGCTGCAAAAGGGCAGGTCTAAGGTTACCGTTCTCAGTGTACTCCACTACGTGAAGGTCCCAGCGAGAGATGACTTCGCCTGACGACCGCTCACCGATGGCACGTGGCATGGAGTGGGTGACCCGCATCATGACCATTTCCCTGGAAATGGTTCTGCCTGGTCTGGCCGGCTACTGGTTGGATCAGAAACTGCACACGGTTGCTTTGTTTATGCTGGTTGGCTTTGCCTTAGGTTGTACTGCCGCGGTTCTGCAATTGATACGATTGACGCGGTCTACCAGCGCGAAGCAAGAGCCTGAGCAGACAGATAGAAGCGATAAGAGGAAATAGATTCTGTGAGTGAACAAGTGGACCATTGGTCGACTTCCAGCAGAGAGGGCGGATTTCTGCGAACCATGATGCTGCTGGTCGGCGCCATTGTCGCGCTGTTCGTTGCGGTGCTGCCGATTGCTGTTTGGCAGCAAGGCATCCAAGGCGTGTGGCAGTCGGCCACGGCCGGACTCTTGTGTTTGTTGCCGGCCGTCGCGGGGCTCGGAATCTCGTGTCGTCTGGTCGGCACGCCGCAGGCGATGGTTGCGATGTTGCTGGCGATGGCGTTTCGTTTGCTTCCCCCATTGGCCGTTTGTCTCCTGCTCGCCATGCGTGGCAGCAGAGCCGACTATATCCCCTTCGTGTGCTATTTACTGCTGTTTTACGCCACAACATTGGCGATCGAGACTTACCTGTTCGTTCGATTGATTCAATCCAGAAAATAGCCGTCACGAGATATTGCTCCCCATGCCCGATCCGCTAGATCCTCAAGAACTCTTTGGCCACGTGGAAGACGCCACCTACTTCCACGTACCGCGGGCGATCGCGCCAGAGGGTAGCCATGGGCATATCAACATTCCCCAGCCGTTTCAGCTTGAAGAGCCGCTTGTCGAGATGAACACGGGCAACGAGCTGATCGACAATACGATCCAGCCGCTCGACCTAAAGATCACCAAGTTTATGGTGCTGGAAACGGTGATCGCGATCGTGCTCTGCATCTTCTTCGTGGGCCTGGCCAAACGGCTCAAAGGCGGTGCGAGCGTCAAAGGTCGCTGGTGGAATCTGCTGGAAGTATTCCTGCTATTCATCCGCGACCAGGTTGCCCGGCCCTGTATCGGCAAGCATGATGGCGACCGTTTTTTGCCGTTCTTGTGGACGATCTTTCTGTTCGTGTTGGGCTGCAATTTAATGGGCATGATTCCCTGGATGGGCTCGCCCACGGGGGCTCTGGCCACGACCGGGGCGCTGGCACTCACGACTTTCCTCGTCGTGATTGGTGCAGGCTCGGCAAAGCTGGGATTCATCGGTTTCTGGAAAGCCCAAGTTCCGCACATGGATTTGCCCGGCCCGATCGCCGTGGTATTGATTCCCTTGATTTTCGTGATCGAGATCATGGGGCTGTTGATTAAGCATTGCGTGTTGGCCGTTCGTCTGTTGGCAAACATGATGGCTGGGCACGTGGTGTTGGCGGTGATTCTGGCGTTTATCGGTGCGAGCTACGCCGCTGGCACCGCGATTTGGAGCGGCGTGACGTTCGCCAGCGTAACGGGGGCGACTGCCCTGAGCATGCTTGAATTGTTCGTTGCCTTTTTACAGGCTTACATATTTACGTTTTTGTCCGCGTTGTTTATTGGTGCGGCGGTACATCCCCATTAGTTGCCGCCCGGCAATAACTGTTTTCGGACTAGTTTGAGAAAGGATAGATTTCCCATGATGAGATTTTGTAGATTGATGATGTTGTGCCTAGCGGTTCTTTTGATCGCCGCTCCCGTGTGCGCGCAAGAGGCTCCTGCCGATGAGGCGACGCCCATGGAAATTGCTAAGGCTGAGCGAGCTTCTGTTCCAGGCGGGTTTATGAACCTTGGTGCTGCTTTTGGCGCCGGTCTGGTGATCAT
The DNA here is from genome assembly GCA_964195615.1 of uncultured Granulosicoccus sp. Classification (GTDB taxonomy): domain Bacteria; phylum Planctomycetota; class Planctomycetia; order Pirellulales; family Lacipirellulaceae; genus Bythopirellula. The sequence goes on along the minus strand of CAXMSB010000151.1, from coordinate 19,857 downwards.
TGGCGCAGGATTGGGCATTGGCCGCATCGGTGGCCAAGCAGTCGAGAGCATGTCGCGTCAGCCTGAAGCGGCAGGCAGCATTCAGACGGCCATGATCATTTCCGCCGCGTTGATCGAAGGTGCCACGTTCTTCGCTTTGATTGTTTGTATGTTGTTCAATACCCCCCTCTAAAGAATTCCGAGTCCCTTGCCCCGTGAAGGCGTCTCTCATGAAATCTGCTCGTTCTTCTGTTATGCTGGTCGCGCTCCTATGCGCAGTGGGCAGTTTCACGGCGAGCCCGTTGTTGGCCGTGGAGCATCATGGCGAAGAGGTCGCTGCGAGTAAGCATGCCGGTGATCCCAATCCGTTGGCGGTCGATCTCGATCTGGCCATTTGGACCGGGGTTGTGTTCCTCGTACTGTTCTTTGTGCTGAGCAAGTTTGCCTGGCCGCAGATTTCTGCAGCCCTGGTGGAACGAGAAGAGCGGATCGAGGGCAACATTGCCTCGGCCGAGGCCCAGCGCGAAGAGGCGAAGCTGCTGCTGGCGCAGCACGAGGCGAAGTTGGCCACCGCGGCCGACGAGGTTCGTGCGCTGCTGGAAGAAGCGAGGCGTGATGCTGAGCACACGAAGTCGCAGATATTGGCCGAGGCCAAAAAAGCCGGCGATGCCGAGCGCGATCGGGCGGTGCGAGACATCCAACGGGCCGCCGACAACGAGTTGAAATCGTTGGCCGAAACGAGTGCCAACTTGGCGGTCGATTTGGCCGCCAAAGTTGTCAAGCAGAACATTACGGCCGACCAACAAGCACAGTTGGTGCGCGACGCCCTGAGTAAACTGGCCATCACCGAGCCGAGCGAGAATTGATGAGCGACTCTGCCGCGAAAGCAAAGGTCCGCGAAACGGTTTTCGACGTCGACGTCGAAAAGCTGGCCCGTGTGTACGCACAGGCTGTTCTCGACGCGGCAGGCGATGCCGCTGCCCAGGCGGCCGTGATGGGCGAACTCAAGGCGTTGGTCTCGGAGGTGCTGGATCGCTTCCCCGATTTCGAGCAACTGTTCGCTTCGGAGCTGATCTCCCAGGATGAAAAGCAGGAAATGATCGACCGGGTGTTCGGCGGCAAGCTGTCCGAAACCGCTCTGAGTTTCCTCAAGGTCATGGGCGATCACAGTCGGCTGGGATTTCTGCGTCAGGTGGTGCGTTCTGCTCAGACGGTTTGGGCTGAACGCAATAGTCGCCGGACCGTGGAAGTCGAGCTGGCCCAGGAAGCGACTCCGCCGCTGCTGCAGGAATTGGTCAGCGCGCTGAAAAAGTCGCTCGGCGCCGAGCCGGTGGTCCATACAACGGTCAACCCCGATCTGATCGCCGGATTTGTCGTCCGCGTGGGAGACAAGGTGTACGACGCCTCGGCCCGCACGAGTTTCGAGCGAGCCCGCACGGCCATGGTCGCCCGCGCCGTCGACGCGATCCAGAGTCGGCCCAGCCAGTTCATGGAAAACTAGAAACAATTACGAAACACTTAGAATCACCTTTATCAGTTCGTTTGGAGCGCTTCGATGAAGTTCAATAGCGACGAAATCGCTTCGGTCATCCAAAAAGAGATCGAAAACTACGCCTCGCAGATCGACGTCCGTGAGGTTGGTCGCGTGCTGGAAGTCGGCGACGGCATTGCTCAGGTCTACGGCCTGTCGGGCGTGATGGCCGGCGAGATGGTCGAGTTTGCCAACGGTGTGAACGGCTTGGCGTTCAACCTGGAAGAGAACTCGGTCGGCATCATCATCCTCGGCGACTACTTGCAGATCAACGAGGGCGAAGAGGTCCGCAGCACCGGCAAGCTGTTGAGCGTGCCCGTGGGCGACGATCTCTTGGGTCGCGTCGTCGATCCGTTGGGCAATCCGCTCGACGGCAAGGGGCCGATCAACAGCAGCAAACGGCGCGACGTCGAAGTGATCGCCACCGGTGTCGCCGAGCGACAGCCGGTATGCGAACCGCTGCAGACGGGCATCAAGGCGGTCGACGCGATGACCCCCATCGGCCGTGGCCAGCGTGAGCTGATCATCGGCGACCGCAAGACGGGGAAGACGGCCATCGCCATCGACGCGATCATCAATCAGCGCAGCTCCGGCGTGAAGTGTTTCTACGTGGCTATCGGCCAGAAGGAGTCGACGGTCGCTGGCGTGATCGAGAGGCTCCGCGATACGGGCGCGATGGACTACACGACCGTGATCGTCGCCGGAGCCAGTTGTCCGGCCCCGCTGCAATACATTGCGCCTTACTCCGGCACGTCGATGGCTGAGGAGTACATGTTCAACGGCGGCCACGCCCTGGTGGTGTACGACGATCTGAGCAAGCAAGCCGTGGCTTATCGCGAACTGTCGCTGTTGATGCGTCGCCCACCGGGTCGCGAGGCCTTCCCTGGCGACGTGTTTTACTGTCACAGCCGGCTGCTGGAGCGTTCTTCCAAGCTGTCCGACGCATTGGGTGGCGGCTCGATTACTTCACTACCAATTATTGAAACGCTCGAAGGTGAAGTCTCCGCGTACATTCCGACTAACGTGATTTCGATCACCGACGGCCAGATTTATTTGCAGCCCGACCTGTTCTTCGCAGGCATCAAGCCGGCCATGAACGCCGGTATTTCGGTTTCTCGCGTCGGTGGCGCTGCCCAGGTCAAGGCGATGAAGAAGGTGGCCGGCGGTTTGCGTTTGGACTTGGCTTCATTCCGCGAGCTGGAGGCGTTCGCCCAGATGGGCACCGAGCTCGACCCCGACACCCAGGCCAAGCTCGATCGCGGCTATCGCATGGTCGAGCTGTTGAAGCAGGGCCAGTACGAGCCGTTGGATGTCGTCGACCAGGTGTTGGTGATTTTTGCCGGCACGCGCGGGCATCTGGATACCGTAGCCGTCGAGCATGTTCGTGAATGGGAAACCAAATTCCTCACTTTCATGAAAGATCAGAAGTCGGAGATCCGCAACGAATTGGCGGAGCGACTCGATCTGGACGACGAACTGCTCGCCAAGATCGAAGCCTCGCTGAAGGAATTCACCACACAATTCCAGCCCGGCTCTGCCGCGGCCTCGGCTCCGGCGGAAGATGCTGAACCTGCGATGGCGTAACCGGCGATCCGTCGAATCGCGGCTATTGAGCCTTCGAATACCTGAACCCTGACACCTGAACCCCGAACCCTTTCCTCATGGCCAATCCTAGGGAACTTGATAATCGTCGCAAGTCGATTCGCAACATGCGCCGCATTACGCGCACGATGGAATTGATCGCGACGGCCCGTTTCAAGAAGGCGATGGATCGCGCGTCCGCGGCCACTTCCTACACCGATCGGATCACGCAGCTCGTCTCCGACCTCACGCAGGCGGGCCTCGAGGTGAGCCATCCGCTGTTGGAAAGTCGCGATTCGCCGCAGCGCGGCAAGCTGCTGGTGCTGACCGCGAATCGAGGCTTCTGCAGCGGTTTCAATGGCACACTGATCCGTGCCGGGCTGAATCGCTACGACCAACTCAGCAAGGAGCTTTCCGAGGTTCAGGTCGAGGTTTCTGGCAAGAAGGGCATCTCAGGCTTCGGCTATCGGAATGTCGAGGTGAACCAGGCTTACACCCAGTTCGAGGACAAGCCCTCGTTCGACGAGGTCGACGAGATCGCCAGCCGTTATCTCGACGAGTACACCGCCGGCAAGCTCGATCGGTTGGACGTGGTCTACACCAAGTTCGAGACGATCTCGCGACAGAAGCTGACCATCGAAACGCTGTTGCCGTTGGGCTCGCTGTCTGAAGAGTCGACCGACGAGGAGCCTGCCGGTGCTCAGACCCAGTACGATTTTCTGCCTTCTCCGGAAAGCATCCTGGAGGAAGTCGTCCCCACGAGCTTCAAAGTAAAACTGTTCAAGTGTTTTCTTGATTCAGCCGTCAGCGAGCAGATTGCCCGCATGGTGGCGATGAAAGCGGCGACCGAAAACGCCGGTGACTTGATCAAACGACTTAGCATGCAATACAACCGCGCCCGCCAAGGCCGCATCACTTCCGAATTGATGGACCTGATCGGCGGCGTAGAAGCCTTGAGCTAGAACCCAAACATCAATCAAACAGTTTATCCAGTTAGCCGCGATCGTACTGATCGCCAAGAGAGTGAGTCATCCATGGCAACCGCGACAGCAAAAAACATTGGTCATATCACACAGATCATCGGCTCGACCTTCGACGTGGAGTTCGCCGAAGACGCCCTGCCCTCGATCTACAACGCCGTGAAGATCGTCTCTGAGAACAAGGGCGTGAAGATCAATCTGACCGGCGAGGTGCAGCAGCAACTGGGCGGCGGACGCGTACGGTGTGTTGCCTTGGGCGCGACCGACGGACTGATCCGCGGCCAAGAGTGCGTGGACACGGGCAGCCCCGTGACTGTACCCGTGGGCGAAGAGACCCTCGGCCGAGTGTTCAACGTGATTGGCGACGCGGTCGACGGTCGCGGCGAGGTAAACGCCAAAGAGCGTTGGCCCATCCATCGCGACCCGCCTCCACTTGATACACTTTCCACGAAGACCGAGCTCTTCGAGACCGGCATCAAGGTGATCGACCTGCTGACACCGTTTGTTCGCGGTGGTAAAGCGGGTTTGTTCGGCGGGGCCGGTCTAGGTAAGACGGTTATTCTCACCGAGTTGATCGCCCGTATCGCCACGGCCCACGGCGGTTACTCGGTATTCGCCGGCGTCGGCGAGCGGACGCGTGAAGGAACCGACCTCTGGCTGGAAATGCAGGAAGCCAAGATCGGCGACACGGGCCGCAGCGTTATTGACCAAACCTGCATGGTCTTCGGCCAGATGAACGAACCGCCGGGTGCTCGCCTGCGAGTGGCTCTGTCGGCGTTGACCATGGCCGAATACTTCCGAGACAAGACCGGTGCCGACACGCTGTTGTTCGTCGACAACATCTTCCGTTTCTCGCAGGCGGGTAGCGAAGTTTCCGCCCTGCTGGGCCGGATGCCCTCGGCCGTGGGTTATCAGCCCACCCTGGCCAGCGAAATGGGCGCCCTGCAAGAGCGAATCTCTTCGACCGCGGGTGGCGCCATCACGTCGGTGCAGGCGGTGTACGTGCCGGCGGACGATCCGACCGATCCCGCCCCCGCCACGGCGTTCAGCCAGCTCGACGCGTTCATTTACCTGGAACGATCGATTTCCGAAAAAGGTATTTACCCGGCGGTCGATCCCCTGGCGTCCTCCAGCCGAATTCTCGATCCTCAATACGTCGGCGACCGTCACTTCAACTGTGCCCGCCGCGTGCAGATGACCCTGCAGCGCTATCGCGAACTGCAAGACATCATTGCCATTTTGGGCGTCGAGGAATTGCCCGAGGAAGACAAGCTAATCGTCCATCGCGCTCGCCGTATCGAGCGATTCCTCTCGCAACCGTTCCTGGTGGCGGAGGTGTTCACCGGCAAGCCGGGTGAAATCACGGCGCTGGACGATACGATCCGCAGCTTCGAAGAAATCTGCGACGGCAAGTGGGATCACCTCCCCGAGAGTGCCTTCATGTATGTCGGCGCCATCGAGCAGGCGGAAGAGCAGTGGAAGAAGAGTCAGGAGTAGGTTTTTTGGCTATCGGCCGTCGGCATTCGGCTGTCGGCCAGAACGTGTTGGGACGAGTGCTAAATTATGTCGACTGTTACTTCAACGAATGATTCGATGCGCTGCATCGTGGTGACTCCCGAGGAGACGGTCCTCGAAGGAGAGGCTTCGTTCGTGGCGTTGCCACTGTTTGATGGCGAGATTGGCATTGCTCGCGGCCACAGCCCGATGATCGGCCGGTTGGGATTCGGCGAGATGCGCATTCGATCGGGAGCCGACACCGCTCACTACTACGTCGACGGCGGATTCGTGCAGGTGGCCGACAACCTGATTTCGGTGCTCACCAACCGAGCCATTCCCTCAGCAGATGTCGATGGCGACGCCGCCCAAGAGCAACTCAGCGAAGCACTCGGTCGCAAAGCGGCCGGCGAAGACCAGATTGCTCTCCGTGACCGCAGCCTCTCGCAAGCCCGCGCCCAACTGCGGATCGCTCGTCAGCCTCGATAGCGAGTCCGGCACCGTGGTCGGGGACGACACGGCTCGCTTCTATGTTAAATCGCTTCCGTGCCACGTTCGCCGGTGCGGATGCGGATGCAGTCGTCCAGCGGCAGTACAAATATCTTGCCGTCGCCGATCTGGCCGGCATCGCCGCTACGGCCGCCTTGGATGATCGCGTCGATCGTGGGCTCGACGAAGTCTTCGTTCACCGCGATCTGCAACTGCACCTTGCGGAGCAGGTTGATCGTGATCTCTCGGCCCCGATAGACCTCGGTCTGGCCCTTCTGTCGTCCAAAGCCTTGGACATCCATAATCGTCAGGCGAACGACTTCCACCTGCGAGAGAGCGGCTTTTACGTCCTCCAGCTTGCTCGGCTGGATGATGGCGATGATGAGTTTCATGGTGGGAGGGGGTTCAGGGGTCAGGGTTCAAAGTACAGCGAGCCGGGACTTCCCCGACCCCGGTCCGCGTAGCCATAATCCTAATTCCCAAATCCGAAATCCGAAATCCCAAATCCACTACAAAAAGATACCCCGGCCTGGGTGGGAATAGGCGGTAAACCCACCCAAGCCATTGGGGCATCCTTCTGGACGGTGGCGGCCCGTAGGCCTATGCCTTGGGTCCATGTAGAAAGCAAGCATTCTGCTCAGCGTGTGTTCCGGATAGCAGTGCCCGGCTTGGTTGCGTCTGGGCGGTAGAACGAGGCACATGATTTCTCGCATCTAGCAAGTTTCAAGCTCTACGACTGACCGCCGTATGCCTGCATGCCGTGCTCGCTGATGTCCAAGCCTTTTTGCTCTTCGGCCTCGGAAACCCGCAGGATGCCGGCCGCCTTGAGGATCGAGAACAACACCAGCATCGTGACAAACGACCAGGCACAGATGGCAAGGGTGCCGGTCAGCTGGGTGCCAAACGTGGTGGCTCCACTCTTTAAGTGAGCGTTCGGCAGGATACCGATCGCCATACAACCCCAGACACCACACAGCCCGTGTACAGGCCAGGCGCCCACTGGGTCGTCGATCTTCAGCTTGTCCAGCAGCATCACGCCGGCAATGATCAGCACTCCGGAAACCAGACCGACAACGATCGCCATCCCGTCGTTCATGCAGTCGCAGCAGGCGGTGATTCCGACTAGTCCGCCAAGGATGCCGTTGAGGCCCATCGACAAGTCGGGTTTGCCGAACATGACCCAGCTCAACAGAGTGGCGCACAATCCGCCGGCTGCGGCTGCCAAGGTTGTCGTCACCGCGACGTGCATCGTGGCATCGATGTCGCTGGTTGCTTGGAACGCCAACTGGCTGCCGGGGTTAAATCCGTACCAGCCGAACCACAGAATAAACACGCCCAACGCGGCGATCGGCAGGCTATGGCCTGGCATCGGGATCGACTTGCCGTTCACGAATCGACCCAGCCGGGGGCCGATAATAATCGCACCGGCCAAACCGGCGAACCCGCCCACGCCATGCACAACGGCCGAACCGGCGAAGTCTTGGAAGCCCATCTCGGCCAACCAGCCGCCGCCCCATTTCCAGTAACCGCTAATTGGATAAATCAGACCGGTAAGAATGGCGCTGTAGATCAGATAAGCTCCAACCTTCATGCGACCCGCCACGGCCCCGGAGACAATCGTCGCAGCCGTCGCGGCAAACACCGCTTGGAATAGCCAATCGACTTCCGGGCTAAAAGTACGGTCCGCGGTGGCCTTGTATCCATCGAGGCCCACTCCGCCGAAGGCGAAGTACATGGAGACGTTTTCCCCAACGCTTTCGTACAACGTGGGATACATGATCCCAAAACCGATCAAGAAAAACAGCAACACGCCGACGCAGATGTCCATCGAGTTCTTGAACAGGATGTTCACCGCATTCTTCGACGAATTGAAGCCCGCTTCGACCATCGCGAAGCCGGCTTGCATGAAGAATACCAACACGGCTGCGAGGAACAGGAACGTGTTGTCGAGGGCATAGCCGACGCCCAAGTCGACCGCCTCGGTCGCTTCTTCAACCGCTTCGGTGTCGGCTGCCTCTTGAGCCAGAACTACGTCGCTGGACATGGCTACCGCAGCCACCGCTACCAGCATCGCTACGCACAGGGAGCGCCAGCTCCCCTCGGGGGAGAGAAATTTCATGATTTCGCCTTTTCTGAATTGTCAGAAGGAATGTGGAACGAAGGACCTGGTGATGTTTTCTAGAACTCCGCCTAGTGAGGTCCCGGAGGGGCCAGCCGAGGCCGCCTGTTTTAATTTGGTGCGCCACATGCGATCCGTGCATGCAACGGCACCACCAGCCGGTAACGACACTGATCGCAACTGTTGTGCCAGTCGGGAGACAGGAACTTGGTAAGAAGTCGTAAGTCATTGCTCAGACAATGCTTACAAATCGGGATGAGCAATCGAAGAAGTCATCCAGAGTGGCGTACCAGACAGGATTGCCTGAGAGTTGGTCAGCGACTGACGCGCTGCTAGGCAGTCGAAGGGCTGGTGCCGGAGACCACGTCGGCGAACAGAGCGTCGACGAAGTCGTCGGAGTTGAACAAGGCCCAATCCTCGGGGCTCTCGCCCACGCCGACATATTTTACCGGGAGGCCCACCTGTTGTCGGATCGCGACCACCACGCCCCCCTTGGCCGTGCCGTCGAGCTTCGCCAGCACAATTCCCGTGCAGTCGACCGCCTCGGTAAACTTGCTCGCCTGGCTGATGCCATTCTGGCCGGTCGTGGCGTCGAGCACCAGCAGCACTTCGTGCGGTGCCTCGGGGATCTGTTTGCGGATGGCGTCCTGGATCTTCGTCAGCTCGGCCATCAGATTCTTCTGGGTCTGCAGTCGGCCTGCCGTGTCGACAATGCAAACGTCGGCCCCGGTGTTGATGCACTGCTCAACCGCCCGATAGGCGACCGACGCCGGGTGTGCCCCCTGCTCGCCGGTGACGATGTCGACCCCCAGCCGATCCGACCAGATGGTGAGCTGTTCGACTGCCGCGGCGCGGAACGTGTCGCCGGCGCCCAGCACGACTGTCTTGCCTTGCGACTTGAGCAGGTGAGCCAGTTTTGCGATCGAAGTGGTTTTGCCCGCTCCGTTGACGCCGCAGACCATGATGATCGTCGGACCCGACTCCGCCAGCTTGATCGGTGCCGACTCCTGCACCATCAGTTCGGCCAATTTCATCTTCCAGGTGGCCACGACCTCGTCGAGCGTCACCACGCGGCCCCGCATCTGGGTCGAGACTTCGTCGACAATCTCTTCCACCGAGGCGTAGCCCATGTCGGTCTTGAACAGGATGCCTCGCATCTCGTCGAGGAACCCGTCGTCGATCAACCGACCTTCGCTACGAAACAGATCGCGAACGTCGGTTTTCAGAATATTGGCGGTCTTCGTGAGCCCGCGGCGAAATTTGTCGAATAAACCCATAGTAGTAAATGACGAATGATGGAATGGCTTGCCCGCGGTCATTCCGAGGTCCCCCCTGGTCATTCCGAGGTCCGCCGAGTAATCTACGCGGCCTAGCGAGCCAACGAGACCCCTCGGCAGACCTCGGCGTGACAGCTATTCGCCTTGCCCCTCCTCTTCTTTCCGTAATATCAGCTTGTCCAAAATTCCGTTGACGAACTGCGACGATTGGGCCGAGCCGTAGCGTTTGGCTAGTTCCAAGGCTTCGTCGATCGCCACTCGGTCGGGCGTGTCGGCGTAGCGAATCTCGAAGGCCCCCAAACGTAGGACGTTGCGATCGGTGGCGGCCATGCGGCTCAGGCTCCAGTTGTCGGCTTTCGACTCGAGCAACGCGTCGAGCTCCGACTGATTGCGCATCACCCCCAACACCAGTGTCATGGCGAATTCCCGCAAATGTTCGTCCTGCAGCCGCGACTGCAGAAACGGCGCAAGCTGATCGCGCGAGTCCCGGGGATTCAGATCCTCCTGGAACAAAGCTTGTAGGGCGACTTCTCTTGCGCGACTCCGGCGAGCCATGGGAGGGTTCGGGGTTCAGGGTTCAGTTGTCAAAGTAAAGCACTGTTAAACTATATCTTATTCAGGCGGGCAGTTCTTCAGCAGCCCGACCATCTGCAGGGCGGCCTCGGCACATTCGGCGCCTTTGTTGCCGACGCTGCCGCCGGCGCGGGCGTGGGCCTGGTCCATCGTCTTGCAAGTGAGTACGCCGAACAGCACCGGCAAGTCGGCCGCCAGAGCGATCTGGCTCAGGGCCAGGCTCATGCCGCGGTTGATGTGTTCGTCGTGCGTTGTCTCGCCGCGGACGACTGCTCCCAGGCAAATCACGGCCGCGTAGTTGCCGCTCTGGGCGAACCGCTGGGCCACCAACGGAATCTCCCACGAGCCAGGGACCCAGGCGACGTCGATCCGCTCGTCTCCGACACCACTGGCACCAAAGGCATCCAATGCGCCCTGGAGCAACTTCTCCGTCACCGGTCGACTCCACTCGGCGACCACAATCGCAAAGCGATCGGTGGCGTCCGGCGGCGATGGTTCAATGGTGTTGGCCAAATCAATGGAAGGGGGAAGGGGGAAGGCGGAAGGCGGAGGAGAACATTCCCCCTTCCGCCTTCCTCCATCCCCCTTACGGCCCCTACTCCTCCTTAATACTCATCAGGAATTCAGCGTTCGAGCTGGTCTTGGCCAACCGGCTGGTCAGCAGCTCCATCGCGTCGGGCGCGTCCATGTCGTTCAGCACCCTGCGGAGCAGGCAGACGCGGCGATGCTCCTCGGGGTCCATCAACATCTCCTCGCGACGCGTGCCGCTGTGGTTGATGTCGATCGCGGGCCAGATGCGGCGGTCGACCAGTTTGCGGTCGAGCACGATCTCCTGGTTGCCGGTTCCTTTGATCTCCTCGAAGATCACTTCGTCCATTCGGCTGCCGGTGTCGACCAGCGCCGGGGCGATGATCGTCAGCGAGCCGCCTTCGTCCAGCTTGCGGGCCGAACCGAAGAACCGCTTGGGCCGTTGCATCGCGTTGGCGTCGATGCCGCCGGAGAGGATCTTGCCAGAGTTGGGACACTCGGCATTCCAGGCCCGGGCCAGACGGGTGATGGAATCGAGGAAAATCACCACGTCACGGCCGTATTCGACCATCCGTTTGGCTTTCTCGATTACCATATCGGCCACTTGGATGTGACGCGACGAGGGCTCGTCGAACGTGCTGCTGATCACTTCGCAATTGGGGCCTTTTACCTCCCGCTCCATGTCGGTCACTTCCTCGGGCCGTTCGTCGATCAACAGCATGATCACATAGGCCTCCGGGTAGTTGGCCAACACGCTTTGGCCCATCTTCTGCATGAGAATCGTCTTGCCAGCCCGGGGCGGACTGACGATCAATCCCCGCTGCCCAAATCCGATCGGCACGATCATGTCGACCACCCGCATGGCGATTTCCTGAGCGGTGGTTTCCATGCGAATCCGCTCTTCGGGATGCTCCGGCGTGAGGTTGTCGAAAAAGATCTTTTTTGAGAGCTGATTGGGATCTTCCCCGTTGATTCCTTCGATCCGCAACAGAGCGAAATAGCGTTCGTTTTCCTTGGGCGGACGAATCGTGCCGGCCACTGTGGCGCCGGTCCGCAGGCCGAAGCGGCGAATCTGGCTGGGCGATACGTAGATGTCGTCAGGGCACGAGAGGTAGTGGTAGTCGGGACTCCGCAGAAAGCCAAATCCATCGGGGAGAATCTCGAGCGTCCCCTCACCCGACATCATTCCGTCAAGTTTCACGCGCTCCTTGAGAATGCGGAAGATCAGGTCCTGCTTCTTCAGACCGGACGAGTCCTCGACGCCTTCGGCTGTCGCGGTTTCAATGAGTTCCGGCATCTCCATCCGCTGCAGAGCGGCGACGTGGACGTTGGAATCGGGTTTGTCGGTGCGCTCGATGGTCTTGCCGGCGCGGCGAACCCGCTCGGCGGCTTTATCGAGTTCCTCGGCGATCGAGAGGGGTTCCTCGCGATCGAGCTCGGCCAACCGTTGCTGGTCGATACCTTGGGTTGCTGGATCGCTGGGCGTGTGCCGACGGCGCGCATGCGCGTGCGGGCGACCATGCCGCGGACCGCGGTTGCTGGTCTCGGACATCAAATTAACTCCTGATAAGAAGCAGTGTTCCGACGCACGAAAGGCGTCAAAGGGAGGGGGGGAAACATCGAAGGTTGTGCCGAACGGCTCGCGTGGGAGACATTCAGCGGAGGTTAGTCTTGATGGTGAACTGAAAAACTACGTAGCTGCAAAATAGGCGGGACGCGACAGTTCCCGATCGGAAACAGGGGCCCCGTGAATTAGGAGGATAGCAAGGTGGGATGAAAACGACGGCAGAACCGTAACAATCATTACAATCAGTATGGCAGGCGATTGCTATTTTGGGAAGACTATCCCACCAGAACTCTGGAATCAATCATCTCGCGGCGAGACCGGGATGTTTGAGTCCCAGAACGCCCTCACAGCGGCCTGCAAGTCCTCCCGCGAGCCCAGGTTGCGGATCACGTGGGTAGCTCGACGCCGCTTTTCGTCTATCGGCATCTGAGCCGCTTCGCGTCGGGAAATTTCGGAGTGGGACCAATTGCGCGGTCCGATCCGCTCGGCCCGGTTCTGGTCGCTGGATTCAACAAAGATTAAGAAATCGCACAGGTCTTCCCAGCCGGCTTCCAGCAGCAGCGGGGCGTCGATTACCGCCGCCGCCGAGCCCTGCTTGGTCAGTTCGGCCAGTTCGCTCTCGAATTGCCGACGAACAAGCGGGTGCAGCAGGTATTCCAGGAACTGCAGCTCCTGGCTGTTGGTATCGGAAGAAAAAAAGACTCGCTCGGCGATCGCCCGGCGGTCTGCCTCGCCCGAGTCGTCGAGGATGGATTCTCCCCATCGCTCGACCAGAGCCCGTTTCACTTCGGGCCGACTGATCGCCTGATGGGCTGCCCGGTCGGCGTCGAGCACCACCGCCCCCAGCGCGGCTAGCTCCGCCGCCACGGTCGATTTGCCGCTCGCGATTCCACCGACAATTCCGATCACTTGCATGGGCTACGCCTCCTGCCAGGGCTCGCAGTCAGCCCAGGTGTCGCCGAATTTTACGTCGATCTTCAGCGGTACGGCCAGCGGCATCACTTGGCTCATCTCTTCCACAACCAACTGAGCCAGCTTGTCGACGCCTTCCGGGGCGACTTCAAACACCAGCTCGTCGTGAATCTGCATCAGCAAGCTTGACGACGGACTCTCCTCGGCCAGCCGTTGGTCGACGCCGATCATTGCCAGCTTGATCAGATCGGCAGCCGAGCCCTGGATGACCGTGTTCACCGCGGTCCGTTCCGGCAGGTTGAGCTGGCGGAGCAGCCCCGTTTTCACTTCGCGGAAACCCGGCGGCACCGGTCGCACGCCCTGTACGGCCCGCCGTCTGCCCAGGAGGGTCGACACAAACCCCTGCTGCCGACATGTTTCCAGTGTCTCGGTAAAAAACTCCAGCACTCCCGGGTAACGGGCAAAGTAGGTCTCAATGAACTCGGCTGCCTCATCCTGCGAAATGTCGAGCGCCTTGGCCAACCCGAAGGGGCTCTGCCCGTAGATGATGCCGAAGTTGACCGCTTTGGCTCGGCGCCGCATGTCGGAGGTGACCTCTTCCAGCGGGACGCCCTCCACCTGACTGGCCACCAGGGCGTGGATGTCCTCGTCGTTGGCGAATGCCTTGCACATGGTCGCGTCGCCGCAGTAGTGGGCCAGCACCCGCAGCTCGATCTGAGAATAGTCGGCCGCCAGCAGCTTCCAGCCTTCGGGTCCGGCCCGGAATGCAGAGCGGATCTCGCGGCCCTCGGCCGTGCGGACCGGGATGTTTTGCAGATTCGGACTGCTGGAACTCAACCGGCCCGTGGCGGCCACCACCTGGTTGAACGAGGCGTGAACCCGCTTGGTCTCAGGGTGAATCATGGTGGGCAACGCGTCGACATAGGTGTTCAGCAGCTTCGAGTACTGCCGATGCTCGACAATTTTGGCCGGCAGCGGGTGCTGCTCGGCCAACTGTTCCAGCACGCTGGCGTCGGTGCTGGCGCCGGTCTTGGTCTTTTTGATGACGGGCAGACCCAGCTCTTCGAACAGCAGCTCCCGCAACTGCTTGGGCGAGCCGATGTTCAGCGGATGCCCGGCCATCTCCTCGATTTCCGTGGCCAGCCCTTGCAGCTTGGCCCCATACTGCTGGCTCAACTCGCCGAGTCGCTCGGGATCGACGCGGACGCCCACGTACTCCATGTCGGCAAGAATCCCGATCAGGGGCGTTTCGACCGAGTCGTTCAGCTCTTCGAGCCCTTCGGCCTTGAGCCGCTCACAGAGAATCGGCCGCAGCCGCAGCGGCAGGTCGGCGTCCTCGGCCGCATAGGGGGCCACGTCGGCGACGGGCGCCTCGTCCATCTGTTTCTGGTTCTTGCCGCTGCCGATCAGCGAATCGATCTTGATCGTGGTGTGATCGAGGTAGCGCAGGGCCAGCTGGTCGAGATTGTGGCTCCGCTCGCCCGCGTCCAGGAGATAGCTGGCAACCATCGTGTCGAACTGCACGCCCGCCAGGCGGATGTCCACACTTCGCAAGACGACCATGTCGTACTTGAGATTCTGTCCGATCTTGGCGACGGTCGGATCCTGGAGAATCGGACGCAAGGCGTCGGCGACTTGCCCGCCGTCGAGCACCCGCTCGCCCTCCGGCCCGCGGACCGGCAGATAGTAACCCGTCCCCGGTTCGAAGGAGACCGAGTAGCCGACGATCTCAGCCTTTCGCGGGTTAACGTCGGTCGTCTCGGTGTCGACCGAAATCAGCTTCTGCCCCGACAGCTCGCTGATCAGTTTTTCCAGTGCCTCGGGCGTGTCGATCAACTGGTAATCGGTGTCGATCTCAGCGACGGTGCTCGGGGCGCCGGGGGAATTGTCGATCGCCGCCGCCCGTTGGGCGAGCGAACGGAAACCGAAATCCTGGAACAGCTCGGCCAGCCGCTCGTGATCGATGCCGCCCACGCGTGTGGCGTTCCAATCGGGTGCGATCGGCACTTCCGTGTCGAGCCGCACCAGCTTTTGCGACAGCATCGCGTCGTCGCGATAGTCGATCAAATTCTGCCGTTTCTTGGCGCCGGACACCTCCTCGGCATGATCGAGCACCGCTTCGAGAGTGCCGTACTGAGTGAGCAATTCCTGGGCGGCCTTGGGACCGATCAGCGGCACACCGGGCACGTTGTCGACCTTGTCGCCCACCAACGCCTGGAAGTCGACCGCCTGCTCGGGGCGGATTCCCCAATCGTCGGCGAGCGCCTCTGCGTCGTACACCGTGTTCTTACGGATGTTGTAGATCGCCACGCGGTCGGTGATCAGTTGTCGGCAATCCTTGTCGCCGGTGACGACCAGACACTCTCCGCCAAGGGCATCGCACCTACGCGCCACGGTCGCCAGCACGTCGTCCGCTTCGAACCCGGGGCTGTCGAGCACCGGAATCCCCAACGCCGCTAGCACTTCGCGAATCTTGGGAATTTGCGAAACCAGATCGGCGGGCATCTCGCCCCGGTCGGCCTTGTAGCCGTCGTACAGCTCGTGGCGAAACGTCCCGCCCGGCAGATCGAACGCGCACAGCAGCGCGTCGGGCCGACGCGTTTCCAGCAACTGCAACAGATCGCGAATGAATCCGTAAACGGCCCCCACCGGCTCGCCGCGCGGACTGGTCATCTCCGGCAGGGCGTGAAAGACCTGAAAAATCAGCGAGTGGGAATCGACCGCGTAGAGGGTCCAACCCTCGAGCGATTCTGGTTGCGACCGCGAATCGGGTGCCGAGTTCTCTACCAGAGCGGTCTCCGGCTCCAACGGCTCCATGCCGGGTAATGACGCTTGTTGGGATGATTTGGGCATGGTGCGTTACGCGGATTCCATTCGGCGATGGCTGGGGATGAGTCTGCTCGGTGCATTGGACCCCCCCAGGACGCAGGCATCAAGGTGTTGGGCAGCTACGACTTAGGGACGGGGGGTACCTGTGTGGGAGGCGTCTCCGACGGCGACAGGAAGCTCGATTCGAGACGATCGCCGTCGGAGACGCCTCCTACAAGTGCAGCGTTTGCAGGTCGAACTCCATGGCCGCCATTTCTTGACATGCTCTAATCCCGTAACTAAGCTCAACTTAGGGCGATTGTACAGCGCCCGAACGGGGGATTGACGTAAATGACAGAATGACGAAATACCCAATGACGAAAGAATCACAGGGCTAGCATTTCCCGTTTCGTCATTGGGTATTTCGGACTTCGTCATTTACTTCCCAGCCCCTGCCCTCCCGCACGCGGCACCCACCTCCTTTCGCGAAATCACCATGGCGTCGAAAGAAAATCAGACTCTGCAGATATTCATCATCTCGCTCGTGATCCTGGTCATCCTCTTGGCCGTGCTCTTGGTCTTCGTGAACAATGACCGAAGAAAGCAGAAGGCTCGTGCTGACACGGCGTCGGAGAACACGATACAAGCTCAGAATCATGAACGCGAAATACAGGCTGAAGCGGAACTGTACAAAGCGTGGATGGGTTACTCCGAGGTCGACTCGAAAAGCACGATTGAAAAAACCTTCACCGAGGACATGGAGCGTTTTGGTGGCACGTTCGAAGAAAGCAGCCGCTTCTATCGCACGATCCTGGAAAGTATCTACGAAGAGAACCGCAAGCTCTCACAGAGCGAAGTCGCCGCGAAGCTGCAAGTCAAAGAATTCAAGCGAAGGCTAGACGCCACGGAAGCGGAAAAGAATGCTCAGATCGACGAAATCAACAAGGATATGAAGAAGGTACAGGAAGACGCCGCTTCGGAACGGACCAAGTTCGAAAGGCAGGACCGACGAATCAGCGAGGAGAAGAAAAAGATCGCCTCCCAGCTCGCGGAGCTGCGCAATCGTTACGACGACATGAACGCGGAACACGCCTCGGAGATGAAGGAAATCAACGACCGAATGACGAATCTCGAACACCTCAACAGAGTGCTCAAGAGCGATCGCAAGGAAGTCGACCCCTTTGCCCAGCCTGAAGACGGGCTGATTCGTTGGGTCAATCAACGCAACAACACCGTCTGGATCAACCTGGGCGAAGCCGATCATTTGCGACCGCAAATCACCTTCAGCGTTTACTCCGGCGACGAAGACGACGCTCTGGGCGCCGAGCGAAAAGCAAGCATCGAAGTGACTCGCATCCTCAGCGCGAAGATGGCCGAGGCCCGCATCACCTTCGATGTCGCGACCAACCCCGTCATGGAAGGCGACAAGATTTACAGCCAGGTGTGGAGTCCCGGTCGGCAGGTCGGCTTTGCCATTACCGGAATTATCGACATGGACGGCGACGGTCGCGAAGATCTCGATCGACTCAAGAGCGTCATCGCCTTGAACAACGGCAAGGTCGACGCGGTGCCGGGTTCGGACGGCTCGATTGACGGCCAACTGTCCGTCGACACGCGCTATCTCATTTTGGGCGACCATCCAGAGGGCCAGCGGCACGAGAACCAGCAGCGGGCCTGGGACCGCATGAGTGAGGAGGCCGATACCTTGGGCATCGAGCCGATTTCGTTGACCGAATTTCTGCGATTGATGGGGTGGCAGAGTGAGCAACGCACCGTGAAGCTGGGCATCGGCGCTCAGTCCAAGGACTTCGCTGCCACCAAGGAAGATCCATCCAAACCCAAGCAGAGCCGCAGCATCGACATCTTCCGCCCACGAAAGCCTCAGCCGACCTATTAGAGGCCTTCGGCGATCATCACGGCGAATCTCTTGAGCAGCCCCCGAGTTTCCGGCGTGTCCCGACATTGCTCGGCGAACTCTTCGACGGTCGTGTCCGCAATCCGTTCGACGTACTGCGGGTAGGCTTCCAAACGCTGCAGCAGCGCTGCGCGATCGAGTTCCGGATGGAATTGCGTGCAATAGATCGGGGCGTCGGCGAACTTGAATGCCTGATTGGTCACCGTCTGGGAAGAGGCCAGCAGCACGGCCCCCGGTGGCAGCTCGACCACGTGGTCTTCGTGTCCCGCCTGGCCGTAAAACGGCGTCGGTAACGTGCCGAACAGCCGATCACTGCGGCCCTCGTTGGTTAGGCGAAACTCGATGGCGCCCAGCTCCGCATGGGCCGGATCGTGAATGCAGCGCCCTCCCGCCGCACGGGCAAAGGCTTGAAATCCCCAGCAGGACGCGAACGTCGGCTTGCCAAGGTCGACGATCCGCCTCAAGCCCTCCAGCGTGCGCTCGAGCCACGGATTCTCGCCCGCAGCCGAGTAGTCGCCGCTGCCGCCTACCAGCAACGCGTCGACCTGGCTCAGTTGCCGGTCGTCGGGCACCCCGGAGAGCAGATCGAACGTGGTGATCGCCGCCGGGTCGCATTCGATCGCCCTGGCGAAACAGCCCACCTCCTGCTGGCGCATGGGGTCGTCCGGCGTGCGAATCTGGATCAGCAGATAGCGAAGCTTCTTCATGGGCCCTCAATCAGCTGCGCGGCTGCCACGGAGGCGGTCACCGTATCGATACTTTCCAGCAGGACGTCGCCCAAGAACTGCAATTCATCGTCCGAGATCGTCAGCGGCGGCATAATCACCAACACATTGCCCAGTGGGCGCAACCACACGCCCCGTTCCAGCGTTGCGTCGCAGATCTGGTAGGCAATGCGCAACTCGTCCGGGTAACGCTCATCGGGATCGTCGCTGGGCGTGAGCTCCACGGCTCCAATCAGCCCCAACTGCCGAGTCTCGGCCACGCGCGGATGTTCGGCGAGGCGCTCTAAGATATTCTCCAGCAGGTCGAATTTGGGAGGCAACTTCTCGATGGTCTGCTCCTGCTCAAGAATGTCGAGAGTAGCCAGCGCGGCGGCGGCAGCGAGCGGGTTGCCCGCATAGGTGTGACCATGCATCAGCGCCCGGCCGCTCGTGGCTGTGCCAAGAAAGCCGGCATAGATGTCGGGATGCGTGATCGTGGCCGACAGCGGCAAGTAGCCCCCCGTGAGGCTCTTGCCCAGGCACAGGAAGTCGGGCACCACGTCTTCCGCCTCACAGGCAAACATGCGGCCCGTGCGGCCAAAGGCGGTCACGACCTCGTCGGTGATTAGCAGCACGTCGTACCGTCGCGTCAGTTCGCGCACGCCGGCCAGGTAGCCGGGCGGATGAAACACGATACCCGCGGCCCCTTGCATCAACGGTTCGAGCACCATGGCCGCGATTTCCTCATGCCGTTCGGCAAGAATCTGTTCCAGTTGATCGAGATAAAGTTGCGCCCCTTGGCGACGGTCGGGCGAGGGCACGCGGATCACCTCGAACAGCAACGGCGCGAACAGCGCGTGAAACCGGGCAATGCCGCCCACGCTGGCGCTGCCGAGGGTGTCGCCATGATACGCCTGGCCCAGGGCGAGATACTTGGTCTTCTCTGGCCGGGGCGGGTCGCGCTGTTGCCAGTATTGAAACGCCATCTTCAGCGCCGCTTCGATCGCCGAAGAGCCGTCGCTGGCGAAAAAGACGTGCTGCAGATTGCCCGGCGCGAGGTCGGCCAGCCGCTTGGCCAGCGTGGAGGTAGTCGAGTTGCCCATTCCCAGCGAGGTGTTGTGGGCCACGCGCTGGAGCTGCTCGGCGATGGCGGCGTTGATCTTCGGATGGCAGTGCCCCAACAGATTGCACCAGATGCTGCTGACGCCGTCGAGAAGTCGCCGCCCCTGTGTGTCGAAGAGCCAAACGCCTTCGGCCCGTTCGATCACCAGCGGCTGGTATTCCTCCATTTGGGTGAAAGCGTGCCAGTGGTGTTGGCGGTCCCATTCGACGAGTTCTTCGGCAGTTGGCATGGCTCGACCTTGATTACCAGCAGATTTCAACGGGAGCGCCCACACCGA
>CAXMSB010000150.1:0-2603 GCA_964195615.1 uncultured Granulosicoccus sp. | reverse complement strand
ACGCACCAGGGTGTTGAGAATTTCTTCCGCCAGGCCATCGGCAAACCAGCCTTGGTCCTGGCTTTCGCTCATGTCCACAAAGGGCAGCACGGCAATGGATTTGTGCTCGTATTGGGACTCAGTTTCTTCTGGTTCGCCAGTCTGCACACTGTCGGTCGCGACTTCAATGGGGGCCGTTGACTGCTCCGCAAGCCGGGGACTCAACCACAGTCGGTCAGCCAGGATGAACGCCAGCGCCACTACGACCACACCGATGGTGAAGACGTCCAATCGCTTAGCGGTGAGATGGGTTATGGACACATCACGCACCACGTCTTTTTCGCGCTTCAGGCCCTCGGGAGTGATCTCGTAGAACCAGGAGATTATCAACGCCGGCACGAATCCAAGTGCAAATGCAATCACAAAGAAACGCACCCCCCAATCGGGTATTCCGAACGCCGGAAACACTGTGCCCGCTACTTCGGTTACGAGCCAGGCCAGAGCCAGGTAAGCGATAGCCACCCGGATTACGTTGCGTCGTTTGAGTTCGTGATACAGCGACATGCGTCGTGCTCTACAAACCTAGCCCAACTGATCAGTTTACGCCTACGCCGGGAACGCTGCACTGATGTACGTCAGCAGGCAAAATACATACGTAAATGAGCCAGGAGAGGTCGCCCGCTTCAGAACAGTGGCTGGTCCTTGTTCTCCTCGTACCACTGCCGCTGAGCCTTGATGGCGACTTCCAACTCAATTACCATGGCAATGAACTCCGGGTCCTGGTGCAGATTGGCCAGTTTCCAGTCCCGGCGGAGCGTGTAAAACCACCCCCCCCTCCAGCCCATATCGAGCGCTTCCCGAAGACCGGCAATGGCCCGGTCGCGATCACCCCGAATCGCGTGGATATACACGTCCAAAATGCCGTAGCCGACGCCGCGGGTCCGATGCCTAGTTGCGATCTGCTCCTCCAGGGCCCGGAGCAGAACATCCCGCCGCTGCGTTTCGCCGTTGGCGTCGAGGATCGCGGCGAAGACCATTGCCGCGAACGAATCGAACTCCGCCTGGAACACCACTTTTAGCGGAAGCTCCAATCCGTCTTCGAGAAACTCCGGAAAGGCATTGGCCATCAGGCGCCGGGCGCGTTCGACGTCACCCTGTCCGGCAATTAAGTCCGCCAACCACCGATCGAAAGCGCGCCATCCGGGCGCCCGTTCCGACAGGGCCTCCAGCGCCGCTATGGCCTTACTCCACTCACCCCGGTACTCGTAAAACGCTGCCCACGTAACGCTCGAAACAATCTTCTCGGGATGCGCTTCGCTGAGTTGCTTCGCGCATTCCTCCGCGGACAGTGAATCGCGAAGGCGCATAAACCCGGTACACTCAAGCCACCGCGTATAGCCGTCCTCGGGGTTTCGCCGCCACGCTTCCCGAAACCACTGTTGCGCTTCACCCAAATGACCAAGTTGGGTCTGGAACTGGGCCATCAGGGCGTAGTTATTCGGAAACTCGGGCGTTCGCTCGACATTGCGACGAATTAGCGTTAGCGCTTCTTCCGCACGCCCGGCGTTCCACGTTAATTGGGCGACGGATGTCTGGATAACCGGCGACATCGGATCCAGCTCTGCTGCCACGCGGATTTGCGCCAGCGCTTCCTCGAACCGTCCCTCGCCGTTTAGCAGGTTGCTGTACTGGTGACGGGCCGTGGCGGAACTGGGGTTCAGCTTAAGGGCCTCGAGAATATCTTTCTCAATACCTTTAAAACCCTGCTCCGGCGTCTTCAATTGCTGGGCCGCACGAAGGTAAGCCCTTGCCGCGTGGGCCTCGGGGGAAAGCGGATCCAGCTCCAGGGCCTTGTCGAGCAGTGACTGTCGGCGTTGCAATGACTCTTCATACGGCAGGCCGCCATAGCTCTCTTGCAGAGCGTAGGTTACCGCCAAATCGACATAAGCAAGCGCGTAGTCGGAATCCAGCTCGATGGCCTGCTTGAAGTGCTGTTCCGCAGCGGCCAGCCTGTCGGCGGTAAGTTTGGCCATTTCATGCCGCCCCAGGATCAGCTGCTCATAGGCTTTAAGCGTGGGCTGGTAGCGCTGTGCCAGGCGATCTTCCTCGCTATCGAGCAACGTGACTTTGAGCGCCTTGACCACTTCCTGCGCGATCTCGTCCTGGACCGCGAAGATGTCCTCGAGATCGCGGTCGAAGCTCTTCGACCACAGATGCGTGCCGTCACCCGCATTGATCAACTGGGCGATCACCCGAACCCGCTCACCGGCTTTTTGCACACTTCCCTCCAGGATGGTGCCGACCTTCAGTTCGCGGGCGATTTCACTGACGTCCATGTTCTTGCCCTTGAAGTAAAAGGATGAGGTCTTGGCCGTGACCTTGAGGCCGCTCACCTGGGCCAGGACATGGATCAGCGTGTCGGAGAGACCATCAGAGAAATACTCTTGTTCAGGATCTCCGCTCATGTTCTGAAACGGCAACACCGCAATGGACTTCTCAGGTGGTGGGCCAATCCACCATTTGTCGTAAGCAAACAGAATGACCGCGGCACACAACAGTGAAATGACGATGAAGTCCAGCCGCCGGCCGGTGACGTGAGTTATCGATTGCGCCCGATCAACGTC
>CAXMSB010000149.1:0-5772 GCA_964195615.1 uncultured Granulosicoccus sp. | reverse complement strand
GCAGCGATGTGGGTGGTGTGCCGGCCAAACAGGGCCTCCTGAGCGTGGGGAGGATTGCTGTGAGCGGGGACCTTGGTAATCCGATCGGGTTGGATCCGCTTGGCCAGCGTCTGAGCGTACGGTTTGTCGACCAGCCCGAGCGGCACGTCGGCGAAGTCGGGGTCTCCCAACCAGTAGGCCCGATCGGCGAACGCCAGCTTCATCGCTTCGAGGATGATGTGTGTGGCGCGAATCGGATCGCGTCGGTACTCGTCGGCCAGGTCGTATTGTTCCAGGATATTGAGAATCTGAGCGACGTGAACGCCACCGGAGCTCGGCGGGGGGAAGCCGACGATTTGCCAATCGCGATAGGTCGTCACCACCGGCTGGCGCTCGACCGGCGCGTAGGCGGCGAAATCGGCGGCGGTGAGAATTCCGCCGTTGGCGGCCATCCACTGCCCCACGGTTTCGGCCAACTCTCCTTGATAGAACCAGGCCGGCCCCAACTCCGCGATTCTTCGATAGGTGCGGGCCAAATCGGTTTGACGGAGGATCTCACCTTTGCGATAGGGAGTGCCATCTTGTTTGAGGAGCACCGCTTTGCTACCCGGGAAGAGGGCGAGATCGGCGGCTTTGCTATCGAGTTTTCTGGCGTAGACACGATCGATCGGGAATCCTTGTTCAGCAATTTCGGCCGCGGGCAGCAACAGGTCGGCAAGCTTCTGTTGTCCGCATTTTTCGATCGCCAAGGCGTAAGCGGCCAGAGCACCGGGAACACCGACCGCCAAGGGGCCGCGGGTGCTCAGCTTCGGGTCGACTTTCCCGTCGCGAACGTACATGTCGCTCGTGGCGGCGGCGGGAGCTTTCTCGCGGCCGTCGATTGCCAGCAGCGAGCCGTCCGGACGGCGAATGAGAATGAAACAGCCGCCCCCCAAGCCTGAGTTCGGACTGTCGACCACCCCCAGAGTGAGCGCCGCGGCAATCGCCGCATCCACGGCGTTGCCGCCCTGCTCGAAGGCTGCCACCCCGGCGTCGGTGGCCAACGGCTGCACCATGGCGACGACACATCGCTCGGCGGCAACCGCGAGCTCTGCGTAAGGGATAGTGATCCACGCAATGACAACTAACAGCCCACACGCGATTGATCGGTTAATACAAATCATAGAACTCACGATCTCGGCAAGAGTCTAGTAATCGGTAAGCCGCGAGGCGCTAGCCGAGCGCCTCGCGGCTTACATCATTGATGCTTGCGCCGCGAATGAATCGAGGGCGCCCAGCGGAAGCCCAGATTTCGCTAGCAAATACTGGGCGGTGGGTTCAATCGTCGCGCAATCATCAGTAAATAGGTTTATGAGGTGTTTCGATCGGCGTAGAAGAACAGGGCCCCTCCCACGATCAGGCCGATGCCTACCCAGCGCAGCGCGGCGGCCACTGTCTTGGGGGTGTCTCGCGCGGATTCGAACTCTTGCTGCAGAAGGTCGTACTCCTGGCGAACCTTGTCGTAGGCCAGTTTCACCTCGGCGGGGTTCTCGCCCGCATGGACCGAAGGGTTCTGCTGCGCCTGAACGAGCGCGAATTGGAGGCGGTTGGTTTCGCTGCCGAGTTCGGCGAGCCGGTGGCTTTTCTCGTCGGTCCACGCGCGGGTTGGTGGGAACAGTTGTCCCCAGACGACGCTGCCCACCAGCAGGAGGATTCCAAGAACTATCGCGATTACGGGGATTGATTTCATGGGGAGAGGACTAAGCCATCGTCGATACAGACCAGAGTGCCGAGAATCATCGCCTCGATTTCGTTGGTAATCCAGCGCACGCTGCCGTCGACGTGGGCTCCGTTGACGCCGCCGACGTGCAGGCTCCGCGGTGCGGCGGTGGTATCGCCCCGCTGCCAGCAAGGCATGCCTAGCAAATCAGCTTCGGCCGGACTGGAGCAAATGTAGAGATCGTCGCGCGGAATGTCGGGGCCGACGCCGGTATTGGGCGGCAGGGCGAAAGCGGACCAGATGGGATTGGGCAGGTAGACCGGCGGCGGATTCTGGTTGCAAATTCGAGTTGTAATGTTCGTTCCATGCACGTCGGCTCCCAGCACACTCGCCCCCACCCAGGCCAACGCCCAGGCGCCGCGCTGATCGTCCGATTGGTCGCGCGTGCGCACTTCCGTGAGCATGAGTGTATTGGACGTGCCGTCTTGAATCGCGCCGAGCGGCTGTGGCTGGTAGATCAGAGAACCCCTGGCAACGGCCTGACACTCGACATGCTCGGGGCTGGCGTAGGCGACGTAATTCCCTTTGCCGAACACTCTGTCTCTGGGGAGTATGCGGTGTTTGAAAAATCTCCTAACCGCCTCATCCGAGGGACATGCCAACAGGGCCGGCTGTGCGGTTTGGGGTGATGCCGTTTTGTCCTGCAAGATGACTGACAAGTCGAGATCAAACCGGTCGTTGAGTTGCTGTTGCTCAAGGAAGGGAAGGATCCGTACTATCCAACTGAACTGAGAGCCCGAGCGGAGATTTACTTTGTTCTGGTTCGGGCCGGTAAGCGGAGCATCGGTCGAGGGAGGCAACGCGCCCTTGCTGCTTTCATAGTTCAGTACGGCCAGGGCGAGATTGTGCAAGTTGTTCTGGCACTGCAACCTCCGAGCCGCTTCACGGGCCGCCTGCACCGCCGGCAGCAACAGGGCTACCAAAACGCCGATGATCGCGATCACGACCAACAGTTCGACCAAGGTAAAACCAGTCTCGTGTTTTCTAATCGAGCGTCTCACGACCTGACTCTATTGGGTTGTTGGGAGCAGGATTTCTTTGAACAGCTCTTCGTCTGTCCAGGATCGGATTGATGGCTCTCAGTTCTGGGCTGCCTTATCAATTCGAAAAGAGACCCCATGAGCAACTGAAAGTACTTAACTTACGTCCAGTATCTCACACCTCGAGGCGAAATCGAAGAGAACGAGAGCAGAATTTGTGGTTCGAAACCATCGATTTGCGCAATTGCTTGAATTCCATGAGCAGGCGAGCGCTCGGCTGAGAGGAGAACGGTCACTGCGATCTTTCGATCTCGAAATCGAACACGTGGCTTGGTGAATCAACCGTTCGCTGAAAAGGCGACGAGCTGGCCAAGGTGTACTTCTCCGCGACAAGCGGCTTGGAATCGCGATACGACTTCTGGATGGTGAAGACGACGTCGTACTCTCCGTAATAGGCCCCGTCGCCGGGACGGATCGTCATTAACTCGTAGCTTCCGTCCGGCTCGATATCGGCCGAAGCCGCTTTTCGAAGCTCCGTCGAGGAGTCAGAGGCCACCTCAAAGCGAATCACGGCAATGCCGCCTTTGGGGTTTGAGCCATCGGCGTAGCTTATTTTCCCGGTGACTGTCCCCATGGAAGGGCCTTGATTGCCACAACCGGCAATCGGCAGCAGCAAGACTAACAGGCAGGCGACCTTCTGCATAGAAACTCCTCCGGCACGACCTCGACCGACTATAGAAATGTGCATAGCCCTGTCACTACTGGTGTCCATTAACCCAAAAAAACAAAGACCCTTATGCTGAACAGGCAGCCCGTTAAGTGGTAACGTTCTCACCTGCTATAAAACCGTTAGTTGAGATCACCGACGATTTGTCCATCGCCACTCAAGATAAGGTAATCCCAGGCGGAGCAGCAAGGGCCATAACGGCCGGTCGTTTCAATCGTATCGTTGATCCAGCGGACGCTGCCATCGGCCATGCCGATATGAACCCCACCCGGATGAGTACTTCGAGGTGCCGCCTGGTCGTTCCATTCATCTCCATCAAAGCAAGACATACACTGTTGTTGATAATCACTTTGCAGGCGAGCCTCACACCCTGCGACGTCGTCCGCGCGCGAAAAACAAGCGTTGGGTCCATTGGCGTCGCCACCAGAGCCGTGCCAAACGACGACCGATGCGCCGGCCGAACCAAGCGCCCAAGTGCCACGGCGATCTTTCTCGCTCAAGCCCGCGCGGATCTCGGCTAGCATCATCGTATTGGACAGCCCATCGGTAATCGACTTCAGCGAAGAGTCCACATTCGGCCCCATCACGCCGCGGATGAGGTGGCTGTCGGGCCCACTCCAGCCAAATGAATCTGGGCCCCATATTCCACGAGGCCAGTTTCTGATCATGGGGCCGTTCCCTACATTGCAGGCGTAATTTCCCCGGGCCCAATTGTCGCCAAGCCTGCGCGGAGCCCCGTCAGTCGGCCTCGGTTCGGTGTTAAGCGGTTGCTGGTTGTTCTCGTCCGACGGACAGAGCATCGAACTGAGCAACTGACTGCGTGGTACTTCGTTGATCTTGGCAGAAATGTCCTGCTTGAAATCGAACGAATCAAAAAGGACTTGTTGTTCAAAAAACGGCAGAATGGAGATGACCCAATTGATATCAATCTTTGTGGTCGTTGCCGGATTCTGCCCCTCAGGAAACTGAAACGCGGGGGGCAACACTTGATGGGCCGATTCGTAGTTGAAAAGACCCAGAGCCATTTGCCGCTGGTTGTTCTGGCACTGCGCACGTCGTGCCGCCTCGCGAGCAGCCTGCACTGCGGGGAGCAGTAGCGCAACCAACACGCCAATGATCGCGATCACGACTAACAACTCTACCAGGGTGAAACCAGCCTCGCGTTTTTTTTTCGAATGACTCACGGCCAGACTCACGGGTTGTCAGAAACAGGAATTCTTTGAATTGCTCCTCATCCGCTGCAGCAATTCAAAAAAAGAACTTTCAAGAGAATCATATACAAGGTAACTGACCTCCAGTATCTCATACCATGAGGCGAAAACAAAGGGAACCATAGAAGGATAAAGGGCATGAAACCATCGATTTGCGCAGCCGGTTGTAATTCATGCGCAGACGAGGCCATTTGCTTTCCAGCCACGCACTTGTTGGTATAATCGAGGGTGGTGGCAAGATAGCCACTCGCCCGAGCTACCCACCGGCGGGATGACCGACTGTGTTGTTCACGAACAATGAAATTGGCAGGCAGAAGCCAAATTCGTGGTCATTCTTCCGAAATCACTCACCCAGACTCTGCGGTCGCTCCGTAGAGTCGCCTTTCGTTGGGACAGATGAAGCATCAATCCACAGGCTTTTGGAGACGCGCCAAGAATGCGCTTCTCGGGACCGGTTCAAGCAAATCCTCTCGCCCGACGCATTGGGGAAAATCGCTGGCCTATGAACCATTGGAACCCCGCATCGTGCTGTCGGGCGAGGGACTAATCGATTCCGTGGCTCAGCCCTCGGGCCAGCTTGATGGGAAGATCGTGTTCACCTCCGCGGGACACGGCTGGCAATGGAGCGATGCCCTCAATCGTTGGGCAACCGACCGTGGAGACAACAATGAAATCGTCGAGGACTTCGGCAATCAGGATCAGATGACCGTTTACGCCGACTATTTGCTCCGTGCTGGGGCGACGGTGGTTCCCATGCGACCGGTCGGCCATCAGCTTAACGAAGTCGTGCTCGACAACGATTCGCCAGGAGTAACCTGGGCGGGGTCGTGGTCAAACAGCATCAATAGCGTCTACTACGATGAAGACTACGGTGCCGTAAACGATAGCGTGTCGTATCGATTCTCGCTGACAAACGCTACGGAAACGGCAACGGCCACCTACACGCCCAATATTCCCGAGGCCGGGTTCTATCCCGTTTATACCTGGGTGCTAGACTCCAGCAACCGCGCCGATCAGCTTTATCGGATCAACGACAGTGCCGGCGGAGTCACCGAGATACGCGTCGACCACCGCCAGGTCGGCAAGGGCTGGGTCTATCTCGGCACCTATCATTTC
>CAXMSB010000148.1:0-3378 GCA_964195615.1 uncultured Granulosicoccus sp. | reverse complement strand
GTTATAAACACTCTTTCCCTACACGACGCTCTTCCGATCTTACACCGGAGCAAAGCCAGCCCACTTGTGCCTGCAAGAGCCAAGGGCGGTGGGCTTAATGTAGACCGACGGTATCTTTGGGCAGAAAGCTACTCGGTGCCGAGGTCTCCTTTATTGTCCTGGCAATCGTTGCGATAGGCAAGTGTGTGGCACGCCGTGCTACGGTGTTCGGGGCCATGGTGTTCCGGCTGCCCACTTGCTCAATGGCGAACACGTTGATCGCACGAAGGGTGTTGCGCTGGTTCTGACTAGCTGCCGCCCTGTCGCTCTCTGGCTTGGCGACTCTCTTCTCCAGCGCACGTGATGCAAACGCATCGTGTGGCGGTCCGACGAGACGCGACAACACCAATAGAGATAGAGTTAAGCTATCGCTTGGAAGGACTCTCATGGCATCGCTGCTAAACTTCTTTACTTTGGCTCCGCCGCCACTGCTGGCAGAGATCACCGTCTGGCATGTCGCCGGCATCTCTTTCGCGGCTGCCGTGATGGGCATGGGCATTGTCAAGCTGCTCGACTACCTGCGACGTCGCGACGCCGATAAAGAGGCGGCCCGAATCATCGAAAATGCCGAAGTCGAGGTCGCCACGCTCCGCAAGGAAGCCGCCGTCGAAGCCAAAGAAATGGCCCTGAAAGAAAAGAATCGGCTCGAACGCGAAAACAACGAGATCCGCCAACAGCTTCACGAACGCGAACGCCACCTCGACAAATCGGAAGACGCCCTGTCGCAACGCACCGATCAGCTCCAGAAACAGGAGAAGATGGTCGAGAACAATCAACGCCGACTCGCCGAGAAGCTCGACGACGCAAACCGACACCAAAAGGAGTTGGACGACCTGCTGGACCTCGAACGACAGACCATGCATCAGCTCAGCGGATTGAGCCCTCAGGACGCGGAAGCCAAGCTGCTCGAACGGCTGGAAAAGGAATTGGTTCGCGAACAGGGAGCCACGATCCTTCGCTACGAAAAGCAGATCGCCGAAAAGTGCGACGCCAAAGCCAAGGAAATGCTGATCACTTCGATCCAGCGTTTCTCCGCGGCGCACACGGCCGAATCGACCACTAGCACCGTCGACATTCCCAACGACGAAATGAAGGGCCGAATCATCGGCCGCGAAGGGCGAAACATTCGTTCGCTGGAAAAAGCCACCGGAGTCGACGTCATCATCGACGACACGCCCGGCGTGGTAATCGTCAGCGCGTTCGACCCGGTCCGTCGCGAAGTGGCCCGCATCGCGCTCAACAAACTGATCGCCGACGGCCGAATCCATCCCTCGCGGATCGAAGAGCTGGTCGCCGAAACGGAGAAGGAAGTCGACGTTGAGATTCGTCGCCACGGCGAGGAGGCGATGCAGGAAGCACAAGTGTTCGGGCTGCACCAACGGGTGATCGAGCTGTTGGGTCGGCTGAAGTATCGCACCAGTTACAGTCAGAACGTGTTGCGACATTCTATCGAAGTGTCGTTCATCACCAGCATGTTGGCCGAAGAAATGGGCATGGACGGCGAACTGGCTCGTCGGGCCGGTTTGCTGCACGATATCGGCAAGGCGGCCGACCACGACATGGAAGGGGGACATCCCAAGATCGGCGCCGATCTGCTCAAACGATTCGGCGAAGGCCCTGAAGTGGTGCATGCCGCGCTGGGCCACCACGACGACATCCGCCCCGACATGCCCTACACCGTGATCTGCGCCGCAGCCGATGCATGCAGCGCCTCGCGTCCCGGCGCGCGGCGCGAGACACTCGATCGCTACATCAAGCGGATGCAAGAGCTCGAAACAATCGCCTCCGGCTTCGCCGGTGTGAAACAGGCCTTCGCGATCCAAGCGGGCCGCGAGGTTCGCGTGATCGCCAGCGCCACGGACACCTCCGACGAATCGTCCGCAAAAATCTGCCGCGACATTGCCAAGGCGTTTGAAGAGCAGCTCACCTACCCTGGCGAAATCAAAGTCACGTTGATTCGTGAAACCCGCTTCACTGAAACCGCTCATTAAACTCTCTCCAGCCTGGTACTCCTCTCGTGCGACTGCTATTCATTGGCGACATCGTCGGACGTCCGGGTCGCGACATCGCGACACGGGCCGTTCGCGGCTTGGTCGTGCGGCACCAACTCGATCTAGTGATCGCCAATGCGGAAAACGCGGCGGGCGGCTCGGGACTCACGCCTGACATCTACCGCGAACTGATTAAGTCGGGAATCGACGCCATCACGCTCGGCGACCACGTCTACCGCCGCAAAGAAATCTATTCGGTGCTGAAGAAGGAGGGCAACATCGTCCGCCCGGCCAACTTGCCCGAGGAAGCGGTCGGTCCGAAATGGACGGTCGTCGAGTCGCGCGACGGCACGCCGGTCGCGCTGTTTTGTCTGCTCGGGCAACTTTATATGAATCCAATGGACAATCCGTGGCGTGCCGCCGATCGCGTGTTGGCAGAGATCCCCAGCGAGGTGAAAGTGCGGTTCCTCGATTTTCATGCCGAAGCCACCAGCGAAGCCCAGTTGATGGGCCGCTACCTGGACGGCAAAGTCTCGGCCGTACTCGGCACGCATACCCATGTGACGACGGCCGACGAATGCGTGTTGCCAGGCGGCACCGCATTTCAATGCGACGTCGGCATGACCGGACCCTTTGAAAGCATCATCGGACGGCGGATCGACCGTGTTATGGAAACGCGGCTCACCGCGAACCCGACCCAGTTCGAAGTGGCCCACGGCGACATTCGCCTCAGCGGCACGCTGGTCGAAGTCGACACCGACACGGGCAAGGCCGTCTCGATCCAACGGCTCTGCGTCACGGAGAGCGAACTGCCCGAGCTAGAATCGCTGGCAGCCTCGAACAGCTAGCACGCTCGGCATTCCTCTTGCCGGCCAGAAGCCGATGAGCTATCGTTCGCCCCGCTTTTCACCGAACGACTGAGTGACGCAACCCACGACTCCATCCGCTGCGAAATTGCAACCGGCCACTCGGCTTGTGCTGGCCAGCGCGGGGATTCTGGGACTGGTGCTCCTGATTACCGCCCGTCGGCTCGAGCCCGATCCGCGAGGTTACGGCACGCACGAGCAATTGGGACTAACTCCATGCTTTTTCCAAAAGTGGACAGAACACCCTTGCCCCGCCTGTGGAACGACCACGGCCTGGGCTCACACGCTGCGCGGCGAACTCCGGCAGGCAGCTTCGGCAAACTTGGGCGGGACAGTGCTGTGCGGCGCGACATTGGTCGCCGTGCCTTGGCTCTTCGCGGTGGCGATTGCGGGACGGTGGGTGGTGGCTCGTCCGACGTTGCCACTGTTGCTGACTTTCGGTACGGCGTGGCTGGTCGTTTCGCTACTGGATTGGTTCCGAC
>CAXMSB010000147.1:0-2123 GCA_964195615.1 uncultured Granulosicoccus sp. | reverse complement strand
AGAGACGAAGCTGCACTCCATTCTAAATTGGAGGCTGGTACCGCCTCGTCGAGCACCAGGGTGGGTCCGTGCTCCCGTGCGCAGGCGCTTGATGTGCGTCGATAATCTGAGGCGCAGCTCGCGCTCCTCGGGTTTGCTCTCTACCAACTGTTCTGGGGATTGCGGGGCACACTGAGTTGCCGGGGGGCACGAATCGCGGTGTTGAAGAGAGATGGGAAAATGGACACCGATTGCTGGTCTCTCAGTTGCGGTCTTGGCGCTCTCCGGCTGTGAAACCAAGCCAAATCCTATTGTCACGGGCGCAATTACGGCCCCGAACCCTTCGGATTTCGTTCCCGGACTGCCAAAGGGCTACCAATGTCCGCTGGTCCCCAATGGCCTCGATCCTGCCGGATCTATCTACCGTCTTGATAAGAACGGCACCTACTACCGGGTCAAGGATTTCAGCACCGACACCGCGGTTATGGCTATGGATGGGTTTAGGAAAGAAGTACCCATCTCTAACTACGCCCTGAGCGATACGCAGGCTTCGAGCGTGGGCCTGTCATTCAACCTTCTTGAGAAGGTTCTTCCCGGGCTGACGTCAAGTGGTTCCGCCGACTTCAAGAAAAAGATGTCAGTCGACATCACCGTAGAAAACATCGTCGCCGAGGTTATCGACGATAAGGTCGACGATCATATCGTCGACTGGTTCAAGGCCAATATTACGCTCAGACGTGGGAGCAAGTATTTCCTTGTGCGCGAGACCGTGAAGGCGGGTTCGGTGAGCTACCGGTTGAAACAGAAAGACCTTGCCAAGGTCGGCGGAAAAGCTCAGCTGGAGAAACTTGCCGGAGGCGAAGCGAATGTCACGATCCGCGACAACGATGGAACCTTTGCAATCAAGCAGACGTTTTCTCCGCGGATTCCCGTGTGCATAAAATCTGCTGAAATCGTCGTCGACACCAGAAGGACCCGCCCATCGTCAGAGGTGAGTGTGTCGCTTAGGTCTGCTGACGACACAACGGTGCCAACAATCAAGCGTGTTGGCGAGAATTAGACCTCCTCCACAGCATCGACCTAACGCCTTAGGGATGTGCTCGTTTGGCCGGTTATAGTAGCTCGGGAACGAGTTGTGCACGACCACACCTGTTCAAATTCGATCTGAATTTGTGCAGCAAGGAGAGTGTCAGCCAGTCCAGATGCTGGCGAACGAACACCGGATTCTAACTTAGAGACTGTTACCGCTTTGTGGGGCAGTCCAGGCCAGCACGCGTGGCGAGGTCAGCGGCGACCGCGGAGAGAGTCGCAGCCGCGAGCTGCCGCAGGTCTGATGAATTTTCTGCTGCACGCGAGCGGCGAAACGCGCCGGCCGCGATCCGTCAGCAATCGGTTCTGAACCCTTCGTGGGAAGTCGGATGTGCTTCTCTTTGAGGTTGGAAATATTGCATCTTCGCTGCTGGGGGAAGGCTATGACCCGAAGACAGTGCGTAACAACGACGGCATTCATTCTCACATTCGCCTTCGCGACGGGATTAGCACCAGTCTCGTCCGTTGCTCAGACGAACGACATCAGCGCGATCCAACAACGGTTCTTGGAACTCTATGGCGCTGGCAACTATGGCGCGGCTCTTAACGAAGCTCTGGGGCTTGAATCCGCAGTCAAGGCGCGATTTGGGGAGGCTCACGCCAACTACGGCGCGGTCCTCCACAATCTCGGCGTCCTCCGCGGGAAACTCACACAATATGTGGAGGCGGAGGAGCTGTTGCGGCACGCGCTGGCGGTCCGTGAGAAGGCCCTGGGCGAGAGTAATCGGAGCGTGGCCGATACTCTCTACGCTTTGGGCGACGTGTATGCGCGGCAAGCTCGCAATGGGGACGCCGAGACATCCTACAAGCGGGCACTGGCGATCCAGGAAAAGGCTCTGTCGCCGATCCATCCTGACGTGGCCTCCACCCTCAACGACCCCGGCATGGTCTATGAGAAAATGGGCCGGTTGAGCGAGGCCGAGGCCTCCCACATACGCGCGCTGGCGATTCGCGAAAGTGTGCTCGGAAAGCGAGTCGCCGCCTTTGATCGATTGTTGATGAGGACAAGGCAGGGATATGTGCAATCTCTACGCCATGACCCGAAACCGCGATGC
>CAXMSB010000146.1:0-6507 GCA_964195615.1 uncultured Granulosicoccus sp. | reverse complement strand
TTTTGTTTGATTTTTCAGCACGCCATAGATAATCTGAACAAGCTTGCGGGCCACGGCTCCGTAGGCGGCAGGGGCACTTTTTCCTCGGGCGACAAGCCGCTCGTAGAGTTCTCGGCAGACAGGGTTGTTCAATTGGCTCAGCTCATCTTGCATTGGGTAACACTCTTCTGGGCAAGACACAGGGGTTTGGTGTCTGTGTTCATCACGTCGGGCCATTTAGCATCAGCAAGGTATCCACAAGCAGAGCAGGTGGCCTTGCGTGAGCCCATAGGGCTTTCACCAAAACACTTCAGCGGCGATGGGAATGTATCTCTCGCCAAGGCGCTAAGGCGCAAAGAATAGACTCTTGCTTTGCGCCTTAGCGCCTTGGCGAGAAACCTTCTCCGGGGCGGCCAAGAATCATTGCTGAATTCCTGCCAACGATTCGTATCAATGGAGCTCGCTGGGTGAGCCGAGGTGTTACACTCAGGCACGTGAGCCGTAGGCGCTAGCCTCGGGTGAACTCGGGCAACGTTTTGCCGCTACGTTACCCGTGGCTAGCGCCTACGGCTCATGCGGCGTGTCACCCGCTGCGCCTTGTGGCCCGTTGCAACTGACAACGGACAACTGACCACCCGCCTACTCCGTCGACCCAATCCGATCCTTGCCAATCCACTTGCGTAGGGCCTCGGGCACGATGATCGTGCCGTCGGGCTGTTGGCAGTTTTCGAGGATCGCGATTAGCGCTCGGCTGATTGCCACGGCAGTGCCGTTGAGCGTGTGGACGAAGTGGGTGCCCTTTTCGCCTTTTACTTTGTAGCGAATGTTGAGGCGGCGGGCCTGGTAGTCGGTGCAGTTGCTGGCGCTGGTCACCTCGCCATACTCGCCGCTCTTGCCGCGGCCGGGCATCCAGGCTTCCAGGTCGAACTTGCGATACGCGGGCCCGCCCAGGTCGCCGGTCGCCGTGTCGATCACGCGATAGGGAATGCCCAGCCCGTCGAACAGTTGGCACTCCAGGTCGCAGAGGTAGTTGTGCATGTCTTCGCTCTGTTCGGGCAGCGTGAAGGCGAACATCTCGACCTTCGTGAACTGGTGGACCCGATAGAGCCCCCGAGAAGCGCGGCCCGCCGCGCCTGCCTCGGTGCGGAAGCAGTGGCTGACGCCGCAGAGTTTAATCGGCAGCTTGTCGGCATCGATCACCTCGCCCCGGTACATGCCGCCGAGCGTAATCTCGGCCGTGGCCACGAGGTTGAGATCATGATTCTCGATGCTGTAGATTTGCGTTTCCGGTCCACGGGGGATAAAGCCGATGCCCTGCAGGATTTCTCCCCGGGCCACGTCGGGCGTGATCATGGGAGTAAAACTCTCGCCGATCAACAGCTCGATCGCGTACTGCTGCAGAGCCAGCTCCAGCAAGGCCGCCTCGTTTTTCAAGAAATAAAAACCGTTGCCGGCGATGCGGGCGCCGCCTTCGAAGTCGATCAGATCGTGCTGTTGGGCGAGCTCGACGTGGTCGAGCACGGGGAAGCCGAACCGGCGCACTTCGATTTCACCACGGCGGATTTCGCGGCTGCGGGCTTCGTCGCCGATGGGCGCTTCGGCGTGCGTCAGATTGGGCATGCTGCGGTAGATGGCTCCGGCCTCGGCCGCGAGTCGATCCAACTCCGCTTGCTGAGCATCCTTCTGCTCGCGCAGCTCGCGGCCCTCCTCTTTGCGTTGCTCTCGTTCGGCGTCGTCTTTGGCTTTGCCGATCGACTTGCTAACGACATTTGCCTGACGAGCCAGGTCTTCGATCTGCTGCTGCAGTTGCCGACCCTCGGTTTCCAATTTTACGAAGCGTGCTACGTCGGCCTTCACGCCCCGATGCTCGCAGTTCTGCTGCACGAGTTCGGCGTTATCCAAGATGAATTTCTTGTCGAGCATAGCTGCTACTCACTTTTTCTTGATGGCGGCCAGCCGATCCCAGAGGGCCGCGCTGGCGCGAATGCCTCGGTGGAAATCGGCCAGCGAGAATTTCTCGTTGGGACTGTGAAGATTGTCGTCGTTTTGCCCCCAACCCAACAAGAGCACGTCCGCCTCCAAACGTTCAGAAAAACTGCTGACGATCGGGATCGACCCGCCCTCCTTCATGAAGACTGGCCGGGTGCCGAAACCGGTTTCAATCGCATCGGCTGCTGCCTCCAAGTAGGGGCTTTCCAGCGGAAAAGCGATCCCCGCCCCGCCGTGGTACTCGACCAACTCCATCTGGATGCCGGGCGGCACGAGTGGTTCGAGCAGCGAACGCAGGCTGGCGGTGATCTTGTGCGGGTCCTGGTCGGGCACCAGTCGGAAGCTGAACTTGGCCGACGCCTGGGCAGGCAGCACGGTCTTGGCCCCTTCGCCTTGGTAGCCGCTGGTGAGTCCGTTGACGTCGAACGAAGGCCGCGCCCAGCGCCGCTCCAGCGTGCTGAAGCCCACTTCGCCGGTCACGCCCTCGACGCCGAGTTGCGATTCGTAGGCCTTTTGCTCGAATGGCAGACTGCGCCACTCCTCTCGCTCGCGCTCGGAGATCGGCACGACGTCGTCGTAGAAGCCGGGCACCTGGATGCGGCCCTCGCCGTCAACGATTGCATCGAGCATGTGCGCGAGCGCGTTGGCCGGATTGGTCACCCCGCCGCCGAACACGCCGGAATGCAAGTCCTGGTTCGGACCCGAGAGATGCACCTCGTAGTAAGCGATGCCCCGCAGGCCGTAGGTGATCGCCGGTACGCCCGGGGCGAACTGGCTCGTGTCGCTGATCACGACGCAATCGCAAGCGAGCTTGTCGGTGTTCTCGGCAAGAAAGCTTTCGAGATGTTCGCTGCCGACCTCTTCCTCGCCTTCGATCACCAGTTTTACTTGCAGGGGAAGCTGCTCAGCGACTTGGGACCAGGCTTGCAGACTCTTCACGTGGGTCAGCATCTGCCCCTTGTCGTCGCAAGCGCCGCGGGCGTAGAGGTTGCCGTCGCGCTCGGTCGGTTCGAAGGGGGGGCTGATCCACTGGTCCAATGGATCGGGCGGCTGCACGTCGTAGTGGCCGTAGAGCAGCGCCACCGGCGCCCCGGCCACAGGGGGCGACTCGGCATAGACGATCGGATGGCCGGCCGTCTCGACCAACTCGACGGCAAAGCCGATCTGGGTGAGATGCTCCACCAACCAATCGGCCGCCCGCCGCACGTCGCCGCGGAACTCCGAATCGGCACTGACGCTGGGAATGCGCAGCAACTCTGCCAGATCGTCCTGGAACTGTTGGCGATGCTCGTCAACGAACTGCAGGACCTGTCGCAAGGCTGGATTGGCTGGGGCGGAAGCGGTCACGGTGGGTGCTGGCAGGGGGAAGGTTTTTTCTGGGAAGGCAAACGATGGATTTGGCAAGCAAATACAGGCGGCGGACGTTTTTCTGCTGCATTCGCGGGGCGAAGGAGTTTCCTCTCACCCGGGGCGTCCAATATAATGGGGAACCCACGTTTGTACCACCTGGGACATCCGCGACCTCAACCACGAGAAGCGAAGCAGACCACATGGCTGGATTTCAAGACCCTCAGGAGGAGGGCGACGTCACGGTCGCCCCTAAGAAGCAGCGACAGGCCGAGCGCCAGGCCCAGCGTCAGCCGCGGTACAACGTGCTGCTCTGGGACAGCGACGACCACACTTTCGACTACGTCGAAAAGATGCTCCGCGAGCTGTTCGGCCACGAGAAGGAGCGATGCGTGAAGATCGCCAAGCAGGTCGACGCCGACGGCCGAGCGGTCGTGTTGACCACGACCCTGGAACACGCGGAGCTAAAACGCGATCAGATCCACGCCTACGGCAAAGACAACCTGGAAGGCAGCAGTGGGTCGATGTGGAGCACGATCGAAGCGGTCGAGTGATTTGGGATTTCAGATTTAGGATTTGGGATTGATGAAGCTTAAGACTTATACGCTTGGCTGCAAAGTAAACCAGTACGAGACTGAGTACCTGCGCGAAGGTCTGCTGGGGATCGGCTACGAGGATGCCGCTGATGCCGAGGCGGCCGACTTGTGCGTGGTTAATACATGTACGGTTACCTCCGAGGGCGACAGCAAGAGTCGGCAGATCATTCGTCGGTTGGCCCGCGACAATCCGGCGAGCAAGATTGTGGTGATGGGGTGCTACGCTACGCGAGCGCCCGCCGAAGTGGCCCAGTTGCCCAACGTCACCGAGGTGCTGACCGACAAACGGGAACTGCCCGACTTGATGGGCCGATTTGGCGTGACCGACGTGCCGACCGGCATCTCCGGGTTCGGCCGGCGGCATCGGGCCTATGTAAAGGTGCAGGACGGCTGCATGCTCCGCTGCAGTTTTTGCATTATCCCCCACGTGCGGCCGCAGCTCACCAGTCGACCGCTCGCGCACATTCTCGACGAAGTGCGGCGGTTGGTCGACAACGGCTACCGCGAAGTGGTGCTCACCGGCATTCACTTGGGACACTACGGCGTCGATTGGAACCGCAAACTGCCGAAGCAGCAGTGGACCCGACTGTCGCACCTACTGCGAGACATCGTCGAGCTGCCAGGCGACTTTCGTGTGCGACTTTCCAGCATCGAAGCAACTGAGGTCACTCGCGAGTTGATCGACGTGATGGCGGACCATGGCGAGAAGATCTGCCCCCATCTGCACATTTCGATGCAGAGCGGCAGCGACAGCGTGCTGCGACGGATGCGGCGGCGGTGGGGGAGCAGGCGGTTCATTGATCGCTGCCAGATGCTTGCCGAAAGGCTCGACCAGCCGGCGATTACGACCGACGTCATCGTCGGCTTTCCCGGCGAGACGGACGTCGAGTTTCTTGAGACCTGCGAGGTGGCCCGCCAGGTTGGGTTTTCCAAGATGCACATCTTTCCGTTCAGTGCCCGTCGCGGCACGCCCGCGGCCGACTTGCCCGAGCAGTTGCCGAAGAAGGTGAAGCAAGAGCGGGGCCGGGAGTTGGGCCGACTGGAAGCGGAGCTACGCGACAAGTATTTTTCGAGCCTCGCAGGCAAGCGGTTGCGCGTGCTGGTCGAATCGCCGCTGGAGGACGACCCCACTCTGGCCATCGGAACCTCGTGCCGCTACGCGCCCGTGGAAGTGCCGCACGGACGGGCCGCCTGCGGCTATTTTATTGACGTCGTCGCCGGTGCGGTTCAGGCAGGTCGCATTCAGGCCATGGCTTAGAGCGACCCGAGTACCTCGGCCGCGGCCAGGCAGGCCTCGCGTGCCTCGTCTGCGGTGGGCGCTTCGGCGAAGACGCGGACGATCGGTTCGGTGTTGCTCGCCCGCACCAGCAGCCACTTGCTGGGCCAGTCGAGACGAAGGCCGTCGAGCCGGTCGGGCGTGGCTTCGGTGAAATGTTTTTCCAACGCGTCGAGGGCCGTCGGCACGCTGTCGATGGCGAGGTCGACTTTCATTTTGTGCATCGCGTAGCGTGGAAGTTCGTCGGCGAGCGCGCTGATCGGTAACTCACGAGCGGCCATGGCGTCGAGCAACAGGGCCATGCCGACGTAGCTGTCGCGCACCAAGCCAACGCGGGGATCGATCACGCCGCCGTTGCCCTCGCCGCCGAGAACGGCCCCTTCGGCCAGCATCAGGTCGACGACGTTGGCCTCGCCGACCTTCGATCGATGAAACGGCACCGAGTATTTCTCAGCGATGTCCTGCGTCATGCGGCTCGTCGAGCAGTTGGTCACGATCGGACCCGGTGTTTGCCGCAGGACGTGATCGACGCACATCGCCGGCGTGTATTCTTCGCCGACGTAGCGGCCCGTTTCGTCGACGACCGCGAGGCGATCGGCATCGGGGTCTTGGCAGAAGCCGATCTGGGCGCCCGAAGCCACGACCAGCGGCAGCATGGTTTCGAGATTCTCGGGAGTCGGCTCCGGCGGATGGCCGAACTGGCCGTCGGGCTCGGACCCCAGCGCCGTCACTTCGCAGCCAAGTTCTTCGAGCAACGGGATCCCCAACACGCTGCCCGCGCCGTTGTTGGCATCCAGGAAGACGCGAAACCGCTGGGCGCGAATTCGCTCCACGTCGCAGATGGCGGCCACCATGGCGAGGTGGGCGGTTGTGCTGTCTTCGATCGTGTGGCTCGTGCCCAGTTGGTCGAACGATTTCCATTGGGGCGGCTCGCCCCGATAGCGGTCGATCACTTGCTGGCCCGCCTCGGCGGGGATCACTCGACCCGTGCGGTCGAAAAGTTTTAGTCCGTTGTATTCGGGCGGATTGTGGCTGGCAGAGATCTGCACGCCGCCTGAGGCTTTCTCACCCCGGACCAGCACGCCTGTCGTTGGCGTTGCCGCGACATCGCCATACAAGACATCACGTCCAACAGCCGATAATGCAGAAATAACGGCGCTGGCGATCATCGATCCGGTTGTTCGACCGTCCCGCGTGACGACGATCGGGCCATCGGGTAGTTGGCTGGCGAACGCCGCGACATAGGACATGGCGATGGTCGGATTGAGACTGGTTCCAATTACGCCGCGAAGGCCCGAGACGCTGATAATCGGTTTGTCC
>CAXMSB010000145.1:0-1925 GCA_964195615.1 uncultured Granulosicoccus sp. | reverse complement strand
TTTCGGTGCGGCCGTACACACGGCGAACCGCATGACCTCTCAGGCCAAAGCAAAACAGATCGTCATGTCCGGTGTGACCGTCGAACAGATGACCGAGGAATGGGCGGCCCAGACGCGGCAGATCGATATTGCGACTGTTCGCGGCCGGCTCGATGAAGTCGCGCTGTTCGAGTTGCTGTGGCAGCCCGATGAGGCGACCAGCATGGTGCCGACGCTCGAGTTGAAGAGCAAAAAGAAGAACGGTACGCGGCTTGTATTGAGTTTTCGGGACATGAAGGTCGAAGTCACCGATAAGAAAACGCACATCAACATGGGTCGCGGTGACGAAAACGATCTCGTCGTCAAGGGCAATCTCATTTCACGCGTGCATGCGCGTATCGAAAAACGCCGTGGCAAATTTATGCTGATCGACCAAAGCACTAACGGCACTTTCCTGCAAACTGTCAAAGGCGAAGAGACCTTCGTGCGGCGGGATAGCACGCAATTGGTGGGCGAGGGGATCATCGGGCTCGGCCGCGTTGCCAAGGAAGGTTCGGCGTTAGCGATTCATTTCATATGCGAGGGTTGAACGAACTCCGCTTATTCGTAACCCCAAAAATTGTAGCAACCTTTCGTAGGAGCCCGGCCTACCGGGCGACAAACAATAGAGGGCGTATTTGGTGAATACGCCCTCTATTGTTTGCGAGGCTCGATCAACCACCGTCGATTAACGAAGATCGCCCGGAAGGCCGGGCTCCTACGATCAAGCCTGCTTCATAGCATTCATGACCCGCTGATGCTCCTGCCGCAGCTCGTCCGGCAGGCGGTCGCCGAATCCTTCCAGATACTCGCCAACTGATATCATCTCTTCCTGCCATTGCTCCGCGTTAATCGAGAGCAGGGTCTCCATCGTTTCTTCTGCAACGTCGAGGCCGCTGACATCGATGTCAGCGGGATCGGGCAGCAAACCGATCGGCGTTTCTCTGCCCGCAACGCGGTTCTCGCAGCGGTCGATGATCCAGCACAGCACCCTCAGGTTTTCGCCGAAGCCGGGCCACAGGAACTTGCCGGCTTTATCCTGACGGAACCAGTTAACGTGGAAAATTTTCGGCAGCTTGTCGGACTTTTCTGCAAAGGACAGCCAGTGCGCCCAGTAGTCGCCAAAGTTGTAGCCACAGAACGGTTTCATCGCCATCGGGTCGCGCCGCACGACGCCAACTTCACCGATGTTTGCTGCGGTTGTTTCCGAGGCCACGCTGGCGCCGACCAGTACGCCGTGTTGCCAGTTCCTGGCTTCATAAACCAGGGGGGCGAGTTCCTTGCGGCGCCCGCCGAATACCAGTGCGGAAATCGGCACGCCCTCCGGTGCTTCCGCCAGTTGTGAGTAGCTCGGATTCCTCTTTGCCGAAACCGTGAATCGAGAGTTCGGATGGGCGGCCGGACCGTTGCCCGGTTTATATTCGTGGCCCTGCCAATCAGTAGTGGGGGAACCGGCCTTCTTGTCCTCCCACCAGGGTTGATTGTCGGCAGTCATTCCGACGTTGGTAAATATCGTGTCGCTCGTGATCATCTCGAACGCATTCTGGTTGGTGCTGATGTTGGTTCCGGGCACGACGCCAAAGTATCCGGCCTCGGGATTGATGGCGCGCAAAGCGCCCTCGTCGTCGAGATGCAGCCAGGCGATGTCATCGCCCAAGGTCCAGATCTTCCAGCCGGGGTGGGACTCGGGTGGTATCAACATGGCGAGGTTGGTCTTGCCGCAGGCAGACGGGAACGCGCAGGCGAGGTAGTGCGTCTCACCCTCCGGGTTCTCGACACCGACGATAAGCATGTGTTCAGCCAGCCAGCCTTCGGCCCTCGCTTGCCAGCTTGCAATCCTTAGTGCATGGCATTTCTTGCCGAGCAGGGCATTGCCACCGTAACCGGAGCCGATGCTCTTGATGCTG
>CAXMSB010000144.1:0-4313 GCA_964195615.1 uncultured Granulosicoccus sp. | reverse complement strand
GCCCCCTGATAAGGTTTGCCGCAGGGGTCTTCACGACAGGCTTGCAGGTAATTGGCGACATCTTCCGGACAGATCCGGATCGCTCCGCGTCCGTTGCCGATGCGGTGGCAACCGAGCTTTCCCGAATCGACCAACTGATAGACGAGCGACGCACTGACACGAAGACGGCGTGCGACCTCTTTCACAGTCAAGAGTTCCATGGAACGGCCTCCTATGTCATGGGGGATTGAGCCGGATAGTCAACGACGGTCCAGTTGCTGTTGGGCGGCCGTGTTTTGGCGAATATCTCCAGCAGCGGTAACGAGGCGCGCCTTTGAATGGCGCGCCGAACGGCGAGGGGAACGCCAACGTCATCCGGCTGGGGACAGAGAATCCACGACGCGATCTCGGTGTCGACCAGCTTCGCGTCCCCAATCTGAAAATGGAGCAACAGGTGTGGCGATTGTTCTAGCATGAACGTCTTTGGCGGAATCGAGATGATTGCCCGCCGATAGCCCAATCCCCAGCAGTCGGCCAAGTCGAGCGTTTCGATGAGTCTGTCAGGGTGGGCCCACAGAAAGACGTTTGTATCCTCGTCGACAACTTCTCGAATCCGCTCGCGTTCGAGTTGCTCGAAGGAAAGGACGTCAAACGGCGGAGTGATCAGAACCGTTTTGAATCGGCGATCGGCTCGGATCAGTTCGTCAATGGATGCGAATGACTCGTAGTCGACCGGCGGCGATTCGGTCGCCCGCGACGATGGCCGTTTCGACTCCCGGACCAATCGCATGACGCCCATGATGGTTGGCTCGCAACGGGACTCGGTTTCCGATTGGATGTACGTCT
Source organism: uncultured Granulosicoccus sp. (assembly GCA_964195615.1). Classification (GTDB taxonomy): domain Bacteria; phylum Planctomycetota; class Planctomycetia; order Pirellulales; family Lacipirellulaceae; genus Bythopirellula. The sequence goes on along the minus strand of CAXMSB010000144.1, from coordinate 3,488 downwards.
CAAATAGTTTCTCGTCCAGTTCGGCGATGCGTTGCATGCGGGACGATTCGGATTTATTGATGCCGAGTTCGCTCAGGAGCGCGCCGTTCGGCTCGCCGGGCGATTCGGCGTGCTGGTTTCCCCGAACTCCCGTGGCGAGTTGCATGTCGCCTAGGATCTGACCCAGCCGACGCTCCGCACGAAGCTTGACGATGGCGGCCTCAATAACCAGTTCCTGTCCGAGCCTGGCCTGCCGGGCATAGTGCCGAATGGCGTCGGCCTTGTCACGAATCTCCCTGGCGTCGTCGACCGTCGCGACTTGCGAAAGGGCCGTCCGCGCGTTTTGAAGAAGGGCCAGTTGGCTGTTTTCACTCATATTTTTCTTGTCCTCTTGTTTCGTTTGCGACCGTGTGGCATGTTCAAAAAGCTGCCGGGGACGGGTGGAGTCCCCGGGCAGCGGCAAAATACTGGCATGACGGCAGAGCGAAACGCTCAGCCGTCATGCGTTCCATCAGAATCCTCCGAAGACAGACCCTGTGGCGATGAGTTTCAAGACGCCGATGGCAATCAGACCGATTGCCATATGGATGACATCTCTCCGTGTTGGCCAATACGGATCGGCGTGATATCGCCAGCGAAGAGAGGACTGCCGCTTCGGCCGGAATTCCGGCGTGAATGCGGAGGCACCCTCTCGGGAATAGATGTAGGCCTCATGCGAGTCCTTGTGTCCGTTTCCCGCGAACGAAACGATCCAGTCAGGCAGATCGGGTCCGGTCAGTTCGACCATCTCGCCGTCTTCCCGCTGTACCATCATTCGGTGCATACGCCGACTCATCGTTTTACCGCTCTCGAAATGCGCCAACTGCGTGTAACACTCATCTTTGTGCATCATTGCCATAACCTGGCCCTCCAGTAGGTTCCGTGGAACGACTTCCAGTCGACCACACGGACAAACATTCGCAAAAACATGCATTCGAAACGTTCGAACACAAGGCTCAACAGAGCCGTCACATTTGCTGTTAGGCAAACGTCAAGGCTCCGCTGGGACGGCCAGCCACCCGTATCTCCGCAAAAGCAGAGACGGTAAAAAACGAGAGACCCACACGAGGTCTCTCGCTCCAACAGACGAGGAAACGCTTCGGACACGCCGATTTGTTTCTAATCGTCTGGCGAAAATGGATCGCGAACACGTCACGACCGCTTGAGCAAACATCCACGGACGTTCACACGCCACCGGGTATTGGTTTCTCGGGTGGCGGGAGAAAGAAAAGAAATATCGTTTGGCCGCTACGTTCGCGGCCCGTCTGTCCTCACGCTATGTCTCCTTTTGACTGTCGTTATTTTGCTTCTCGGTCGGACGCAGCTCCTTGAGGATCTCGCGTAGTTGCTTGCCTGCGGAAACGGCCGGATCGGACGCCGCCCGACCAGGTCCGGCGCCGTCGGTCGGCCAGTCGCTTGCGACAGTGATCGTTTCGTCGTTGTCCTCGGGCCACGGTATCTCGCTTTGGCGGCGGCAATATTCCCGGTACGAAATCGGCCAACTGGTCTGCATGGGGAACCAGCCATGGTAGGGGCAGATTGCCGAATCTCCCCCGATGGAGACCATGCTCATTGCCGGATTCTGGCTATAATCGATAATGTCGGCCGTGCTCAACCGTGGGCCATACTCCTCACTCACCTGGGCGCGAATCTGCCCGTCGTGGAAATTGGCTCTCCAGAGAGAGACGTCGTTCTCGGCGACCGGGTCGTAGCCCGTCTCGTAACCGAGACGGTAGTACTTCGTCTGGCCCGACATCTCGGCAATGTATCGCATCAGCCACGGATCGCGGGCCGTGAAGAACTGCTTAATGGTGGTGCAATTCATGAACAGTTCCCGCAGGTCGGCCCCGCCGCTGGGGTTCAATTGATTCATGGATTGATGGGCCATGATGCAGGCGACGCCGTAGGAGCGCGCCTGGGCCAAGATGTTCTCGATGTTCTTGGCGACGATAACCTGGGCCTCGTCGATGATCACGTCGGCCCGGCACGGGATGCCGTGTTCTTCCTGGTAGTCGCGAGCGGCCGCCAGGAGCGTGTAGAGTGCGAGCCGGACTATTTCTCCGGCGGCGGAAGTGTCGAACGCGCCCGGCAGGTAGAAGTAGATGACTTGCTTCTGGCGAATCACCTCCGGCATGTGGATCGCGTGATGGACTGACGGATCGCTGCCGTTGCTTCTGGGCGCCAGATTGAGTTGAGGATAGCTGGCCAGTTGTTCGACAATAAACGCCAGGTGCTGGGCAGCCTTGAATTCGTCGCTGTCGGCGGCCAGCTTCTTCAGGATCTTGTGCAAGTCTCCGTACGACTCAATCGGGGGCTCCTTAGCGAACAACCGCCCCGTGACGGCCTTGGTATGAAGAGTCTGCTCGATCGCACGTTTCAGAAGGATTCGGGTGTTGGCGCTGAACCAGCCGGCGCCATAGTCGTCACCGTGATAGAGGTTGAGCGACTGGGTCACGAGTCCCAGGATCTCCGCAACGGTCATCTTCGACAGGACCTCCGGGTCCCATGGGTTGAAGATGTAGGTCGAACGGTTAGCCATATTCGTGAACCATTTGAATTGGCGACCGGCCCGCTCTGCCTCGATTCGAGCCGTGTTGAAAAGCGCCATGTCGCCCTTGAGGTCGAAAATGATGACAGGGCCGGCGCCCTGACGGATCAACTGAATCTGAAGCGGCATCAGAGAGCGGCTCGTTTTTCCGCAGCCTGTAGCGCCCAGGATATGGGCGTGTTCGCACAACAGGCTCGAATCCAGCAGGACCGGGTAGTCGTGTGGGTGGATCTGGCCGAGGTAAACCGACCGCCGTTGCAGCCGGTTCCGGCTCTGCCGAAGACGGGTAATGTATCCGTCGAAGAGACTGCTTGGTGTCGCTAGTGTTTGTCGCATGGTTGTGCCTTTCTTTCAATTTCGTTCGAACAGGTCATAAAACGTGTTGACTACGGGACCGATTACGATGGCAACGGCGGCGGCGATTTGAACGACGCAGAAGACGGCGCTCCAAGTAGCCGTGACAACTGCCTGGGGAAGAGAACTCGATGGGAACGCGACATTCTCATTGCCATCTGTCGTCGACATCGTGTCGCCGAGAACTTGTAGCGCCAGAATCGACAAGATGGCGACCGTTGCATACAACAGGATCTGACGATCCGCCCTGTACCCACAGGGGCTTCGGAAGACCCAAGGCGGGCACTCGGCGGGCAGCAGGTATTCGAGCCAATGGACTGTCATTCTCCCCACGGCCGTGAAACGACCTCGGCAGCGGACAAGGGCCGTCAGAATGAGTGAAAGCGTCACGAAAGCCATGGTGTTGAAACGTAGAGACCAGAGGCTTGTCCCGTCGTGCGTGCAGAACACCGCCACCACGGGAAACGTCAACGCCGCGGCCACCCAAACGAATCCCAACGCTTAGACCGACCGAGCAGCCAGGGCCGCCTCGTAGCGATGTTGCTCTACATTCGTGTCCTCGGACAGG
>CAXMSB010000143.1:0-16690 GCA_964195615.1 uncultured Granulosicoccus sp. | reverse complement strand
CGTTGCCCGCCGGGCTGGGCTCGTCGTGGAGCGCCGGCTGGGGCGACTACAACGGCGATGGCAACATCGACATGTTCGTCGGGCAATCGAATACCTCCGGCGCGAGTGGCGACGTGCTGCGGGGCGATGGTTTGGGTGGGTTCACGAACGAAAGCGTGGCCGTCGGGTTGGACGACCCGGGTTTCCATCAGAACGTCGCCTGGGCCGACATCGACAACGACCGCGATCTCGACCTGATCCTGGCGATGGAAGGACCGGAGAAACACGAGATCTATCTGCAAGGCGCCAATGGCTCGTTCACGCCGGTGGGCGCAAGCGTCGGGTTCCAAGAGGATTTTGGGACGAAGTCCTACGGCATGGCGATCGGCGACACCGATGGCGACGGCGACCTGGACATTTACATTTCGACCTGCTTTGGAATCAATCCCATCCGCAATAACTTTTACGAGAATCAACTGGCGGATACCGGCTCGTTGAGCTTCGTGGACATTGCCGACACAAACGGCACTCAGTTCATGGCCGCCAGCTACGGGTCGGAGTTTCTTGACTTCGACGACGACGGCGACCTCGATCTATACATGACCGGCGCCGACGGAGAGCCGAGCAAGATCTGGCGCAACGACGGCGGCAACCAGTTCACCGACGTCGATACGATCACCGGGAACGCGCTGCTGAGCGATACGGCTGGCGATCTGAACGGCGGTCGGGCGGTTGACTACGACAACGACGGCGATCTCGATCTGTTCTTCCACGATCACAAACCCTTGAACGGCAACGACGTTGCCCGCAAGTTGTACCGTAACGACGGCAATTGGAGTTTTACCGACGTCACCGCGAGCGAGGGGATCAATGCCACTAACGAAGGCGCCTACGACAGTACATGGGGAGACATCGACCTGGACGGCGACCAGGATCTGATCGCGCCGACGGACGGTTCCTCAGACGAGCAAGTCTTCCTCAGCAACGCTTCGACCAACGGCAATCACTGGATGTACATCAAGCTCTCGGGTCCGACGGACAACACCACCGGCATCGGGGCTGCGCTCTACGCCACCATCAATAAAGGCACTCCGCAAGAGCGGACCATTCGCCGCGAAGCAAACACCAACGCCGGCACGTTCAATCAAAGCGATTTGCCCGTTCATTTCGGGCTCGGTTCGGCCACCGAGATCGACGAACTGCGCATCGAGTGGCGCGACGGGACGATCCAAACGATTCAGGACCTCTCGGTTGATCAGTATCTGACGATCAACACGCCGGGCGACTTCGATGGCGACCACGACGTCGACGCCGACGATCTGGCCCAGTGGGAAGGCGACTACGGCATCAACGGCGATAGCGACGCCAATCACGACGGCATCAGCGACGGCCTCGATTTCCTTATTTGGCAGCAGCAACTGGGCAACGGCGTCACGGCGCTCTCCGCCGTCACGCAAGCTGTGCCCGAGCCGACAAGCGCGTTGTTGCTGTTGACCGCGGTGGTTGGCATGTGCCCGCGGCGTCGCCGAGCGGCCTAGCCGGTGGCGTGCTCCTTTTCATGTGATAGCACTCGAGAAGTGCTCCGTTCCATTGACCCAGGCGAACCAGGGCGCGGCACGTTGCGTATCCAACTTGTCGCGACAACGCTCGGGGGCTTGCCCAGGAACATGGAGGACGGATCGCCATGCAATCGGCCACTCATAACTCGGACAGCGGCGACTCGCTGCGCCGCACGGCACGAATCGTCGGCGCCTGGCTGTTAGGTGTTTCGGTACTGCCGCCCACGGGACTGCTCTGGCAATTCGACGTGCCGCACGCAATGGGCCATTGGCTCGTCAGCCACATCCTGGCAGCGCTATAGTTTCAGTAAGCCGCGAGGCGCGAGCCGAGCGCTCGGCTAGCGCCTCGCGGCCTACCGAGATCGAGCGATTTTAGGAAGCAAGAGCTGCGAATAATATCACGATAGCACTCGCTAGCGTGCGGATTTGCACAGTGATTGGATCCTCGCTTGTAGTAATTGCGAACACCGATCTCCTGGGGGCAATCTATCCTGTGTTCAAGGCGAAAATCATGAATTCTCCGATTCATGCCAACCGATAGACAGTGCATGGTTTGGAGATCGTACCGCGAGGTACGCCTCTGAACCTCCAGGATCAGCCAACGCTGATCTTCTGCTTTTCAGAACGCCCTGTCGTGATTCATGTTCTCTTCGTGGTTGACCTTTTCGATTGTCCTTGCCGCACTGGCGTTGCTGGTGACCTTTCTGCTTGGTTGTCAGTCGTGGGAGCATCGTAGGTTTGCTCGAAAGCGTTTGCGCGCCTGTCTCCAGGGTGCGAACCGACGGTCTGAAGGAATCGCAGCAAAACGCGTAGACGTCAGGGCGTGTCCACGTATCGCATTGTTTGCCCCTTGTAAGGGAATCGACGTTGGATTGCAGGAGAACCTGCGCCCTCTGTTTCTTCAGGACCACGGCAATTACGAACTCGTCTTCATTGTCGAGAGCAATCGCGACCCGGCTTGTCCTATCATTCACGACTTGATGGCAGAGTTCCCTCACGTCGATTCCAGGCTGGTCGTAGCGGGAATGGCGGCCGACGTCGGCCAGAAAGTTCATAACCTACGGGTCGCTACCCGTCGCCTCGACGCGGAGGTGGAGATTCTGGCGTTCATCGACTCCGATGCACGCCCGAGTCCGTCGTGGCTGAGAAGTCTCGTGAAGCGGCTCGATTGTCCCGAGGTCGGAATCACCACCGGCTATCGATGGTTCATGCCGGAGCGTCCTACGCTGGCCAACTTGCTGCTGCACAGTATCAATGCCACGGCCGCATCAATGTACAGCCCCAGGGGGGTGAACTTGGTTTGGGGAGGCTCCTGGGCGATGCGTCGTGATCGGTTCGATCAACTGGAGCTGCGCGACGTGTGGGATGGCATGTTGACCGACGATCTGGTGGCCACGAATCTGGTTCAAGGGAAAAAGCTGCGGGTCGAGTTCGAGCCTGCGTGCATGATCGCCTCGCCGATCGATCTCTCTCTGGGGGAGATGTTCAATTTCTTGCGTCGCCAGTACATGATCGGCCGACATTACCTGCCCGGCCTGTGGGCAATCACGTTGCTGGCTACGACGATCATGACGGTTGGGTTTTGGGCGGCGCTGGCGACCTCAGTGGTGGCATTTGGATTTGGGGTCAACTGGGCCTGGATGCCAGCGACGGCCTGCACGGCCATTTACCTGTGGGGCATGTTTCGGGCGACAATCCGTCGCGATCTGGTGAAACTGTACTTTCCTGCGCGCCGGCAAGCCTTGGCCCGGGCTATTCAGTTCGATTTGTTCGCCACTCCGTTGGCGATGGCGGTCAACTGGGCCGCGATCCTCAGCACGGTCGGGGCGCGGCACATTCGCTGGCGCGGCATTACCTACCGGCTTCTGCGGGGAGGGATGACTCGCATTGTCTCCCGGCAGCAGAAGGGCGGAATCCTTGGCGTCTACTGGCCCGAAGACACACCGGCGATGGGTGGTCAGGACAACCAGCCAACGCATGGCTTGCCGCCCGCCGGTCGTCTCGCTTCTCAAAAATCTGCGGAAAATCAACAGGGGGCTGGCGCTACTTCGCGAGCAGCTTAAGGGAGTTCAATCCGATGCACGTTGTCTTATGGGATACTCGCAAAGGGGAAGTCACCAAGGACTTTGGCGGCGGTTTTGGCATGGGCCAATACCATGGCGAAGGCGGGATTCGTGGGAAGCTCATCCGCCGTGCGTTTCTGCGCGACTATCGGCCCACGGCCCTGCAGTTTGCCTATCTAGCCGGAGTCTTCCGAAAGCTGGGGCACACCGTGCAGCTCAGCGAAGATGCCGTGCCCGCGGGCGCGGATCTGTACGTGTTCAATCCGTCGATCATCACGCTCGATCTGGAACGTGAAGCAATGCGGAAGGTTTTGAAGCAGTCGCCGGGCGCTCGGGTTCTGGTCACCGGTGTGGTGGGCCACACGATGCCCGAGGCGTTTGCCGACCTGGACGTAACGATTGTCCGCGGCGAAGCGGAGCAATTGCTCTGGAAGTTGGACGAAGTGCTTTCTGCCAACGCGTCTACTGTCGACGTGGGGAGCGTCGAAGACCTTGACACGCTGCCATTTCCCGACTGGTCGCTCTTCTCGCCGCACCGTTTCCGCGTAGGCTACGATTTCACAAAATTCCCCACGGGGCTCATTCAGCAGAGCCGCGGCTGCACGTTTACTTGCAACTACTGCCCGTATATCGTGATCGAGAATCGCACGCGTTTTCGTTCCCCCGAATGTATCGTGGACGAGATGCGGCATGGCATGAGGAAGTACGGATTTCGTTCGTTCAAGTTCCGCGATCCGCTGTTCGGTTTGAATCGTCGACGGGTGATGGAGTTGGTCGAGTTGATGGGGCGGTTGCCACGTAAGATTCAGTTTTCCATCGAAACGAGAGTCGATCTGCTGCGTCGCGAAACGCTCGAGGCCTTGCGCGACGTGGGGCTCACCAGCATCACGGTCGGCATTGAAACGCCCGATGACCAGACCTTGCGAAAATACAAACGCAAACCGATTCAGGGAGACCGCCAGCAGCAGTTCGTCGCGACGTGCCGCGAGTTGGGGATTCGCTCGGTTGCCGGTTTCATGATCGGATTTCCCAGCGACACGGACGGCTCGATTCGCAACGTTCTGAACTACGCCAAGCGGCTCAATCCCACGTTCGCCAACTTCAACATTGTTACGCCGTATCCGGGAACCGCGTTTTATGAGGAGATGAAAGACAAGCTCTCCGACGCCAGCTTCACCGAGTACAACATGTACACTCCGGTCATGAAGTACGAGCATCTCTCTCGCGACGAAGTGTTGGCTCTGCATGCCAAGTGCTTCACGAGTTATTATTTCCGCTGGCCCTATCTGTTCGACAATGCTCACGTGCTGTGGCCCTGGTTGCAAAAGTTGGGGATCGGCCGACGATTCCGGCGGCCAGCGGTCGCTGCCCAACCGCCGCAATCCGAGCCTGCTCCGTTGGGAAAAGCATCGGGAGAATCGCTGCCCGTTGTTCGCTTGGACTCGGTGGGGCCGGCTGATATGCTGCAACCTGTCCCTGCCGCCCAGGAGCCGACATCCGACCGAGCGTGTGCCTGAGCAACAGGCACGGAGGCGGCACAGCGAAGAGAGTCTCCGACATGCCCGATGCTTCCGATGCAAGCCGTCCGCCTCGTGTGCTGCTGGTGATCGGGCACGGCCGTCGCCAAAGCTTCTGCCACCATCTGCTGGAGATCGTGCAGAAGAATCTCTCTGCCCGGGGGATGGAATATCAGACTCAGGACCTGCTGGCGGACGGTTTCGATCCGGTGTTGCGATTGGAGGAGGGGCAGCAAAACGCGGGCGAGGTCGACCGCAAGGATGACCCTCTGACGGCAACCTACCAGGAGGCGGTCCGCTGGGCCGACGCTTACGTGGTGATCCATCCTGTCTGGTGGTTTGCGCCACCAGCGATTCTCAAGGGCTGGGTCGATCGCGTGTTGGTCGACGGGGTAGCCCTGCATCAGCCAGCAGACGGCAGTCCGCCACAGGGGATTCTCACCGGACGTCGCGCGCTGGTGATCCAGACCTTCAACGCCGACCGGGTGATCGACAAGGTCGTCTTCGGCAGTCTCTCCAAGCACTTTTGGCGGCGGATGGTATTTCCCGCGGTCGGCATCAAGAAGGCGAGTTACCTGCCCTGCTACTCGTTGGCTCGGCTCGATGCAGCACGGCTGCAGCGCATCGAGCGGCGCTTGCAACGAACGCTGGAGGCATTCCTGGCGCCTTTGGCCCGTTGAACGCTTCACCGGTTGAGCAGAGCATCTACGCGACGAAATTCGTAGCCTCGGCGCCGCAGCTCATCGACGAGCGTACCCAAGAGCTTGTGCATCTTGTCCTGCCGTTCGCTGCCCAGGTGCAGCAGCAGCAGATGCCCGTTCAGGCCATCGGGTTCGCGCCCTTCGCAAGCGAGAATGTCCGACAGTATTTTTTTGGAAGGGCGGAATGCCTGGTGGCCTTCGGGCGCCCAATCGCGATGCGATCCGCTGCCGGGAGTGTAGTTGAACAACACACAGTCCAGATCCTGGGCCCACTCAACGTGCTGTGCGTTGTACCATTCGTAGGGTGGAATGAAAAACACAGGCTTGACGTCGCAAGCGCCGTATTTGCGAAGCTCCGAGAGGTTTCTGCGGAGATCGGCCTTGAACTTCTGCTCGGTGACTAGCGACTGGCCGCGGTCTTTCCAGGGACTGTACAGCAGATGGCCGTGAGAATGAGGACCCAGGTAATGCCCTTCCGCCACCATCCGCCGCAGCAACGGCTCGTGTTGCGGCAGGGCCAGGTACTCTCCGGTGACGAAGAACGAAGCCTTTACGCCCCGGCTCTTCAGTGTATCCAAAATCGGCGCCGTGCCCTCGCCATGGATGTCGGCGGTGAAGACCAGTGCCAGTTCTTTGCGATCACGACGGCCTCTCACGATCCCGCCTTCGTCCAACGTCCACTCTGGCTCGCGGCTCTTGCCCCGCTTGAGAGGCGGTGCCATGGGATCGGCCGCGCCAAAGTGTCCCATCATCAGAATCGCGCCGGCCGTGCCGTCCATCGTCGGTTCGTTAGTGGAGTAGTCGCCGATGTCGTCGTGATACACAACGTGGGAGTTCTGGAACCCTGCAAACTCGTCGTCCTCGGTCAAATGCAGACCTTTGAGATTTTCGTAAACCGACGTGTAAACCGGTCCGTCGACCAGGCCGCCCGGCACCATCTTGCGAGTTAGATGCCAAACGCTGGTATGCACGTCTTCGGGGTACTCACCGTCCCGCGGGATGCCTGTGAACATGGAAGTGCCCCAGGGATTGCGGCCGAGCAGCCAATCTCGCTGAGCCAGCATGAAATCGTGGTAGCGGCGATCTTCGGTCATCTCTTCGTAAAGGATGATCTGCGTGATGAGCGCCACGGCTAGATTGTTGGAACACCAAATGAACGGGACTCCGATTTCAAAGGAATTGCGCCGCCCACGCGCAATCGCGGCTTCGATCCCGACGCGGTAGTAGGATGCCAACTTCGCTTGAAACTCTTTGTCCACGTGCGGGTAGAGCGCGAAATGGCCCACGTTCACGAACGGGTAGTACTGGTAGTGCCCCGCGGTCTCGTGCGGCAGCCAGGAGGTCGAGCCGATGAGTTCCGCGTAACGCCGGGCATCGTCGAGATACGATTCGTCGCCGGTGGCTCGGTAGAGTTCCGCGGCGCCCCACTCCATGTCGTCCGCCCACGTGTCTTCCGAGTAACGGTAGGGCGACCCATAGGAGTTGCCCTGCTGAAATCCTTCCGCCGCCTTGCCGAGCCGGTAGACCTCGACGGCCGCTTGCAGGCATTTTGCCGCATACTCATCGTCGCGAAGGTCTTCCTTCCAGATGCGAGCGGCCTGGGCCATGGCCGCGGCGTAGCGCCCGGCGAGATTTGCGACGCCGGTGGCCTTGCTCTTGTGCTTTGCCAGACCCTGCGGCTTGCCGTCGGCGAAGTAAACCACGCGATAGCTGTTGGGTCCCCAACCGTAGTCGGACTTATCCTGGTTCGGCCATTTCCAGCCAGTGTGATCCCGATCGTCGGCGACCTGATGATAGAGCTCCTCCGGTCGAGGGTGCATCTTGTGCATCCAGTCGAGGCCCCACTTGGCTTCGTCGAGCACGTCGGGGATGCCGTTCGGCGACGGACGCCCCAGTTCGTCCACGACGTTTCCGAATTTCTCCGGCTCGAGTTCGTAAGCCAACAACATTCGTGCCGTGGCGTTGCTGGAGGTGATCAGGTACTTCAGTTGGTCGCCCGCGTCGTGCCAGCCGCCGGCGACGTCGATAATCGACGAATCCGGCCGAGGGCCGTAGGCGGTGCGACCGTCGTGCTGATGGCACTCCATATCGAGAAACGGGTTGTAGCCGCACCGTTGCTGCCGCATGAAGACAAGCAGATCGGACTGATAGGCGCCATACGCGTCGCTGCCAATGCGGAACGCGGAAGACGTCTCTCCCGACTGCTCGATGCGAAGGAAATAGCGTCCCGGTGTCTTCACCTCGCTGAAATCGAGGCGGTAATAATGAGGGAAGGTTCCCCAGCCCGGCGAGCTTGAGGGCGCGAGCTCCCCGGTGTAGACCGTGTTTCCCGTAGCCTGATCGACCAGGGCGAACTTTCCCTCGATCGGTTGGTGCGAAAAGGCGATCGCCACTTTCGTGTCGTCGTCGAGGTAGCCCACTTGATTGACGCGTACGTAAGCGGCCTCGTCGAGGGCATCGTCCGCACAAGCGTGGCTGCCGATAGAAACTAGCAGGATCCACGTACTGTTCCAAACAGCAGCCCCGACCTGCGACGAACAACTCCTGCAGTCTGCGATCATTTCATGTTCTTACTTTAGCTCTTCAGCGGCAGCGATCAGCTCGTCGACCGTGTGGCGAGCTTCGTAGCCCTCTTTGAAAATCTTCGCGCGGATCACGCCGCTCTGGTCAATCAGCACCGTGCCGGGGTGCGGCAGGCCGTCTTTGAAATGCAAGCCGTACTCACGGATCGTTTTGCTGCCTTCGTCTGAAAGTAGCGGGAACGGAATCTCCTCAGCGTCGCTAAACGTCTTCAGGATGTCGAGCGAGTCGTAGCTGACGCCGACAATTTGCACACCGGCGGCGCTGAGCCTTTCCATCTCGTCGCGCAGTTGGACCAACTGCGTTCGGCAGTACGGTCACCAATCGGCGGATCGGTAAAAGACGAGCGCGGCGCTGCCCGTCTCGAGAATCCCCGCCAGCGATTGCGGCTGGCCGTGTTGGTCGGGCAACTCGAAAGCCGGGGCCTGCTCGCCGACGGCCAGGCCGGGGCTCTCGACTTGCGGAGCGGGTTCAGACGGCGGTTGCGTTGCCGGGGCACTCGCCTGTTCATCCGGCGCGGGAGACGCAGGCGCGGCCGACTCTTCGGAACTGCACCCGGCCACCAGTAACATTGCCATCATTGCAACCAGACAATTTGAGGCTCTCATATCCTGCTTCCTATCGGGTTTCCGCGGGTCAAGGTCTGTCGGTATTACAACAGGAGAACTGCAAAGTCGCTACTTGTCCACACTGTCATTCCGAGGTCCGCCGAGGAATCTCTGTCGTGACGCGGCTTCGCAGGGCAACGGAGATCCCTCGGCGGACCTCGGGATGACAGGTAACGGGCTTAGCAGTTCTCCTAGGTATTACAAATGCCAGGGCGAACGCATGGCGGGGGTCAGTAGGGCGTTGGCCTCGTCGTCGCCGACCACCGTCTCGGTTTCCGGGTCCCACTCCAGCGGTCGCTGCAGCCGCATGGCCAGATTGTTGAGGTGGCAGATAGTCGCCGTGCGATGGCCAATCTCTGCGTGGGCAAACGGCTGTTGCCGCGAACGCATCGCGTCGAGGAAGTTTCGGCGATGGCTCGGTGTGCGGCCGAGCGAAGGCTCGGGCGCCTGGGCCGGGTCGAGCAGCTCGGCGGGGTGGGCTTCCAGCTTGGCCCCATGCACGTGGATGAACAACCAGCCGTCGTCCCCTTCAAACCGCACGCCCCGTGGGCCTTCGTTGGAGCCGATCATGCGGATGCCGTTGGCATAGGTATTCTCAAAATCGAAATCCATGAAGGCATCGAACAAACTCGTCGTCGAGGCGACGCCCCGGGCGGAGTATTTTACCGGGCCGGTCGCATCGGTTCCCAGTGCGAGTTGGGCCAGATCGATGATGTGTGCGCCGCGATCGGTCATCTCGCCGCCGCCGTAGGCCAGGATAAAGCGCCACGAAAAGTGGCAGCGCTTCTCCGTGTACGGCACGTCGGCAGTGTGGCCGAGCCAAAAGTCGTAATCAAAACCTTCTGGAATCGGCATCGTGGGTGGCACGTTCTTCAGTTGTCGAACCGCGTTGTGATGATCCTGGTCGCACGGCATGTTGATACGCACGGTGTGAATCTTTCCCAGCCGTCCGCTGCGGACTATCTCGCATGCGTAACGGGCGTTGTCGCCAGAGCGTTCGTGACTGCCGGTCTGCAGGATGCGATCGTTCTGGGTAACGGCCTGACACATGGCGCGACCTTCGCCGATCGAATTGGCGAGCGGTTTCTCGCAGTAAATATCCTTGCCCGCCTGGGCCGCCCCGATCGTGGCCAGCGCATGCCAGTGGTCGGGCGTGGCGACCACCACGGCGTCGAGCCCCTCGTGCGCCAACAGCTCACGGAAGTCGGCGTAGCCCTCGCAGTCGGTGTTCCCATTTTTCTCGTTGACGAGATCACTTCCGAGGCGGAGATGTTCTCTGTCAACGTCGCAGACCGCCACGAACTGGACGTCGGGCTCGTTCATGAACGCTCCCGCATTCGCCCGACCCATGCCGCCGGAGCCGATCAAGCCTAGCACGATTCGATCACTCGGCGCGACCTTGCCAGGCCCGCCAAACACCGAGGCGGGAACAATCCACGGCGCCCCAATTGCCGCAACGGAAGCCGCCGATCTCTTCAGAAACTCGCGCCGATGCGACGTATTACCCTGTCTCGACTGACTCATCCAATTTCTCTCCTGAGGATTGAAGCTTGGAACCGAACCACGAATCGATATTGGGTTGGGGTGGCCGGGGCAAAGTCCCGCAGGGCGTGCCCCGGTAAACGCAGCGCACCGGGGCACGCTAGCGCTTTGCCCCGGCCACCCAAGTATTCTCAGCAGGTATGTTACCGCCGGAAACAGCCTGCGCACAGTATGCTCATCAGAATGAGAGCCAGGGCGGTCGGCTCGGGCACGGCAGCCAGCGAGGAGAGGCCGCCGGTGTGCTCTTGCTGCCAGCGGAGAAAATCGAGCCCGGCGACTTCGCCGTTCCCGTCGGCGTCGCCTTCCGCATGAGTGGTGCCCGCGGAACTGAACCCGGCTTCCCAGATCGCCAGGTCGCCGTCGTCCACCGAGCGGCTAAAATCAAAATCGCTGTCGGCGTAATCAAAGAAGCGGAAGTCGACCACCACGGGAAGATGATCGTAACGGCCGAAAGAGCCGCTAGTGATATCGATCGCGATGTCGTATCTCTCGAGTCCGGTTGCCACCCGTTCGGCCACGCTCATGTCGACCGTGTTGAGCACAAACTTGTTGGCAACGTCCAACACTGAATCAGTATAGATGATGTAATCTAGTCTTCCCGGGGCATAGGAACCGTCATTCCGCCAGGTGTAATCATCTGGCCCCGAGCCGTTGTGCAGAGGATGCGCGTCGGTGAGCGAGGTGCCGTCCCAGTCGGGCACGGAATCGGAACCGTAGGTGCCTTGGTTGATGATGTTGCCAGTGATGATGGTGTTGAGCGGCTGTAGGCTGCCGACCATGTTCAAGTCGCCGACCACGGCCATCGGCGTATCGGCCGGTAGGTTGATATTGCCGCCGGGGGTACGGGCGTCTCGCATCCAATTCACCAGGGCATCGGCCTGCTGTTGACGCTTATCGTCTTCCTCGCTTCCCACGCCACCGCAACACTTGAAGTGGTTATTCATGAAGTAGAAATCTGAAGCGAATTGGGCGTCGGGCAAGTCGACCAATGCCATGCCAACGCTCGTAGCACTCGGCTCGGGAATTGTGTCGGTGGCCAGCATCGACAAGGGGTACTTGCTGACGATGGTGTTGTCCCACGACTGGTGGCCGTACCAACTCACGCCACCTGGCAGTGGCACATAGGCGTTCATCAGATCGATAACATCATCCAAGCGATCGTTTGGCCCGATCTCTTGCAGATTCCAGATGTCGGCATCCACCGCCTGCACGACGCGCTCGAACTTCGCCGCTTGAGTGGGATTCTCGTCGAAGAAGATCGTATCATCCAAGACGTTGTACGAAACGACGCGAAGATCGGTCGGCTGCTCACGGTCAATGAAGGTCCCCGTCTGAGCGGCCAGCCGACCCAGACAGCAGAAGACGATCAGCAGTGCCAGCAAGCTTTGATTGAATCTCTTCATCGTGAGCGACAATCTCCAGCCGGGGTTCTCTGTTTGGATGAGGCCCGAGACCGTCGCCGGCTCGGCATACCGCCTATTGTAGCAGCATATGCGACATTGTCGGGCCTGACCGGCGGGGATTTACACTTCTTTCAGCCTGATTCGAACACTTTTGTCGGAGATTCCCGAAAATGAACGGGCCAGCACACAGCCACGCCGCGTCAGAAAGTACGCCCAGCATTCCGATGGGCAGTTCGACCCGCGATGCCGATTCGAGCACGGCGGCGAGCTTGCCGAGCGTCTGGTTTGGCAATCTCTCGTTTGCGGTTTTTAATCTTGAAATTGCGCGACAATTCGGTGATCCACATCGGGGTCTCAGCCCCAATGAAGAAATCAACTACGACATGTCCTGCGACATATAACTTTGCCCGATTGAAGAATGACGGTAGAATAGAGGTTGATTTCCTACTGACACAAGAAGTGGCATTTCTGAATGAGGGTTACAACGTGAAGCAAAGAATAGGCGGTGTTTGGATCTTCGTAGGGCTGTTCTTTCTGTTCAGTCCTCTCTCTGCCCGTGGTTTCGTTGACGGGATCGACGTTTCGAAGTGGCAAGGCAACATCGATTGGAACGCCGTAAAGAACGACGGCATCGACTTTGCCTTCACCAAGGCGACCGAGGGAGTGAACTTTGTCGATTCCAAGTACCACACCAACATGCAGGGCGCCACGGCGGCCGGCGTGTTGATCGGACCCTACCACTTCTGCCGCATCGACAGCCTCAACGGAGTGGACTTCACTTCTTACGAGCCCGGCTATGGCGACCCCTTTCTCCCCGGCACCGATCCCTACATCGATGCGGTCAGCGAAGCGAACGATTTCCTCGACGCGATCGAACCCTACTACGACACGGGGCTCTATCTGCCGCCAGTGGCCGACGTGGAGGGATTGCCCGTTTTTGGCAATGCAACTCTGGAAAAGGCATTCATCTCCAACTGGGTGCAGGTGTTCTCCGACACGATCAACAGCTCGTTGGGGCGGCGACCGATCATCTACACCAGCAAGTACGGGGCGAACACTCGATATTCGTCCGCCGTAGCTTCGACGCACGACTTGTGGCTCGCCTGGTGGAAGAACAGTACGGCGAACCCGCCAGTGCAGTCCGACACGCCATTATTCGATCCGTGGAAATTCTGGCAATGGACCGCCACCGGCAGCGTGAATGGCATCTCGGGCAACGTCGACCGTGACGTCTTCGACGGCACCATGCAAGAGCTGAACGACGTCTTGATTGGGTATGCCCCTCCTAGCCCTGGCGACGTTGTGTCGATTACCAATTTTGAAGTGGACGAAGGATATTTTAATTGGTCGACCGGCTATTCTGGTTCCAACCAGGGCATTGGGGCTGGCTCGACCGCGAACCGGGTGACCACCGAAGCTTACGAAGGAATCGGGTCGCAAGAGATTTTTATTGATGGCGATCCAACCGACTGGTACTACCGACATCTCTCGGGAATCGGGACTGCAGGAAGTCCTGGATCGAATCTGGCACTGGATGCGACGGGCCATGTTGGTTTTTGGCTGATGACCGAGGATTCGGGTCTCGCGGTGCAGATTGCGGTAGACGATCCGACTACGGGGGACCGCGGTGTGTCGCTGGGTGTCATCGCCGACGGTGAGTGGCATCTCTACGAGTGGGACCTAAGTGACGATTCGCAATGGGTGCCCTGGAACGTGCAGGACGGAGTAATAACGGGCCCGACGGTTACGATCGATTCGATTCAGTTCCGTGGCGCGGGCGATGCCACCTTCTATCTCGACACCGTTGCCCACAATCCTTCTGGCAGCTTGGCGCCGTTGGCAGGAGACTTTGATCTGGACGGCGACGTCGACGACGACGACCTGACGCAATGGCAAGGCGACTTCGGCCTCAACGACGAATCCGACGCCGACGGAGATGGTGATTCCGACGGATCCGATTTCCTGGCGTGGCAACGCAGCGCCGGCGCGTCGGGCGCGCTCATGTCGCAGGTCGCAGCCGTGCCCGAGCCCGCGACCGCAACCCTGTTCATGCTGGGCATCTTCGCGTTCCGGATTCGTCGAGCGGCGCGCTAGACGGCGGTTCACACCCAATAGCTGTAAGCCGCGAGGCGCTAGCCGAGCGCTCGGCTAGCGCCTCGCGGCTTACTGTCGTTGATAGACTTCAGAGCCCGGGGCTACTCCGTCTTCCGCGGCCAAATTGGCAATCACCAATGAATTCCCTGAAGAATCCAAAAGAAAAGACCCCTGCACTGGCAGGGGTCTTTCTTGGTTGCTGCGAACACTCGCAGCAAGCGGAGAGGACAGGATTCGAACCTGCGGACCAGGTTTCCCCAGTCACCGATTTAGCAAACCGGCGCATTCGACCACTCTGCCACCTCTCCGTATTCGTCTATTTCTCGTGTTTTAGGCACATTTAGGCGGTTTTCCGGGAACGGTTGATTTTTTGAGCACTACCGCGTATACTACCGCTAGTCCTAAACGGCCCCGCCCGGAGGCGAATCCGAGCGGAGCCAACACCGACTAACCCCTAATAAAGGAGTCGATGCTATGTCCGCTAATTCTAACGCGGCTGAGAGCCCTAGTAAAGCTAAGTCCGACCGGCCTAAACCGCCCTCGGATTTCCCTCTCACGCCTCACGCTAGCGGGGCCTGGCAGAAGAAGATTCGAGGGAAGATTCACTATTTCGGTCGCTGGGCTTCTAGGAAGAAAGGGAAGTTGGTTCGATTGCCCGGCGATGGGATGAAGGAGGCCAAGAGTCTCTACATCCAATATCTGGATGAACTCAAGAATGGTAAGGAAAACCATACAGGTGAGATGACTCTCAAGGAATTGTGTAACCGGTTCTTGACCTTCAAGAAGCGCAAGGCACTTCCTCGCACGTTCGCGGAGTACGCACGAACGGCAACGAATCTTTGTAATGTACTGAAGCGAAATACTCTTGTTTGCGATCTTGGGCCGTCAGACTTCTCTCTGCTGATGAGGAAGATTGAGGAGACCCGAAAATCTCCCAACTCGATTGTCAACGAGATAGTTCGAGTGAAGGCGATTTTCAACTGGGCCAAGAAGTCCGAATTGATTACCAAGGATATGTCCTACGGTCCTGAGTTCGTCAAACCGGAACAGGCCGAGCATCGAAGGCACAGACAGTCGAAGCCAAAGAAGCTATTCAGCCGAGAGGAGTTGCGAGCCATCTTGGAAGTGGCGGACACGAATATGAAGGCCGCGATACTCTTGGGAATCAATACCGCCATCTACAATATCGAGGTAGCCAACCTTACTTTCTCCAACGTCTGCGACGGGTGGTTAGATTGTCCTCGACAGAAGACTGCTATCGAGCGGCACACTCCTCTCTGGCCTGAGACTGTCGCTGCTATCGATGAGGCGATTGCCGAACGTCCGCAGCCTAACTCAAGGGATGACCAAGACATTATCTTTCTCAACACCCGACGTGAGCGATACGTCCGAGTGACAGACACAGGTTCGCGCACCGATGGAATCGGAATCCAGTTTCGTAAGATACTGAAACGGCTGGGGCTGGATCGGCAAGGCGTTGGCTTCGCTGCACTACGCAGTACTTTCGAGACGATAGCCGAAAACAGTTTAGACTTCCCTGTTGTGGGAGCGATTATGGGCCACGCGGATAAAAGTATGGCCTCCATCTATCGCCAAGAGATTAGCGACAAGCGACTCCGAGCCGTTACCGATCACGTCCGCAGTTGGCTGTTCGAGGAAGGGGGTGCGAAATGAACCTCCCTCCCGAATTTGAACGAGCGTCGAAAAAACTGGAAGAGGGCCTGGGCTATATCCGACAGGCCGAGTCGTTGTCGAAGTCAGGTAAGCCGGAAGAGGCCAAGAAGGCGCTTCAAATAATCTGCCGTACTCGCCACGATCTGGCAGAACTACCTTCGTGCTTTTGAAGATGATCTAGCACGGGTGTCGGATAGCAACACTACGATCACTGGGGCCTGCAGGCCACAGATCAAGCGAACTGGCTGCCGGGTTCGTTTCGTCGATCTTGAGACGGCGTTCAGCTTGGCCGGGCTGATTTGGAGATTTCTTGCGTTTGGTACAGGCAGCCTGGCCGGAGTGGACAAGTCTGCAGTTCCTGAAACCGTTGGTATTCCAGGCTTCGGATCTCCCTGCGGTGCCATTCGATGATCGAATTGCACTCGCCATCGATGCTGCAGAGCAACTGTTACGAGCTTCCCTGGCCCATGGTCCGCGCCACTATCGCGAGCTGCTGTCCGAAGGTGCAGATGTTGGACTGAGTCGATCTACGATGCACCGGGCACGGCGGCGGATGTCGGTGATCAGTGCCGGCGGTGTATGGTCGTTGGCTACGACGTAAGCGCTTGGATATCCCGATCGGGAGGTAATTGTGTTCTCCCGCAATACCCTTCGCAAGCGGTTCCGCACAGCGGACCGAATCCGCAGAAATGAGCGGCTAAAGACGCTCACCTCCATCATTCGCGGCGTACCTATAGATTCAGCTCGTGACGGGCCGGAGAGACGGTGTTTTGGCCAGTCCCGATACACGTTTGTCCGGTGAGCAAAGTACCCGTGTCTATCGGGTTATTCGGATCTAGTTACATGTGTGCACACCTGTGAGTCGATTCGGTCTTCCAATCGCACTTTCCGCAGCCATCGTCTTCTTTTTCAAGTTAGACAAGAGTAGTTGTGCTTTCGGACAACTCCGTTGAGCTGGGTTACGTCCCAA
>CAXMSB010000142.1:0-1597 GCA_964195615.1 uncultured Granulosicoccus sp. | reverse complement strand
TACCACTTCGCCTGCGCGGCCGCGTGATCGTACTGTGAGGGAAGATCTTTTATGTTGGACATCGTGTCGGTGGTCATGGGTAGCGAATTCCTTGTTATCCACAAAGACACAATGGACGCGAAGTTGTTTCTCTTCGTGCTCCTAGTGTCTTAGTGGTTAATGAGATTCAGTTCTCGTCTTTACAGAGTTTGTACTCAATACTGTCAACCAGCGCTTGCCAACTGGCTTCGATGACGTTCTCGTGGACGCCGACGGTGCCCCAGGTGTCGTCGGCGTCTTTGCTCTCGATCACCACACGGACACTGGCCGCCGTGGCGGCGTCGGAGTTGATCACTCGCACCTTGTAGTCGACCAGGTGCATTTCGTTCAAGCTCGGAAAATGGCCGTTCAGCGCTTTCCGCAATGCCGCGTCCAGGGCGTTCACCGGGCCGTCGCCCTCGGCCACCTCGTGGCGGAGCTGGTCGTTAACCAAGATCTTTACCGTGGCCTCGGTCACCGGCCCACTTTCTCGATTACGGGGGCCGCGGCTGACGACGCTAGTGTGGTACTGCACCAACTCGAAGTGCGGAGCAAAAGTGCCGGCGGCCCGTTGAATGAGCAGATCGAACGACGCCCCGGCCGCCTCGAACTGATAGCCTTGGTTCTCCAGATCGACCACCTGCTTGAGCACCCGATCCATCAACTGCTTGTCGTCGTGCAGATTCATCTTCGTGGCCAGGGCGATGATGTTCGACCGGCCGGAGAGTTCGCTCACGAGTATGCGGCGCTCGTTGCCGACTGAAGTGGGGTCGATATGCTCGTAGCTCTTGGCCACCTTGGCCACCGCGTGTACGTGCATGCCGCCCTTGTGGGCAAACGCACTGGGGCCGACGAAGGGCTGGCTCACGCGGAAGTGCATGTTGGCGATTTCGTACACGTAGCGCGACAGCTCGGTGAGATGCTCGATCCCTTTGCCGTCGAACACTTCGTACCCCTGCTTCTTGAGCGTCAGATTGGCGACGACCGAGACCAGGTCGGCATTGCCGCACCGTTCGCCGATGCCGTTGATCGGGCCCTGGACGTGTACGGCTCCGGCGTCGATGGAGGCCAACGTGTTGGCCACGGCCAGCTCGCAATCGTTGTGCGTGTGGATGCCCAGCGGTCGGTCGACCTTGCCGGCAGCCTCTTTGGTAATTGCGGCGATCTCCTCGGGCAGCGCCCCGCCGTTGGTGTCGCACATCACGATGGTCGAAGCCCCCGCCTCGGCCGCTGCCTGAATGGTTTGAGCCGCGTACTCGGGGTTCGCCTTCCAGCCATCGAAAAAGTGCTCGGCATCGTAAATTACCTCGCGACCCTCGCCGCAGAGGTACGCAACCGTGTCGCGGATCATCGCCAGATTTTCCTCCAGCGAAACGCCGAGCACCTTGGTGGCGTGGAAATCAGAAGTCTTGCCGACGATCGTGATCACCGCGGTACGGGCTTCGAGCAGCGCCTTCATGCCCGGGTCGTCGGCGGGCTGCATGCCCTTGCGGCGGGTCATGCCAAACGCGCAGACGCGGCTATTAGCCAACGGCTCGTCGGCCAAGCGCTGAAAGAACTCGGCATCCTTGGGGTTGGA
>CAXMSB010000141.1:0-6667 GCA_964195615.1 uncultured Granulosicoccus sp. | reverse complement strand
CAGTGCTTTTACTCTCGTGGAGTTGCTAGTGGTGATCGCGATCATCGGCGTGCTGGTGGCGCTGTTGCTGCCGGCCGTGCAAGCGGCCCGCGAGGCTGCTCGGCGCTGCTCGTGCTTGAACAACATGTCGCAGTTGGCGCTGGCTGTGCATAACTACGAATTCGCCGTGGAACACCTGCCGGCCGGCGTAATCAATCCTGATGGACCGATCCGGAGCGAGGAGAACGGCCAGCATGTGAGCTGGTTAGTTCAGATACTGCCATACGTAGAAATGCAAAACGTCTACAACATTTTCGACATCGAGGTCGGCGCCTATGCCCCAGCAAATAGCTTGGTGCGTGCCACGACGGTTTCCGTTTTCATCTGCCCCTCGTATCCCGGTAGCGAACACAACGAAGAAGAAACCGCCGCGGTCAGCACCTATGCCGGCTGCCACAACGACGAGGAAGCACCGATCGACGCCGACAACCACGGCCTCATGTTCCTCAACAGCCAGATCCGCTACACCGACATCCTGGATGGCAGTTCGCAGACTATCCTAATTGGCGAGTTTCGTCCCGATATTTCTGGCATGCGAGATGGAAAATTCCATCGAGAGCAGAACAGTTTGGGTTGGGTCAGTGGTACTCGGTACACTCTGCGAAACACGGGCACCAGTTTCGAGAGCACACGATACCGGCGCCGAATGAACGATGAACCCTTGCCGAAGCAAGGTCCGTTTGATGTCGGCGGGTTTAGCAGCACTCATCCGGGCGGGGCACAGTTCGCGCTGGCCGATGGCTCTTGCCGCTACCTCTCCGACGACACGGACCCCAAAACCCGTCAGCAGCTCGGCCACCGCGCCGACGGCGCCCTGCAGGATCGCTACTAGTGCAAGGTGCATACCCATGTTCTGGAGCGTCAAATCATCTCGGCGCGCCGGGCGACCTCGTCGATCTCGGCATGGACTTGCTGGACGAACTTATTGCCGTCGAATGTGCCACGGACTGCGGTGAAATCGTCGTCTTGCTGAGCGGATGTCGGATGAAGGCCAAAGCCGGTGCGGGTGGCGGCGGCGAACTCTTTGTCTGCGTCGCCGAGGATTAGCTGGAGGAATTTGGTGCGCAATGTGCGCCAAGACTGGGCCGCGGCCTTGATTTGATCGGCGTCCATCTCCGCGACATTCACGCCAAAGTGCTTCTGATACGCCCAAGTCACCCAACTCCACTCGTCTTCGCCGTAGGCTGCATGGACCTCGGACAGTGCCGACTGAAGAGCCTCTACCGTGTCGAGTTCTCCCGACTCGACTCGTTCACAAATCGCGTCGAACCGTGCCTCGGGCATCATCTGCCCCGCTACGTCGATCCACTCCTCACTCAACACTGCCTGCTCGACCGGGCGCAACGCCGTGGTTTCTTCCATGCCATGTTTTCGTGCTTGTTCGATGCGGTGAACGAGCCGCTCCTGCAAATACATTTCGATCCCAGCCTTGTAGAACCGAATGCCCTTGCGAAGCAGGACTCGCGGGATTTCTGCTCCGCCAATCGTTACGTGACTCTTAGCTTTGTCGGCTGTCTCACTCGCTTCGCGAAGAATGTCCGTGCCGCGGAGCATTCGGCCCACGGTGAGCGGGCTGAAGACGTCGAAATCGATGAAGTCGCGTTTCACTGGCGCCAGACGGCGGTCGCGCGTCGGCCACTTTGCTCCGTCGCGAACCGTGCCGACAGTCGACAGGTACAAACCTGGTACCATTTCGCACCGGCCATTCGACTTGGCTTCGACATGGCTGAACGGGAAGTCGCGTGTGTCGAACGTGCGCGTGTGCTTGCCGAGAACCACCGAAAACGGACCGACTCGGCAGGGCCACATCATGTACGAGAACGAGCCGGTCTTGCAGCCACGTTCCATTCTTCCTTCATGCACCGGGCCGAGCTTGTACATGTGGTTCGATTGGTTCGTGCCGCTACCGGCGTTGTAGAAACTGAAACAACCGGCGATGAGCAAAGTGCTCTTGTGGTGAGTCACGCTGTACGGCCCAGCGAACACACTGCATGCTTCGCCGTGAAAACCTTCGCAATTGGCAAAGAAGAGGGAGCCTTCGGACGAAAACTGTTTACCGATTTGGCAA
Organism: uncultured Granulosicoccus sp.; assembly: GCA_964195615.1. Taxonomy (GTDB): domain Bacteria; phylum Planctomycetota; class Planctomycetia; order Pirellulales; family Lacipirellulaceae; genus Bythopirellula. The sequence goes on along the minus strand of CAXMSB010000141.1, from coordinate 4,560 downwards.
CCCTGGCCAACGAACGATTTGCAGACGATCGCCCCGGAATCAACGCTCGCCCCTTCGGCAATAATGAAATCCTCGGCGACGACTGCGGCTCCAACGAGGGTCGGAGCCTGCTGGCAGCTCAAGATTGTGCCGTTTTCCAACGAGACAACGCCGCGCACGACCGCGGCCTCGCCGATGTTGACATCGATAATCCGTGCCACCGAGTCGATTCGCGCTGCCGGTCCAATCGTGCCGCGATCGCTGCGGACCTCTTCCACGGCCGACTTGGCGATGGCATCGAGCCGTTCGGTCAGCCGCGGCCGCCAGCGGACGAGGCATTGCAGATAGGCGAACTGGGCGGAGAGCTCGTTGAAGAGCGTCACCTCGCGTCCGCCGCCTTCGTTGAGCGCTTCGACCACGGTGCCATTGCCAAAAGTCGCTCCAGCGCCCGTCTCCAGTGTGCCAACGTCCTCGATGTACGCTCCGTCGCCGATCGTGTAATTGGAAATATGGGAGTGGACCTTCGCAATCCGCACGCCGTTACCGATGGTGCAATTGGCCAAGTAGGCACGGTAGATGCCAGCCGGCTTTTCCAGTCCCGCCTCGCTGTGAACCGATCCGCGCAGGTCGCCGATTCGCACTTCGCCGGAAAACCGTGTGTGTCGGACACGCTCCGGCAAGAAGTCGGCCGTCACTTGCACGCCCGCCCAATCCTCGGCCGTGCAGCCTTGGGACTCGAGTCGCTGGATCTGTTCGGATGTCAGAGGCTGATAGGTTCCGGTTTTCACCGCATTGGTTCCTCGAAGATGGTTTTCTTGGGGGAGGGTGCGCGGTTAGCGTTGGAGTCGTCGTGGCCGACGACTCCAACGCTGCTAACGGCAGGGCTCTGATTGTGGGCGATTCTATAAGCCTACCGCGACGCCACCCTTGTGCTTTTCCCATATTTTCGGCAACAGTTCTTGAGTTTTTTCCTCCAACTCCTGATCGCTGATGGCCGTGAGTCGGCCATCTATTTCGTATTGATCCAGGACCCAACGCGCCAATTTGTGGATCTTGATCTTGCTGACGCGATCGTCGCCGGAGAGTCCCAGGAATTCGTTGACCCAGAGAACGATGCCGTCGGCGCCGCTCTTATCTGTGATGGCAACCCGCGGGGGTCGATTCAAAAGTTTGGTGGTATCCATGATGTTGTAAATCCGCTCGTCAGATCGCAAACCCCCGGCATGGATACCTGCCCGGGTCGTATTGAAATACCGGCCGACAAACGGATAGTTCTCAGCAATGGGGAAGCCGATTGACTTCATATACTCGGCTAGCTCGGTGATGACCGTGGGATCGATGCCATTGAGCTCGCCCTTCAGGGCGATGTATTCCATGATCGCTCCTTCGACAGGCGGGTTGCCACAGCGTTCGCCGTAGCCAAACAGCGTACCGTTCGAGGCGTTGCAGCCGTAGAGCCAGGCGGTCGACGCGTTGGCATGAACACGGTGGAAGTCGTTGTGCCCGTGCCATTCGAGCCGATCGCTCGGCACACCGCATTCCTTGTTCAGCTTGTAGATCAGCTTGGGGATGCTGCGCGGCAGTTCGGCGTTGGGATAGTGCAGGCCGAAACCCATCGTGTCGCAAAGTCGGACCTTGACCTTCAAATCGTCGGGCACCTGCTCGGACATTTCCATCAGCCGATCGACAAAAGGCAGGATAAATCCGTCGACGTCCGCACGTGTCAAGTCCTCCAGATGGCAACGGGGCCGAACGCCCGCTTCAAACGCGGCATCGACCACTTCGCAGTAGCTATCCATACACTCCTTGCGGCTCTTGAATTTGAGCTTCTGGAAGATGTGGTAATCGCTGCTGCTGGTGAGCATGCCGGTTTCTTTGAGTCCCGCCTCTTTCACCAGCCGGAAGTCGCCCTTCACGGCCCGGATCCATCCGGTGCACTCGGGAAACTTATGCCCCAGCTCCCGGCAGCGGTCGAGTGTTTCGCGGTCGTTTTTGGTGTAGAGGAAGAACTCGGTTTGACGAATCACGCCGTTGGGGCCGCCAAGCCGGGCCAACATGTCATAGATCTTGACCATCTGTTCGATTTTGTAAGGTGGCCGGGCCTGCTGACCATCGCGGAACGTGGTGTCGGTCACCACGATGTCGCGCCGCTTGACCGATTTGAAATCGAATTCGACCGGTTTGCCGTCGATATACTCAATAACCGGATCGTCGGTGAACTTGATCAGTGGCGGCAGGTCGTAGTTGAATGTGTCTTCCAGTAAATTGGGCTCGGTAGTATCCACGAGCGGATGTTTTTTCGTTTGATTCGACATGTCTTTTTCTCCGTCGATGGGACTGGATTGTTTGTTGTCAGTGTTTCGTCTTTCCTCTGTCCTGTGTGGGATGCATGAGGCCGAAGCTCGGCATCTCCGTCTAGCCGCGAGGAAAGAGGAACCTGCGAGACCATGCGGGGGTTGGGAACGACGCCGTGATTAAACCTCCACTCCTTGTTCTTTGCAAACCTGCGTGACAAACACCACTGCCTTACCTACGGTGTCGACCGACAGGGCTGCCACCTCTTCCATTTCGATGTCGAACTCTTCTTCGAAGCTTGCCACCAACTCGATCGATTGGATGCTCTCAGCTCCCAAGTCAGCCGAAAAGCTGTCTTCGTTCTTGATCGTTGCCGGATCGATTTTAAGCAGTCGCCCCGTGACTGCCTTGATACGTTCTTCAACCGTGGCCATAGAAACACCTCCCGTCTAGTGGAATAGTTGACTCTTGTCTTCAGGTGGGCTCGCCGTCGCTCCACCCTACGCGCTGGCAGCAACTTGTGTGGCAAGCTCATACGTATCGCCCGCGATCGCTCGCTCCTCATCCGTGGGGATGACCAATACCTTGACGCGACTTTCCGGGCTGCTGATTTCGCCCTCGAAACCATCAGCCTGCTCGTTGCGTTGGGAGTCGAATTGAATCCCCAGCGCGTCCAATCCGAGGCCAATCTCTTCTCGGACGAAGCCGGCATTTTCGCCGATTCCGCCGGTGAAAACAACCGCGTCGAGCTGGCCCAACACGGCCGCGTACATGCCGATGTACTTCTTGATTCGATAACAAAACACATCCACAGCCAGGGCCGCCCGTTCGTCGCCCTGCAGGGCCTTTTCGACTAAACCTGTGGTGAACCGGGTTTCTTCTCTTGTACCCACAGGAAGTAGTCTTTCATCGTCAGTTCGTTTGCCGCATCATCGTCGAGATATACGCGTGTCGACGGGTGCAGTTGAAGCGCGCTGGCCGTACACATACTCGTCACGGGGCCTTCCACCGAAGCGGCAACAGCATTCGCTTTGCTCTTGCCGTTGGCGAGCATGATCGTCTGCCGGGCATCCAGAATCGTGCCCACGCCCATCGTAATTGCGTAGATCGGGACGTCTTCCCGCCGTTCAAAGAAGCGGGCGTTGTCGTCGATGGTCGGCTCGGCCAAGGTCTTCAGCCGGGTACGCGAATGGAGCGAACTGGTGGGTTCGTTGAAGCCGATGTGACCGTCGGAACCAATACCCAACACTTGCAGATCGATACCGCCATAATCGAGTATGCGCTGTTCGTACCACTGGCAAAACGCCCTGTAGTTTTCCGTCGTGCCGGAAGGAACGTAAGTATTCTGCTTCGGAATATTGATATGGTTAAACAGGTTTTCCTGCATGAAGTGTCGATAGCTTTGCGGATGGTCGGCCTTTAAACCAACGTATTCGTCCAGATTGAACGTGGTAACATGCGAGAAATCGAGCCCCTCTTCCCGGTGCAATCGTGCCAGCTCCTGGTACAAGCCCAAAGGGGTGGAGCCGGTGGCCAGACCAATCACGGCGTTGGGTTTGGTGTTCAACACATAGGCAACCTCTTGCGCTGCCGCTTTGCTCATCTCTTCGTAAGTCGGCTTGATAATGACTTCCATCGCAACGGATCCTTTCTGACTCGGGTTCGTGATGGCATATCGTGGCTGATTCTTGAAACGGCATGATCTGACAGACACTGCGTAGATCGAGAAAATGGAAAGCCTGGGAACGGCGCTCGCGATGCTGTTTCGTCCAAACAACCGAGTATAAGCTTCTAGCTTCGTCCTCCCTGTTTCCTCCTGGTCGAACAAATGATTGCGTACACCTCAGAATACAAGAACGCCCTGGCTACTGACAACCACCTATTTGTCTGCTCCAGCCACTATGTGTTGAATAGGCTCAAATCTTCCGGCAAAAGAGCAGAGGTCTTGGACCAAGTCCGAGGGTGTTCAATTTTATCTGGATTATCTGGCCGGAGCAGTAACTAACTTGTTAATGGTTTGCAAGGAACGGGAGACCGAATGTCCAAACACCAGAGCACTCGATCTCCCGACGGGCTGGGAATCGCGTTATTCGGGTCGAAACTCATTGTCCGGCGGCAGAAATCTTGAGGACAAGCGTTGAGTAGAGGCTTCCTCTAAGAATCAATTTTCCGACAGGCGGATTCTTTTGCGGGCGTTGATGTTGAGTAATTGTGAGCAGAATCTCATTCTGCTGGATTATCTTGGGTATTCCTTCCTGTTTTTCTTCTCCGGAAAGCCAATTTTCG
>CAXMSB010000140.1:0-2725 GCA_964195615.1 uncultured Granulosicoccus sp. | reverse complement strand
CCCGACTTGAGGCGGGTGTCGCCCAGCCACGCGCTGAGCAAGTAGACCTCCACGAACTCCTACGTTCCACCACGACACTGTTCCGACCCCAAGTGCTGTCGAAAGGGCTTGCCCTGTCATTGGAGGTCGATCCGCAGCTGCCCATCTCGGTACTGGCAGACGGACGGCGCATCCGGCAGATCCTGACCAATCTCATCGGGAACGCGGTTAAGTTCACCGAGCACGGTTCGATTGCTGTGAAGGCCACTTCCCAGCGATTCTCTGGCAACGGCCTGTCTGTACGGTTCGAGGTGGTGGACACTGGGATCGGTATCCCCGAGGAAGCACGCGATCGCGTTTTCGAGCGATTTTCCCAGGCCGACGACAGTGTTACCCGGCTCTACGGCGGGGCTGGCCTTGGCATGGCTATCTCACGAGAACTCGTGGAGCTTCTTGGCGGTTCTATCGAGTTTCGCAGTACTGCTGGCCAGGGCAGTTCTTTCTGGTTCATCGTGCCGGTCCGACCCATCACGCAAGCGCAAACACCCAAACCTGATCTGCTCTCTCCACTCAGCACCGTTCACACTCCGTCGTCTCGGATTCTCATTGTGGGCACTTCCGTTGCGGCGCGTGGCGCCTACTCGACGTGGTTGGGCCGGTGGGGGTTCGAGTCGGTTGCGTGTGATTCGGCGCCGCAGGCGATCACGCGTCTGGCGGCCGCGGCAAGTACGAACCGGCCCTATGACCTTGTTCTGGTTTGTGCAGGGGGGATCGATCTGGTGCCCGGGGAGTTCCGTTCGATGGTCCACTCGGACCCGAGACTCAGCAATGTTCCTTTGGTCCTCGTTGGGGAAGAGAACGCGACTCGCGCAGCCAAAAGCGGGTTTATCGTGGTCGTACCCCCGCCTGCAAGTCAACCTCTCTTGTTCAACGCCATCCATTTCGCGCTGGGGGAACAGCGGCCATCTCCCGGGGTTGTGGATTTCGGGGAGCGCCGCATTCAACGTCCCCTGAAATCGCGCGGTTTGCGAGTCCTCCTCGCGGAAGACACCGCAGTGAACCGCCAGGTTGTGGGCCGAAGCCTCGAAAAAGCGGGGCACCGCGTGCACGTGGTCTCAGACGGGGAGTTGGCCCTTGAGGAACTGGAGAACGAATCCTTTGACGTGGCGATCATAGATCTACACATGCCTGGGCTGGGTGGCCTTGAGGTGGCCCGTGCATACCGTTACATGTGCGCTGGAAAGAAAGCGGTCCCGTTGTTGGCACTGACGGCGGACGCGCTGCCTGGAGTGAAGGAGCAATGCATGGGGGCAGGCTTTGCCGCCTACATCACCAAGCCGGTGGATCCGACGCATTTGCTCGCTGCGCTGGAATCGTTGGTCGCTTTGGGCAATGTCGAACCTGCCGCCGAGCGACCGAGGCCAGAAGAGCGCTCTTCCATAGCCACAGAGGCGCTACTCGATCCCGAGGCGATGTCCGCGATCGCAGATCTAGATGAAGATGGGTCTTTCGCGGCTGAGTTGTTCGAAACGTTTCAGAGGGAGGGAGAGGCCTCGTTGGCAACCCTGGAGCGCTCCTTCCGGCTCAGGCAGTGGGGGCTATTCCGGGAAACGGTGCGAGGTCTTTACGGCAGTGCATCAAGTCTTGGGGCGAATGGGCTCCGGCGGGTTTGTTCGCGGGCAGAGGCCATGTCGGAGCGGGAGATAGAGAGCGGTGGGGGGCACGTACTCGAAGAGATCCGCAAGGCGTTTGAGGAAACGCGCATGGCTCTGCCGGTCCACTCGTCATACCAGTCGTGGCGTGGTGGGACCCCTGGAGCGTTCTAGCTAGAAGGCAGCAATCAGGTTGCCTTCCTCCTCGACAGTCCCAACCCGGTTTTGAGCACGCGCCAGCCGTCGCATCATTCTCAGGTCTCTCTTCGTCAAACACAGGGCCGACTCAACCCAGATGTCGACGACCCCAAGCAGGTCATCGTATGCCAACGGGTTGCAATGCTGGCGTACGCGAAACATGCCCTGATGGCCCAGGCGCCGGCGGCGGTGCCGGCGAATGTAGTCGTCGACGCAGTGTTCCCCCCCCCCATCCTCGACCAGCAGATCGACGATCCCAATGGCGTGCAGTTCCTCGGCCGTATGGATGTTTCCACCGAGAATCAGGCGCTCCGCGCGACCCGGCCCGATGCGCCGTGACAGCAGGGAATATGCACCCATACCCGGAAACAAATTGAAGAGAATCTCGGGAAGTCCGAACCGGGCTTGTCGCTCGGCGATGATCACATTGCAGGAGAGCGCCGCTTCGAAGCCCCCGCCGAGGGCGTCGCCCTGCACCAAGGCGATCGTCATCATGGGTAGGTGAAAATTGACTGCGTTGAGGTAGATGATGTCGATGCAACATTTGGCGTAGTTTCGCAGGGTGGTGGCGTCTCGCGCTTCGATCAGTTCTGCGAACAGCTCAAGGTCCCCGCCGAGGCCGAAGACCCCAGGAATACGAGAGGCACCGACGAAATATGGAATCGGGAGCTCCCCGGTACTACGCTCGTTGAGCAGCCGTAACTTCTCTTGAAAATCGCGCAGTTCTTGAAGGATTTGTGGATTAAAACAAGGACGGGGTGAAGGTTTCATCCATACCCAGGCAGCCCCCTGGTCGCGATTGAATTGGATATCCAATTCGCGGTACTGCTCCCAGCCACCAACGGATAGCATCCGGCCTCCTTTTTACCCCTAGTCGCACCCCCAGTCCTTTGGGC
>CAXMSB010000139.1:0-6267 GCA_964195615.1 uncultured Granulosicoccus sp. | reverse complement strand
GGTTCTTGTGGATGAATGGGCATGGTGTTCTCGATTTCTTGTGGTTATTTACCAAGGCGAACGGGATTCTCGAGGATTGTCAAACGCCGGTTGTCGGCGTCCAACTCGACCAGGGATCCCAGGGGCAAGGTCGCGTTGTCGGGCGTGTGGCCTGTCGGGAAATTCTCGAGCACGGGGATTCCCAAATCAGAAAAGTAATCGGCGAACACTTCGTCCATCGTCAAACTTGGCTTGTCCGGCTCGGCCGTGCAGTCGGTAAACTGTCCCAGCACCACGCCGTTCAATACGTCCAGCTTGCCGGCCAGCCGCAATTGTGACAGGAAGCGATCGATGCGATACGGTCGCTCGCCGACGTCTTCCAACAGCAAGATGTTGCCGGCCGTTTCGATTTCGTAGGGAGTTCCCAACACCGAGCAGACAAGCGCCAAATTGCCGCCCACCAATCGCCCCTCCGCCGCCCCCGGGCAAAGCGTCGACAGCCCTTCTCGTTCGGCATCGTCGGCGAGCACCTCCCAGGGAGCGCTGCCCGCTTCGGCATAGCTTTCGGCCAGCAACGTCCGCCAAAAGGTTCGGGCCGACAGGTCGGTAAACCCGTCGGGCATGCCCAGGCCATCCATCGGATGCGGACTGTGAAAAGTCACCAGCCCCGTCTGGCTCTGCACGGCCAAGTGCAGTGCCGTGATGTCGCTAAAGCCGGCGAGAATTTTTGGATGCTTGCGGATCACTGCGTAATCCAACTGGTCGAGCAGCCGCGTCACCCCCGTACCCCCGCGGGCCGGGAAGATCGCGGCCACCTCGGGGTCGGCAAACGCCGCCATCAGCTCGGCGGCCCGCGTGCCGTCGTCGCCGGCCAGATAGCCGCGCCTGCGGTAGATATCTCCAAAACGTTTGACTTGAAACCCCCGCTCCTCGAGCCGACCAACGGCCCGCTCCACGCGCGCCTGGTCGGGCACGCTCGCCGGCGCGATCAGTGCGATCGTGTCTCCACTCTCCAGCGCTCGGGGAAAGATCGGCTTCATCGGTTGGCTATCCGTAGACGAGGTAACCGAGGAAAACCGCGGTGGCGATTCCCGCGGCGTCGGCGATCAAACAGGCAGGCAACGTGTGACGAATCTTCTTCACCTGAATCGATCCGAAGTAGACCGTGATAATATAAAAAGTCGTCTCGGTGCTGCCCATCATGAGCGTTGCCGTGTTGCCCAGGAAACTGTCGGGGCCATGCGTGTCGAACACCTCGACCAGAACCCCCCGCGCGCCGCCGCCGGTCAACGGTCGGGTGCAAGCCAGCGGCATCAGATCGAGCGACTCGGTGTACGCGCCCAGACCGATTCGCTCCATCACCCAGCCGGCGATCAGTTTCATGTCCTCGAACGCGCCACTGGCCATGAATACCTTGATCACGAACAGAATGGCAACCAGATAAGGGATAATCATCACCGCGACGCTAAACCCCTCCTTGGCGCCGGTGACGAACGACTCGTACATCGGCACTTTCTTGTGAGCCGCCCAAACGATGATTAGCAGCATCACCATGGGAATGGTCCACTGGCTAACCGTGTTCATGCCCTGCAGCAGAGACTCCATGGCTACGCCTCCTTCTCGCTGGTGGGCCCGTTGGCGGTAGGCGATGACATCGCGTAGCCAGGCAACTTCGACAAGAACCGCACCGCGACGATCGCCACGATGGTGGTGACCGTGGTCGTCAGAAATATCCAGACGAGGGGCCCGGCAGGGTCGTTGCTACCGGCGGCAACTCGGTAGGCGATGATCGTGATCGGCACGATCGTCACGTTGCTGGTGTTAACCGCCAAGAAGGTGGCCATCGCATTGGTGGCGGTGTCTTTCTCGGGATTGAGCGTCTGCAACTCCTGCATCGCCTTGAGCCCCATCGGCGTGGCCGCGTTGTCGAGGCCCAACATGTTGGCCGAGATATTCATCAGCATGGCACCCTGGGCCGGATGGCCGTCGGGAACCTCGGGAAAGAGCCACCGCATCAAGGGCTGCAGCAAACGGGCCAGCGCGTCGACCAACCCCGCATCCTTGGCGATGTTCAACAGCCCCAACCACAGTGCCATGATGCCGATCAGCTTGATGCAGATTTCGACGGACGTTTGAACCGCGCCCAGCGCGGCAGCGTTGAGGTCGCGGCCCATCTCTTGAAAGTTGCGCCGATCGCGCTGGTCGGCAGCCGGCGCTTCGGCCTCGACCGCCTGGGCCGCCTCCGCGGCAGCCGGAGCATCCGTCAGGCTGTTGTATGCCGCCTTGCCAAAACCGTAGACAATGCCCAGGAAGAGCAGCCCAAACCAAATTTTGTTCAGCATCGCGGTTCTCCGGGGACGAGGTCATCCGTCGGCATAATTTAGCTGCCTGGCCAGACGACCAGTGAGCAGCGCCCCGCTCACGCCGCCGCCCACTTCGCCGCTGTCTTCACTGTTGTCTTCACTGTTGTCGAACACAACAGTACCTGCGACCATCACCTGTTGCAAGTCGCTCCACTGAACAATAGCGCGAGTATTCGGCAACCCTTCTCTTCTCAACAGGAGCAGATCGGCAACCGACCCCAATCGAATAGCGCCACGATCGTGGAGCTCCAACCGCCCGGCTACCTCACGCGTGTGACGTGAGATATCCTCAAGCGTCACCGATTCACCCGGCCCGACGGGGAGATCTCGGTCTTGAAGCAGTGGGATCTGGAACCACTCCAGAAAACGGGAGGCCTCGGCAGAAACGCCCTCTGCCAACACACCAAGGATTCCGCGGGAAGCGGCACACATAAGTCGCTCTTGGATCTCTTCCGACGGTGTTCCTTCGGCAGCAGCAACTGTCGCGACAAAACCGAGGTTGATGGGAATCTCCAATTGTCGAGGCAGTTTATCCAGAGTCTCTACGTCCACTCGCTTCGACAGATCGACCTGACCGAGGAGCGTAGTCACGCCCATCGCCAGAAGCTCGCGGACTCTTTGGACATCTGGGAGTCGGGCCGGCGAAATGTCCGGAGCGTAGACAATTCTGCCAGGCACACAGACGAGGTCCGCTGCGTCGATCAACACTTTGCCAGTGGTCACGCAGACATCACCCAAATCTTCGATTGCGCCACTATGGGTGTGCGAACGTTGCCCTGTTGCGGCAGAATAGTTGACACCCAAATCGGCTACAAACATCGGCTGGGTTCCGCCGCTGAGCATCGTCACTCCGCGAATCACCTGGTCGAATAGGTCGTGTTCGCCTGAGCGTGGCAAGGAGTCGTACTGGGCAGGGTCGGCCTGCAAATAGGCTTCCGTGGCCAGGGCCTCCACGGCGCCAACCAAGCCCACGAAGTGCAATTGCACCAGAGCCGTCGAATTGTGACCCGGGGTCACCCAACCACCCGCCTCAACCGTCAGCGTGGCGATGCCCTGCTGTTGCACCCATTCGCCAAAGCAACGCGGCATAAAATCGGCGTCGTAACGCGAGATCATACCTAGGTAGTGCGGACTTACGGCTCGCAGAAAACAAGCGGCAACTTGCTTCGCCTGGCGCGAGCCGTCTGTCTCAGTAGCTTCGATGTTGATCGGAGGCACGAGCAGAGAAACGGCTGCTACCTGAGGCGACGCACTTCCCACCGAGGTTCTCGGTTCCTGGTTGTGAAGATTCAGTGCAAACTGCGGGCGGATGCTCTCGACCGCCTGCTTGAGCAACCGCCCCTCGGGGCTCTGTAGGTGAAGTGCGTCGCGGTTGACGTCGATATCCTGTGCGTTGCGGCGCGTCCAGCGCTCTACGCCGTCGGGGTTGAGCATCGGGATGAGATGCAACGTGCAGCCGGCAAGGATCGCCTGGGCCGATGGATGCTCGGGGAATTGCTGCAGGAGATTTATCAAATCGAGCAGCACGGCCGTGTGGGTCGGCTCGTTGCCGTGCATCTGCGACCAAGCCAGAACTCGCACCGGTCCGCTGCCCAGGGTAACGCAAGATATCGAACGCCCTTCGACCGATTTGCCCAACTCCACGACGGACATCGCTTGCGGCCCGGCAGCCTGCAGCTCGGCAAGCTGACGCACCAGACCGGCATGTCTCATCTGAGCGGGCGGTTCCGTCGCGGCTCGAACGCTAGAATAATCATCCCAAAGAGACATGTCCGTTGCTTTTCCACTCCACAGGAAACTCGCGGTGTACAGGAACCAGACATCATACTCTAGATGGCTGCGATATTGCCATCCTCTTGTTACTGAAGACATCCGTCGCCAAGCCGCCCGCTTGCGGTTTAGCAACGCCGACGTGCCGAGACCGCCAGCGCCAGCCCCACCAGCGCCAATCCCACCGTCGCCGGCTCGGGGACGGGCGTCGATCGTTCGTAGGAGAAGAACCCGCCAGCAGAAGGGAGCTCACCCCAGGTGAGAAACTTGATGTCGATGTAGATGTCGTCGGTAGTCAAATGCACGACCATGTCCTCACCAACCGACCCAGGCGGATTACTGCCAATCGCGCTTTGCCAATCTTCGTACGGGAGCGTGTCATAGTCGGCCGTGGTGCCGAACGACCACTCCGTGTCGGCAGGACTGACGAAGTTCACGAAGCTCATTTCCGTCTTGATATTGAAGATTCCCCGGCTAACGTCGCGAGTCAACCAAACATTGTCGGTGATCCGGTCCTGATTTTCCGGCAGCGAAATGTCCGTGTTTGCGGCTTGGGAATAGATAATCTTCGGCCCTGTCCAAACCTCTTGGGCCGGGCATTGTCTCACCCCTTGAATCACCGCCAACAAGGCAATCGCAAAAATCACAAGGATTCGCTTCATCGAGTAATCTCCAGTTTGAAATTCCGAGTATTTCGAGTTTGAGCATGGTAGACCTTCTCGCTGACGGGTCCGTCAATGTGCCGCTCTCTCCAAGAGATATCTCATAACACCGCTCCCCAAGAAAACCGGGAACGAAGCCGCCATGAGAGATGCGCGCGATCGTCGCAGCGCAGGCAGCAGGTGCAAGTCGAGCGGATAGGTAGCGGCTAAGAACGTGTGTGTTTCCGCGTCTCAAGCGACGAGAAAACTGCTACCGTCGGGCGACGAGCACCCTAGCGAGAAGGCATTAGAACTTTGATTCCAATAGCTGGCGTCGGTCTGGCCGACACTTGATTCAACAGACGGGACCCTAAACGGGGCCCCGACACACACTTTCAATATAAATACCCACTACCGCCGGAGCAAGGATTTCCACGAGAAACCTGGAATTTCCAAGAAATCTCCTGGAAAACAGCTCCGGCCCCCGGCTTCAAACGCCTAGGAGAGGGGGAATCCCTCGCGGCGGCGGCGCGTGCGGAACGCGTCGGCCTCGGGATCGTCGACGAATTGTTGGCGGTCGGGATCCCAGGCTAGCTCGCGGCCCAACATCAGGGCGATGTTGCTGAGATGGCAGGAGGTCATCGTGCGATGATGGGTGGCGACGTCGGAGACCGGCTCGCCGCGATCCTTCACGCACTCGAAGAAGTTGCCCATGTGACCACCATTTCGCCCGGGGACCTTGCCTTTGTACAACTCAACCATTCGATCTTGGATTTCCTGGTGGTCGGCTTCCGTCAGGCTGTCGATCGGTTTTCCGGTCAGACGGCCGCGGTTGACAAAAATTCGCCCTGCTTCTCCTTCAAAGAGAATGCCGTTTGAGAAATCGGTTCCATCTTCTCGCTTGAAGTGATTGCTCACGGCAATGATCGCACCGTTGGCGTACTGCAGTTTCATGTCGAACTTCGTGGCCGTTTGAAACGTGCTGGGAAGCTTCGCTTCGCCGTTGAAATAGGCGTGCCAATCGAAGCCGTCCGACACCAGTGGCGGGAAACTGCCGGTGCCGCTTACCTTGACTGGTCCGGAATGTCCGAACCCCAGAGCCCATTGCGAAATGTCGATGTGGTGGGCGCCCCAGTCGGTCATCTGGCCACCCGAATAGGCGTAGAACCAGCGAAACCCTTTTTTACGCACCGGGCAATAATCCTCTCTGGGAGCGGGACCAAGCCACAGGTCCCAATCCAGATCGTCAGGCACCGGCGCTGCTTCCAGCAGTTGGCCAGCTTTGCTACTTCCGATCGCCACGTGGGCATTCACGTTCTTGCCCAGCCGACCGCTTTGCACGATGGCGATCGCTTTCAAGAAGTCCAGATTGTTCTCGCTCCGCTGTTGCGTGCCGACCTGAAACACCTGGCCCGTCTCCTGGACGACCTTCTCAATCGCGATCCCCTCGTCGATCGTCAGCGTCAGCGGTTTTTCGCAGTAAACGTCGCAGCCGGAGCGCAGCGCCGCGATGG
>CAXMSB010000138.1:0-4071 GCA_964195615.1 uncultured Granulosicoccus sp. | reverse complement strand
GACACTGCCGGAAGCCTTGGTGCGATTCGCCCGCAGTCCGCAGTTCTGGCTGATCACTGGCAGCCTGATGGGACTGACGATCCTCATGGATTTCCTGTTGATGGTTCCCATGTACCTTCGAGACACTCTGCAGCTGTCGATTGCACAGGCATCCATGGCAGCATCCGCGTTTCCCTTCGGCAGTATGATCTCTGTTCTGGCCGGGGGATATGTGTTTGACAAACTCAGCCGAAATTCGACCACGTGGGTCATCGGCGTCCTGTTGACGCTGGCCACGGGCTGCATCGCTGCGTTTCTATTGATGCCACGATTCGGTATGACGGACGCATCGCTGACGTATCTGTCTCTGGTGCTGCTGTTCCTCTTCGGGCTGTGTGTGTCGCCATGTTATTACATTCCGATGAGTGTTTTTTCGCTGGAATTTGGTGGTCCTCATTCCGGCTTCCTGATCTCTCTGCTCGACGCGATTGCCTTCGGAGCCACAGCAATTTTCTACTTCTACGCAGGCGCCATCGCCGAAGAGAGTTGGAACTTGTTCCTTTCCGTGTTACTGGCAATCTCTGCATGGTCTATATTGACGAGTGTTTTCTTCATGCGGGGTGAATCCCTGCACCAGAAAGCCTGACAGATCAATCGGCAATAAGATTGGTGCGAGAAGCTCGTTGGCCGTCCGCGTCTGCGCTGCCTCAATGACCGCCGAAGATGTCGTGTCGAAATTCGAAAGACGTCGCTGCAGCGTCCGCACGCTCGCTCCCACGGCCTCAGCAACGGAGCGGATCTTCGGAGTGCCGTCAACGAGCACTATCTCTTGGGCTTCCTTGTCGCAAGTATCCCTGAGCTGAACACGATAGTGCTCATGCTATTCTCGCTGGCATTCTTGCCACGCCGCATCCGGTGATTGTGCAGTGCTGCTTTGCGAGTCTTACACCCGGTAAACGGCTGGAAACTGATTCGCCGTTGGAAGCATTGAGCCCCGATGGGATCAGCGTAACTCGTGTCACTGCTTGACCTTGAATTTTATACCCTGTACTGCTCTCTTGTCCGTCGACTCAGTCTACAATGCCTGACATAAGCCCGAATTCGTGCGGCAATCGCCACCGCAATCAGACAGCCCTTGAGGCAACCCAAGTCGCATCTCTCCTCGGGAAGCATCGGGTCGATTTCAAATCGATCGCTGGCCACGGATGGCTCCTCATGTGTTGAAAAGAGAGAAGTGTCGACCACAACAAGCGTAGCACGGCAGAGAGAAAAAAACGGCGGAACAAGCCAAAGACGTTGGTGGCCGGGTGTGCGGAGCGAAAAAGTGACAAAAACTTGCCTGGACAACTATCCCGATGGTATGCTGTTGGGCTGAATAACGTTCGCATTGGGGAGAATGCTAATTAACTTTTCTACGGGAGTCCGAGTCTCTTGCCTCGCGCGGAGATCTCGGAGCCCTTCTTGTTGGCTGTGCGAGAGTACTTTGCAGTACAGGAGAATTGCATCATGCTTTGTACAAGACTTACTCATTTGCTTGCGGCCACCTTGTTGGTGTCCGCTGCCGTGCCTGCGACCGCGATAACAACCACCCCGAATTGGAAACCACGGGAGACCGTGGCCTCGTCTTCCAATATCGTAGTTGTGATTGGCTCGGACCGGACATTGGCTTACGATCATCATGGCAATCCGGGAATTACGTACGTAGACGCGACTGATGGCAGCCTCGACTATGCCCGCCGCGTGCCGGGTGTGGGCTGGGTCGCTGCGGAGATCGACCCGACAGGAGGCAGTCCTTCGTTGGCTTTCGACCGCTACGAGCGGCCGGCGATCAGTTATGACACGGGGAGCGGCGTTCAGTTTTCCCACTTCGATGGGAATGCGTGGCAGACACACACGGCCGACGCAACGGGTGGGGGTGGTCAGACGCTGGCGTTTGACATCCTAGGCCGCGCGGCCATCGCTTACACTTCAGGTTCCCCCGATTTCAACTTGAAATATGTGCGTGACACGGATGGAGACTTCAGTTTTTCCGATGAGACACCAGTGACGGCTGACACCTTATTAGCTTCGGGATTTTTTCAGTCGCTGGCATTTGATCCGCTGAATCGACCGATGGTCGCGCACACCGATGCTGTGCTCGATGAACTGCGGTTCTCGGTCGAGGAACCAGGAATTGGTTGGATTACGACCGTCGTGGACAGCAACCCCCTTGCTCCCATAGGACCCTTCTCTTCGTTGGCAATTGATCCCGACACGGGCTTTCCGGCAATCGCCTATGACGGCGGGACGGTCGGACTTCGCTATGCGGCTTGGAATGGCGACAGTTGGGATCTCACCACGGTGGACCCCAACACCGAAGCCAATTCGTCAGTTTCTCTAGCCTTCGATCCGGCTGACGGTCATCCGGCGATCTCGTACAACAATGAGAAAGCCGGGGAGCTAAACCTTGCCTGGCACAATGGAAGCATTTGGCAGACCCAAATTGTCGACTCCGGAGGATTGGACATCTTCCAAAGCTCGCTGGCGTTCAACGATTTCGGCAATGGGTTTCCCTCGATTGCTTATGTGAATTCTGGCCAGGAGCTGTTCTTTATTGAGGATCCTCCGCTGGTGGTGCCTGAGCCAGCGTCGGCCCTATTGATGCTGGTCGGTTTCGCGAGAGTTTTCGTCAGACGACGCAATACAACCGTCGCGCAAGGGAGGTAACGTGCCAACGCTTCGGATGACAATTGCGATTTTGTGCGCCGCAGGACAAGTGGCTTGCGCGCAGGCTGGGCAGCCGTACCTCGTCTCCGAGCTAGCCACCGGAAATATCTGGCGGATCGAAGACACGAATGGCGACAGCGATGCCCTGGACGTCGGCGAACGTACGCTGTGGAGCGATAGCTCTGTAAGTCTGGCTGGCTTAGACATTGTTGGCGGGACTGTCTACGCCGTCGAGAGAGGGCTCGTGCCGGGCAACAACGAAATCGTCAGACTCGTCGACAACAACGGTGACGGCGACGCACTGGACGTCGGCGAACGCGACGTCTGGGCTACGGGTTTGAATGACCCGCGCGACGTCGCATGCGATGCGGCCGGTAATCTCTACGTTAGTGATTTCGGCACGAGCGAAGTCTGGCGGCTGGCGGACTTCAACGGCGACGGCGATGCCCTTGATGTCGGTGAAAGCACACTCTTTGCCGACGGGATCGCAGGTGCGGAGATGCTTCTCCCTTGGGCGGGAGGAATGCTCATCACCGCAGTCACCCCCGGCGAACTGATCCTGCTCGACGATATCAACGGCGACGGCGACGCGCTGGATGTTGCAGAAAGCACAACGATCGTCTCCGGCATCAACAACGCGCTCGGGATACTGAGCGATGGCGACGGCGGATTCTACATTGCGTCGTTTGGCGATGACACTGTTTACCACGCCGCGGACAACAACGGCGACGGTGATTTCCTTGACGTTGCCGAGGTGCTCAGCTACGCCGATCTGGTGTTCGGTTCTCTAAATGGTCCTTGGAGCATGGCAGATCATCCCGCCGGCGGCTTTCTGCTGACCAATTTCATCGATGGTGAAGTGTTGTTGACGAGCGATAATAACGGCGATGGCGATGCCCTGGACCTCGGCGAAGTGACTCTGTTTGCCGATGGTCTAAGTCAGCCTGTGGACTTTGTGGCGTTGGTGGAAGTCTACAATGCCGACTACGACAATGATGGTGATGTCGACGGCTTAGACTTCCTCAAGTGGCAACGGGGCGAATCGCCAGACCCGCTAAGCCAATTGGACCTAGACCTTTGGGAAGATCAGTATGGCGACACGGTGCCGCCGCTGTCGGCCATCTCTGCCGCCGTGCCGGAACCTTCGGCGTTGCTGCTGGCCAGTCTTGCCGGGGTGCTTTTCTGCTCCCGAAGGCGACGGGCTTAGGTGCGGCGGTGTGCACACCCGCCGCTATAAACGGACGTTAGCTAAAGGCCGGTTGATCCGCCTCTGAAACGTGCTGGCGTGTCTCACGCTTTCCTCAACCGGTAGGCGATCAGAGACATGAGGCACTCTACGTCTTCCGATACCCCGTCCTACGCCTGGCAACATCGACATTCTGTTTC
>CAXMSB010000137.1:0-5193 GCA_964195615.1 uncultured Granulosicoccus sp. | reverse complement strand
CCGTTGGGCCATCGCGAAGGCATGTCGCTGCACGGCAAAGTTGACGACTGCACCGCCATGGTCGAGGCAGTACGGCGGCGCATCGGTGCCGCCCCCGGCAGGATCGATGCGAACAGGAACACGGGCACAGCCTTTCATCATGAATTCCTTTCGATGATCACGACTTCTGATACTCGTGGCACAACTCTACCATCCTCTTCAAGTTGTCGGGTGGCGTCGGCGGGGCAACGCTGCACGCCGAGGAGAGGATGAACCCTTCTGTCTTGTCCGCGGCTTGAAGAACTGTATTCACGTCGCCTCGGACCGTTTCGGCGTCTCCCCGTAGCAACGTGTTGACCGGGTCGAGGTTGCCTTTGATGAAAATCTTGTTCTGAAGCATGTCGACGGCTTCGTCTATGTCGACGTCGCCCAGAGGAGGCGGGTCGAGGCACTCAATGCCGGAGACGCCCACTTGGGCAATCAAGTCTAGCCGATCGCCGATCGCGCCGCACGTGTGTGTGTAGATCGGAACTCCTTCGTTGCGGACGGCGCTAGCCACTTGGCTTTCGAAGGGCAGGATGAAATCGGTGTACATCTGCCGGCTCAAGAAGGCACTGCCTGCAAACGGACTGGAAAGCTTGATGGCCGCAGCGCCGCGACGAACTTGTGCTACCGCCAAAGCGATGGACCATTTCGTGGTCTCCTCGAGGATCTGTCGACATTTCTCGGGGTCGTCGAGCAACGAGCAGAGACCGTCTTGCATGCCGGTGAGGCTGAGGAAATGATCGAAAGGAGCTCGCACTTCGCCGTGAACCGAAAATTCTTGGCCCGCCTTGGCGATCACGCGGTCGATCGTGGCGAAGACGTGATCTTCGAAGTCCTCGGGGTCGGTAACGGGCATCGTCCCCTTGCTGACCTGAAAGGCCACGAAACTGGCCGGCGCCCAGCCAAGCAGGTCCTGCGGATCAAGCTCCTCAAGCGTTGGCGGGGCGAAACCGTCCGCTGGCTTGTAGTAGGCGTCGTCATCGCGTGTGCATTCGATTCGCGAGCCATCTACCAGATAGAGCGTCGGCGTCTCGGCATCGTAGTCGGACCGTTCAACGAGATCCATCAGATTGTGCGTACGCCCAGGCTTATGGCAGAGAATGCCGTCGAAATCGTACAGCTCACGCATGCGAAGCAGGCAATCGGCCCACACTTGGCTGTCGACAAAATAGTCGATCGGGTGGACGCCCGTGTTCAGGATGGTATGCCCATTGGCAAGTTGGCACATCACTGGATAGCGTTCGGGGCTCTCCAGTCGCATCGCTTGATCAACCAGCTCTTTGGAATTCATCGCAGTCGTGCCTTCATTGGAAAGTGATTTATCTCAGCCAGGTGATGAATCCTTCACACTTCGAGAAAAACGCCGCCCTCCTCGACGGAGAATTGAGCTTCGGCCCCTTCGGCAGCCGAGACGAGAGCCTGCCGGAGGATGTTCTTCACGTCGGGGCCGTGTTCGATGCGACGCATGATCGCCTCGCCCGTCTTGTCGTCGATCGACAAAATGACCTTGAGACCCTTGCGTTTGCAGGCGATCTTGCGACCGTCTTCGGTTTCCACGTTCATTGGTTTGATGTAGGCGTCGACATAGTTGACGCCAATGCCCGAACCGTCGGGAGCCGCGGGGGGGATGAGTTTCTCGGCTTCCAGGTTTTCATCAGCGATCCGAAGTTTCATGGCAAATCCTCAATGCGTTGGTTTATATTGGAGTTCTCAGCCGCGATTGTCGAGCAGCTTGCGAAAGAGTTTGATGTGGTCGGGAGAGCTGCCGCAGCATCCGCCCACGATGCTCGCACCGGCTGCCAGCAGATCAGGAAGTTCGCTGACCATGTCTTCGGGCGACTGACGATAGACCGCCTTCATATTTATGAGTTCTGGGACTCCCGCGTTGGGCTGTGCCATGGTCGGCAGATCGGAGACTTTTCGATAGGCCTGCACGGCTCGGGCTGCCCAGCCAACGTCGACGCCGGCGCCGCAGTTGACCGCGACGATGTCGACCCCCGCGTCGACCATAAAACGTGCCGCTTCCTCGGGAGAGATTCCCATCATCGTGCGAATTTCCGAACGATCTTGCGTCACGTCGTAGGCCATCGAGCCGATGACGCACGGCGCGCCGGCCGCCTTCGCCGCTTCGATGCCGACGCCGAGCTCTTCATAGCCCGTCTGGGTTTCGATGATCACCGCGTCAGCGCCAGCTTCGACGAGTGCATCGGCCTGTTCACGAAAGGCGTCGCGCACCACACTTTCGGCGATATCGCCGTAGGGCTCCATGATCCCGCCGAAGGGCCCGATGTCGCCGATGACAAATCCTTCGCGATCGCCAAACGCTTCGCGGGCAATACGTACGCCCGCGGCGTTCACCTCCGCGACGCGATCACCGCTCTCGTGTCGATCCATCATGATCCGGCAGCCACCGAATGTGTTGGTAATCAGGCAGTCGGATCCCGCTTCGACATAGCGGCGCTGTATCTTCAGCACCCGGTCGGGCTGATCTACGTTCCACGCTTCGCCGCATCCCCCCGGTTCGAGGCCCGCGAGCTGAAGCTGAGTTCCCATCGCTCCGTCGCCCAGTAGGGTGCGAGTCTTCAGTGCTTCCAATAGTCGACTACTCATGTTCTTCCAATGCGAAATGAAGGGTTTGCAAAACGATTCGCCATTTGTGATCTTGGCTGGCACGCGTACAGAGACAACCCGCCGGGCTGGTTGGCGTCTGCCAGGTGAGCGCCTTGCTGAGTGGCTGGCCTTCCAACGGCTGGTGCGCTCTCAGTTGTGCCATAAAGCGGTCCGGTTTGTCGAGGTAGGCGCACATACTTTGATAGCCGACGTGCCCTTCGGCAGGCTCGCAGGACGAGCTAAGGATGCGATGCCCGCCTTGCTCTTCTCGTTTCAAGCGTATTATGTAGTCGAACGCCAACGGCGTGCCCATGTTGGTGCAAGTGGATCCATCCAATCGAAACGTGGCCAGCAGTTCATTATTGGGCTGCCCGACGACCTTCAGTCGCCCGTCTCGCCACTTAATCAACGCCTTCTCGGGAAAATCGTAACTGGCCGAGGGACGAGCGACCGAAGTGGGCGTCGCCCGACAGCTCCAGTACTGCTGGAGGTCTTCGTCGAAGTCGGTGCGTCGCGTCACGCCGTAGGCGGCAAGCGTCGATTTGCTCGGACGCAGCCCGCCCGATGGCAGGAGCTCCAGGGGAACGGAATTCGACTGTCCGTTGCCGATCAGTCGAAAGAGCCTCGCCTGATCGGCTAGATCCCAACCGTCGTATCCAGGGCTGTAATGCGGCAGCACCGTGGTATTCGATTCGCCGAAGATGTGTCGCAGATGGTCGCCCGCCTGCCAGCGCAGGTGCTCGACCGTCGCGATGGCGTATGCGTTCAGGAACATCGCCTCGTCGACCTTGCCACTCTTCCACAAGGCGTCGATCTGTTCGTCAACCGCCTTGCCGGCGGACACGGCCACCACGACGATCGCGTGTGCATGCGCCCGGGCCAATCCCCGAGCTAGCAGCGTGCTGGAAAGCTGCTGCTGTTGCTCCAAGTGAATCACGTCATAAACGATACGCTGAATGCCAACCTGTCGAGCTTCCGTCCAAGGCTGACCATGATGCCTGTACCAAGATCGGGCCTGCTCAAACAGACCCTCCAGATGGTCGTCGAGTTCCGCGCAGGCCGGCAAGCCGACGTGGCGTCGGAACAGAGCCATCGGCACCTGATCGATGGGAAAGCTCGGCAGCGAAATCGGGTCCTGTGAGGGAGTCATCATTGTCGACATGGTTGACTTTTCATGGGTACGAACTGACAGCCTTCAACGAAATGATCGAAGAACTGTTCATCAGTTTCTAACTCGACGTGACCGATAGTCTGCACCAGCGACTCCAACTCGTTGCGAGCCGTGAGCGAGCAAAGTGCGCGCGTGGCGCCTTCGATCGAGGCATTGCCGATTTGCACTAATTTCTCGTCCGGCAAGTCGGGAATCAATCCGATCCGGCGGGAGGCGTCGAGATCCAAGTGTTTGGCGAAACCGCCCGCCAGGTAGAAGCGGTCGAGATCGTCGACGTCGATTCCAAAGTTCTTCAGCACAATTCGCAACCCGGCCACGTTGGCGCCTTTGGCCTGGGCAAGTTCGCTGATGTCTTGTTCGTGGATAAAGAACTGGCGGTCGGGCGTGAGTGGAAATCGGTCCGACTCGTTGATGAATCGACCCAAGGTATTGATTCGATTGGTCCGCAGCAGCTCGCTCAAGCCGTCGATCAGTCCCGACCCACAGACTCCCTGCGGATCACCCTCGCCGATGGTCTCCAGCGAGACGTCGTCTCCCTCAGAAAGGCTGATCGATTCGATCGCCCCGTCCAAGCCGGGCATGCCGCAGGTGATCGCTCCGCCTTCAAAAGCCGGGCCAGCGGGGCACGATGCGGCCAGGATTCTGTGGCGATTGCCGACCACCAACTCCGTGTTCGTTCCGATGTCCATCAGTGCGATCGTTCGGTCTTCGTGGGCCAGGCCGATGGCCAGCAGGCACGCCGCGGCGTCGGCGCCCACGTGGCCGCTCACCAGCGGCAAACCGTAAACGCGGGCCTCGGGGAACACGGGCAGCCGCAACTTCTTGGCCGCTTTACAGAGCGAGGTCGATGCTCGCTCGCCGGCTGCCACTTCGATTTCGATCGCCGAGCGATACGGTCGTTGGCCGACTGTAAAAACGTCAACTCCGAACACCAAGTCGCGCATCGTGGTGTTGCCCGCGATGACGATTTCATAGATCGTCTGTGGATCGCACGCCATTGCTTCGATCGCATGACCCAAATACGCCAGCAAGGTGCGCTGCAGCAGATGGCCGCTCTGCTCGGTGTCGTACTGAATGCGGGCCATGACGTCAGTACCCGCGAATCGCTGAGGGTTCTCGAAGGATTGGACTTCTAGAATCTCGCCAGACTCCAGATCGACAAGCCGGGCAACGACAGTCGTTGTGCCGACGTCGACAGCCAAACCGTGCAGTGGGCCGGGCGCTTCAACGAGTTTTTCACCATCGAGGAGCACCCAAGGACCGTCTCTGGTCACGGCCGGATCCAGCATGGTCGGACCGGGAATGTCGTCGAGGCCGGTCGAGTCGTGTTCGATCCGCATTTCACCCCGGCGTAGTGTGTGGCATTTGATCGTTCCCGACCCGTCAGT
>CAXMSB010000136.1:0-5359 GCA_964195615.1 uncultured Granulosicoccus sp. | reverse complement strand
GGCGATGCGTATTCTCACTTGTCTGACGATCACGCCGGCCACGGTTGCCGAAGCCATCGAGCAACGGGTGAACCTGATCGTTGCGCACCACCCGCTTCCTTTTCACGCCCTGAAAACAATCACCACGGCCACCACCGCCGGCCGAATGTTGTTGCAGTTGATCGAGGCGCGGATCGGGGTCTACAGCCCGCACACCGCGTTCGACTCGGCCCAGACGGGCATCAACCAACATCTGGCCATCGGCTTGGGCCTGCAGCAGATCGAGCCGTTGGTTCCCGCCTCTGGCGCCGACGAAGCGGAAATCGGCACCGGACGAATGGGCTCCGCGGGCGGGCAACTCTCGCTGATGGAAATGGTCGAACGCGTGAAATCGTTTCTCGGCATCGACACGGTGCGCGTCGTCGGCAGTGACGAGCAGCCGGTCGGCACCGTGGCCATTGCCTGCGGCAGCGGCGGGTCGCTGCTGGCGACGGCCGTGGAGCGCGGCTGCGACTGTCTGGTCACCGGCGAGATCACCTTCCACGGCTGTCTCGAGGCGGAAGCCCGCGGCGTGGGCCTGGTGCTGCCCGGGCATTTTGCCAGCGAGCGATTTGCCCTGCTCTCGTTGGCCGACTACCTCGGCGAGCAGCACTCCGGGATCGACGTCTGGGCCAGTCGCAACGAGTCGGACCCGTTGCGCAGCGTTTAGAGCCACCGGCGCTAGCCAAGTCGTGTCCCACTGACTGGCTTGCCCAGCAGTGGGAAGCGGATACCGGGGCTGCACTGCTGGACAAGCCAGACAGTGGCACCCGGACTAAGCGTGCCTGCCGAGTTGACCCCCACCCGGCACGATCTAGAATGAGGTGTCCGGTCCAGCCAGCACACGTCCCTCCGAAGCCATCATGCCCTCCCCTGCCGCCTCTCACGCCCTGCCCCGTTTCCTGACGGCGCTGCCGGTTTACAACGAACGTCGGCACGTGACGGCGGTGCTCGACGAAGTAATCAAATATGCCACCGACGTGCTCGTCGTCGACGACGGCTCGACCGACGGCACGCGTGAGTTGCTCGCCGAGCGCGACGACGTCGACGTGATCGTGCATCCCGAGAACCGGGGCTACGGTGCGGCGTTGCAGACGGCATTTGAGTACGCCATCGTGCTGCGCTACGACGTGCTGGTCACCATCGATTGCGATGGCCAACACGAACCGCAGCGCATCGCGCAGTTGGCCGCCCAGAGTGAGCACGCCGATATCATCTCCGGCAGCCGTTATTTGATGGCCGAGGAGCCCTCCGACCGCGTACCTGTAGAGCGTCGTCGGATCAATCAAATCATTACCGCGGAACTGAACGAACGGTTGGGGCTGCAGCTCTCCGATGCCTTTTGCGGTTTCAAAGCGTACCGCACCAGCGCGCTGGCTCAACTCGCGTTGGCAGAGACGGGCTATGCGATGCCGCTGGAGTTGTGGGTGCAAGCCGCCTGCCACGGCCTGAGCATTCAGGAAGCTCCCGTGCCGCTGATCTATCTGGAGGAAGAGCGCAGCTTCGGCGGCGCGCTCGATGCCGCGGAGACTCGGCTGGAATACTATCGCCAGGTGATCGATCGGGCCGTCGCTGCGGCGGGCTGCGGCGTCGGGTCGAAGCCGCCAGCGAAGCTCTGCGAATTGCGTGCCCCGCCATGTCGATGACTTCGTCGGGCCACTATCCCCGACATCGGGCCCCCACGGGCGACGGCCAAACGCTCAGCGATCCGCCTTGGAACGAAGCGGGGCAGCTGCTCAGCAGCAACCGGAATGAGCTGGCGGCGCACGGCGAGGAGCTCCTCGGACGTTCCTTTGCGGAGCTCGCCCAAGCGGCCCGGGCCGCCGTGCTGGCTGCCGCGGTGGATTACACGCGGTCTTATGCCGATGTCTCCGTGGCGGCTGACTCCCGCCAGCCGTTTATTCTTACGGGGCACCAGCCCGGTTTTGTGCATCCGGGCGTGTGGCTGAAAAACTTTGCGGCTGCCCGTTTGGCAAAAGACGCCGCCGGCGTGGCGATCAGCCTGGTGATCGACAGCGACTTGTGTCGAGAGACTTCCATTCGCGTGCCGACCGGCAGCGTCGAGCAACCTCGGGCCGAGCAGGTGACCTACGATCAGACGACCACCCAGGTCCCCTACGAAGAGCGCCGGATCGCCGACCTCGCGACCTGGCAATCGTTTGGAAAGCGCACCTCCGAAACAATCGCTCCGCTGGTGAGCGATCCGCTCATCGGCCAGTGGTGGACGG
This sequence comes from uncultured Granulosicoccus sp., assembly GCA_964195615.1. Lineage (GTDB taxonomy): Bacteria > Planctomycetota > Planctomycetia > Pirellulales > Lacipirellulaceae > Bythopirellula. The sequence goes on along the minus strand of CAXMSB010000136.1, from coordinate 3,113 downwards.
AGGCCGTTGGTGGTGCGCAGGCCCACGGCATGTTGGCCCCGGCGATGTCGCAGACGCGTCATCAACTGGAACTCGCATGGCACGCGGGCAGCTTGGAGATTCCGCAGAGCCTCGTATGCCAGACGGCCCCCTTCCGCCTGTTCGCCGCCGCCTTGCTGGGCAGCGCCGACCGATTTCGCGAAGCTTACAACGAAGCGCTGGCCGAGTATCGCCAGGAGCATCGGTTGCGGAACCACGCCCAGCCAGTTCCCGATTTGTCGGTCGACGACGATTGGATCGAAGCACCGTTCTGGATCTGGTCGAGCGAGGAGCCGACGCGAAGGGCCCTGTTCGTCAAACCGGGCGACGGCCAGTTGCTGCTCACCGATCGGGCCGGTTGGCGGGAGTCGCTCCCTTGGCGTCCCGACGGCGATGGCTCTTCGGCAATCGAGCGGCTCGCCGAGTGGGAGTCGCGAGGCGTGAAGCTGCGCACGCGAGCTCTGATCACGACGATGTTCGCCCGACTGCTGTTGGCTGACGTCTTCATTCACGGCATCGGCGGCGCGAAATACGATCAGGTTACCGAGGCCATCTGCCAGCGGTTCTTCGGTTTTCGACCTCCGCCGCATCTCACGCTCACCGGGACGCTGCGGTTGCCGATCGCTCACGGGTCGATCCCCCCCGATCAAGGGCGGCAACTCCGACAGGCCCTGCGAAACTTGCGTTACCACCCCGAAGCGAATCTCGAACTCGCCACGCTCGCCGAGAGCGACCTGCGGCAAGCCCGGCAACTGGTTGAGCAGAAGCAGGCCTGGGTCGAGACTGCCAAGACCCCTGACAATGCCGCGGAGCGACACCACCAGATTGTCGCGTCCAACACGGCTCTGGCAGCGTGGACCGTGCCGCAGCGTGAACAACTGGAGGCAAAGCTCAGCGCCTCTCTACGCCAATTGCGTGCCAATCAACTCTTAGAGTCGCGAGAGTATCCGTTTTGCCTATTTCCGCGCGAACCACTTCGCAATTTTTTTCTGGATTTCTCGTCCCCAATGCCTTAACCTCAACGGCAGGGCAGAGGCCGCAAGCCTCGTCGATCTTTTCACCGGAACACGCGCCTGAGCAGTTTCCCTCGTTTGAAAAAACGTTGGAGTAGATTGATTCTTGAAACGGCTCGGAAGTACCCCTGGCGGGAAAGGATGGCCGCGATGCGAGATTCAGAAAAGACTTCGTCTCAGCCGGCAGTCGAACCGATCGCTTCCGAGGAGAAGAGATCACTCGCCTCTGGTACTCTGCGAGGATCTCGCGGCTCGTTCGGCGGCTCGGCTTGTCTGAGAGATCTGGGCGCCAACACGCGCATCGTTGCCGGCAACGTGGGCGACCATCCGATCGTTCTCAAGCTGCTGGTACAGCTCTACCAATCGTCCTTGGCCGAGGATTTCCAGAGTCGGTTGGACGAGCCCTCGTACGAACCGTGCGATCGCCTCTTGCTGACGCGAGCTGGCCAGTTGCTGGGACATGTCCAGGTTTCCAAGCAGATCGGCTGGTTCCAACAGCAGCGCTGTCCGCTGATGAAGCTGCAGGACTTTGTGACGCTGCCCGAGTTTCGCCCGGCCGGTTACGATCAGGCCCTGCTGCAAACGGCCGAAGCGACGGCCGTCCACGAAGGGAGCATCTTGGGACTCGTGCGCACTGATCGCCCCGAGTGGTTCGAGCAACAGGGCTGGAGTTGCTGCCGGGGGCAAGGCCACACCCGAGCCAACACGCGTTCGATTCTGTCCCATTTCGACGCCCAACGGCCCGGTGCTCGTCGCAAGCGTGCGTCGATCGAGGTGCGTAGCTGGCGTCACTTCGAACTGGATGGCCTGCGGAGCGTCTATCACCAGCTCTCGACCAACATGTGGGGAACCCTCCAGCGGAGCGAACCGACCTGGCGGTGGCTGGTAGGCCGCAAGGCGCAGGATCAAATTCTTATCGCCGTGCGAATGCCCCGCGGCGAATCGGGCGGTCGGTCGCTCACTTCACACCCTGACGACGATTCGCACGTGGTCGGCTATGCCGTCGTCCGCGATTCGTGCATCGTGGAAATGATGACGCTGCCCGGCTATTCCGCCACGCGTCCGATGATGATGGCGCGCGCTTGTCGCGATGCGATCGATCGGGGCCACCATTTTGTCTCGCTGCACACGCCCGCTGCCGATCCGCTGCACGAACTGCTGGTGACCGCCGGCGGCAACTGGCAGGGCGACAGCGCCACGACCGGCGGCGTCTGGATGTTCAAGCTCCTCGATCCCGAGCGCTGGATCGAACGCTTCTATCCGATCTTGCACCAACGGGCCCGCGAGGCGGGAACCGGCAGTTCCCAGGAAATCCATCTGGCCGTCGGCGACGCCGACTATCGTCTGACGCTCACCCGGCGCAGCTCGCGCCTGGAGCGTGTCAAACGACAACAGCCCGACGTGCATTGCGACTGGCGCACGTTCCAGGATCTACTGGCGAGCAATCTCACCCACCCCGAAGCCGTCGCCGACAATCGGCTGCAAGCGAAACACCCCGAAGTGTTACGCGTGCTCGCCGCATTGTTCCCGCCCAAACTCTTCTGGCAATCGCCGTTCGAGCTGCTACGATTGTAGTCATGGCAACGGTTCGAGACTGAGCGATTCGCTTTCACCGGGGTTTTGGGGATCTGATGCTTCCATACCGTTGCAACGCGCCGATCTACCACCTGCCCATCGGCACCGTTTCTCTGATCCTTGCCAACATTCTTGTCTTCCTTGGTTTGATAACCGGTCGTCTCACTCTCAACGGCGGCTGGGTTCTAGAGTACGGCACGGGGCTACATGCCGAGCAGTGGCTGTTATCAACTTTCGCGCATGTCAATTTTTCTCACCTGCTGGGCAATATGGTCTTCCTGTGGATTTTCGGACTCGTGACCGAAGGAAAGCTCGGCTGGTATCGTTTTCTGCCCTGCTACCCTCTGATCGCGATTGGGCAATCTGCCTTCGAACAACTCATCTTCTCGAACAGTGCTTATGCGGGCGATTTCTCGATGGGCGCTTCCGCGGCTATCTTCGGGCTGATGGCCATGGCCTGTGTGTGGGCGCCGATGAATGAGGTGTCTTTCTTCTTCTTCCTCTTCT
>CAXMSB010000135.1:0-12554 GCA_964195615.1 uncultured Granulosicoccus sp. | reverse complement strand
GGAACTAAAAACTGCTGAAACTGCTATGCAAGCATTTGCTGAAACGGACTCGATACGTTCCAGGATCGACTGCTAGCAACAACACGCTTAATCACTTGTTTTATAGGGCTACTCGTTAAAACGAATTCCCGGACACCCTCAACTATGCTTAATGGCGAGGCTCGACCCAACAGGCCGCGCTGCCCTCTCTTAACTCTCGTCCACCTCAGAATCCGCCGGAGTTGGTTCTTCCCAACGTGTTTGAGGATTGCGATGCTTCTGCTGGACTCGTTGCTTGTACTTTCGCAGTTGCTGCTCTATTTTTTGCGCCGCCGACTCGAACGATTTCATCAAGTTGTCCGACTTCTCGTGGGCAACGAAATCGTGCTTATGTTCGGCCGACGCCTTGATGTCGACCTGGGGCGACTGCTCATCGCTCAAGTCGACAACAATCTCGATGGCCGTGAGGCGTTCGAAAAAGCGGCCCAGTTTTTCTGCTTTGCTCTTGAGTTTGGCCTGTGATGCCTCGCTCAAGTGCCCATGGCGAATAGAAATATCTAGCTGCACAGAAGCAAACTCCCTGCACGTGATGAATCGGGTAACCGCCCTGCCTGGCTCGGTACCAGGCTTGGCTGGGTCAAATCGGCCGAGACGCCCATTCTAGCCGCTTTCCGGCTGGCCGACAAACCTACTCAGGGAGGCCCCGGCCGAGCATTCCGCGAGTTCCGTTTGACCCTGCCATAGCAGTCCCGCGAGCGGAATCTGTCCGTACAACACGCACCGCCTCAGCCGTTTCAGCGAGAAAATGACGATCCGACCGCCTTGAGGCCATCCTCCGAGGTGGCAATTCAGGGTATTGGCCCAGGATGAGACGGCCCCGCAGACACCCCTCAGGAGGCTGCTGGCAGCAGCTCGTTGTCTTCGAATCGGTCCCAGAGCTTTCGTAGCGAGCGTTTCCGACGCGTCGAATCCAAATCTGGCTGATAATTCAGCAGATTAACCGTCCCAGTAATCTTGTTCAAATTGTAAATCGCCAACACGCGATAATCCAAGCTATCGCTATCAAGCCAGTGAAGCAGCTTGGTGAGCGCTCCCTGTTGAAGCTCTTCACGAGTTTCACCGATCTCTTGTCGATTGTAACCTCGTACCATTTCCATCAAATCGTCGGCTGCTTGCTGGCCACGCAGATTCACAAACGCCTCGCGAACCCGTGCAGCAACAGCCGGGCTCAGCGCCATCGCCTCGCGCAGGCTATCGATGTGGGAAACCCAATATGCTTTCTGATCGGTGTCGCTCAGCGATCTGACAAACGGCTCGAAGACTCCGACATAAAGGTTCGACTCCGCGGCGAGCGTGCGTACCTCGCGGCGACGCCCTCCGCCCCGAGGATCATTCAGTTCCAACAAAGTGAGCCCAACCGGCTCCCCTGGCTTCAGTTCCTTGGCGAGCGTGTCTCGCGCGCGTCGTTCCAGGTCGGTGATCCCCTCACGATCGACCCATTGGGGCAGCTCGTCGATCGGCTGCGGCAGTTCGTCGACGCCGTCAACCGTTTTCCAAGCAGACGGCGCCGCGATTGTCTGTGTGCCTCCGGCCGGACCAGGCCACTCGATGCTGCCACTGGTCAAATACCAAGAGACTTCGGTGGGGGACGTCTCGCTCTCAAAACTGCTGCCGGGGACAAACACACGATGCACCTCCACCGCAAGACTGGCCGATCCCCCCAGTTCAATCTGGCGGAACTGATCGCCAACTCGGAGGGCCAAGGGTGTGCCGTTTAGTCCCGCGTTGAACAACAGCCGACCGTACACGACGTCCAGCGTCAGCTTGGCTTCTCCTCCGAAGAGGTCGGCCTCGGGAAAGGCAAGCTGAGTGCCTCCCGACAAATAGACGTTCCCGTCGGCCAGCGAAACATGAGTGCGAAACTTCGGCAGGGTCAACAGACGATCGCCCGCAGAAATGGCGGTTCGGGGCGGCACGCGGATCCACTTGTCGCCGGTGGCGTCGCGAAGCAGCAACACGTCGCCACTGCCACCCTGATAGTTGCCTATCTGAACAGGCCCCTCGGCAACGGGCGGCGACTCCTCGGCAATCTCCACTACTATCTCATCCTCGTCTTCAACGGGGTCTTCGTCGGCGAGGGGTTCCTCCTCAGCATCGGCAACAACCGGCGGCAATTCCGGTTCAGGCACCTCTGGCAGAGGGGCTGCGTCGCCGACCCTGGCGTCAGACTCGGCTTCACCTTCTCCAGTCACCGGCTGAGAGGGATTTTCCAATGCGGCAAGCAAATCGTCGTCGATCGCTGGCGGTGGCGACGACTCAAACGGCGGAGCTTGCGACTGGCCATCTGCCGTTGGTTCAGTCGACGCCAAAGGCGAATCGATCTCGACACTCTCAATCACCAAGCCTCCGTCCACCGCGTCCAACTCGGCTTCGGCGACACCGGGGGGCAGTACCGGATCGGGAACCGGTGTTAAGACGACGTACAATACGAAGCTCACCATGACCACGAACACCACCGCCGCGATCCGACGGATGCGAGAACGGCGCACTCTGCTGGCCACACGCAGGTAGTCGGGAACCTCGGTCGCGCGCTCGACCCGTTCAACGGGCGGAGAAGCTGCTGGCGGGGCTGCCGTTGGCTCGCTCGCTTGCGGGGGAGGCTCCGGTTGCTGTGTTTGGTGAGCGGGCTCGATTCGCAGCGTCTTGCCGCTCGCCAATTCCTTGGGCAGAGCATACATCCGCTCACGCACTTTGGCCGCGATCTCCGCCGGCTCGCCCAACACCATCGTGAGCACGTGATGACACGAGGCGACCTCGGCCAAATGCACGTCGGCACTCACGCCTGGCTCCAGACAGATTCGCTCGTACTCCGCCACCGACTCCGGCGGAAGCGTGTTGTCCAAATACTCGGCAACCGTGTTCGCGTCGGCGGTCATCTCCGAGCCCAACACGTCCTCGCCATCAGTGGCCAGAACCGCCGGAGCCCCCAGCCGCAAGCGGCGCACTGTGTCGCGCGAACGGTGGATCAACTCCGTGGCAAAATCGCTCGATTCGATCTTCTTGCCCAGGTCTTCGTGATCGGCAGGTTCGAGAATATCGTCCATGTACGCCAGCAGAGTGCGGAGCGTGAGTCTCATCGGATAAACCTCGTTGCGGTCGTTGGGTCACCTTCTCATGCAGGGCGCGGATCGCCCTGTTCCATAAGTGTTAGTGACCTGCCACGGGAGAATCCGTGCAGAAATCCGCGCATATTTCCCGAAAATCACCCCAAGCGAGCCATGCGGTCCCCCGCCACGGCGTGGGCGGCGGGAAACGCCAGCAACGCAAATAGAGAGACGCCCACCTGAAAACTAGCCACCAACAGCGGATGCAGCACGGGCGGCGTTGAGGGGTCCGGGTCCAACTCTAGCAATCGGCTCGGCTCCCAGCCATCGACCGTGCGGACCCAAGTGGGGCCGGGGGAGTGAACGGAGGCCAGCTCCCGCTGGCCCTGTGCCTGCTGCAGGTGGCTCAAAAGACCACTCAACAGGGCGACACTCAGGACGGTAACCACACAACGTAACAAGGTAGAAGTCTCCGGGGACGGCGTTGAACCAAGTGGTCGCAAGCCGTGTACCCACCCCGAAGACGAGCACCCGCCAAAGAGCCGTTTTCCCTGGAAAACAGCGGGTAAAACGCTGTTTGGTCAGCCCCCGCACAGCGCCGGCCACGTTGGCAAAAGGCAACATGCGCAGCGTGCCGATGTTGCCCGGAAGAAACACTGCCGCAAAAGCGCAACGTGGCAGTTCGGGCTTGTCAAGTGAGCGTAATACTTTCTTTCACCGGAGTATTCGCTAACTTCGTGCGCCTCAATTTTTTGTTCGTTAGCGGTTACGTGCGTGATAGTTACGTCACGACTTTTGCCTACAATTTTGTCGAGTGCGTTTTTGTGAGTAGAATTTGGATAGCTTTTCCGTTTGTGTTTACGAATCTTTTCCAATGACCAGTCAACTTCGAGAACGATTACGCCGGGTTCGCCGCGAGGCCGAAGGCTATCTGGAACTCGGCATGCCCGAGCATGCTCTGCGTTCGCTGCAACGGCGGGGGCAGATCGTCCATGGCGACGCCCGCGCCTGCTACCTGCTGGGCGAAAGTCTGCGGGAGCTGCACCAGTATCGTGACGCAATCTTCCCACTCGAGCGCAGTCTGGAGCTAATCTCCGACGACATCCACGTCTGGATGGCCCTGGCCTGGTGCTACAAACGGGTGGGCCGAATCGAGCAGGCGATCCACGCCCTGGAAGAGGCGATCGACATCGAGCCGGGCGAGGCGGTGTTGCACTACAATCTGGCCTGCTACTGGAGCCTGGCCCAAGAACCACGCGAGGCGCTGCGTTACCTGGCCAACGCGCTAGAGATCGACGGCAACTTCCGCGACTTCGTCCCCGACGAGCCCGACTTCGACCCGTTGCGCCACAACCCGAAGTTCCAGCACATCACCGGCTCGGTGGACTGAGCAGCCCCAGCCGTGTTGCCACGCAACACAAGGCGCGGACGGGTTCGGGTGACACTGTCTGGCTTGCCAGCAGTGTGGCGGAGGGGAAAGCTCTCCTGCGTGGATGAACGGGCAGACGGACACGTTCGGACACGGAACTGGCCGTCACAGTGGTTCAGCGAAGAGGCGAGCTTCGAGCCATCCCACTACGTGCTTGTCATTCACCCCGATGTTGACGTAAAGCGTGACAACGAGAGAGTCTCGTGGCGACTACGAGACCGGCAGGCCGGTCTCAGCTCAACCAGCCTGCGCCCGTGGTACATTGGACCTGAATTGGGAAGTGCGCCAGCCAAACTCATCATCAAGACGAAACCAGGTCCCCATCAGGGCGGCACCTATCATGACGCTAATAATCAGGCATCCGTGGAGACACGACCGCGATAGAGAACAAGAAGTAAGCCGCGAGGCGGTAGCCGAGCGCTCGGCTGGCGCCTCGCGGCTTACGGGTGTCGAAATGTTTGCGTGGCAGGGCTCAGTACGAAAACTCCATGCCCGTCTGCAAGCCGTGCAGGAGCATCGAGCCGTCGGTGTTGATGACGCCGACTTGGCCGGGCGTGATGAACGCCGACGGGATCTGGTCGACGGCTCGGGCGACGCCCGTGATGCCGACCACTCGCCAACCACCGTAGATCCGCCAGTTGTCGTGGACTTGGTAGCTGGCCCCCAGGCGCATTTCGCCCATCACCGAGACGTCGTCTTCCTCGGTCTCGACGAGCACCGGAGCGCCGCCGGTGACGAAGGTGGCGCCAGTCAACCGGTGAGTTACTTCCATGTGGTTGCCATACAGGCCGACGGCCGTATTGCAGTGCAGCGAGAGACGCCCGCCACTGCCGCAGCGATACGAGCCGTTGCCCCCTATCTGAACACCGTACAATGTGTTGTCGGTCTCCAGGTCGTAGGCCAGCGAGCCCAGGGTCGAGGCGCCAGCGGGGTCGATTTCATAATCACTGCGGAACCAGAAGTCGTCGTCGATTCGCATGAACCGAGAGCCAATAAAAGTGGCCAGTTCGTAGCGAGAGTTGCCACCGCCGTTTAGCACGGGCAGTCGCAGCAGGTTGGCTTCGATGTTCTGCAACTGAAACGTGCTGCGAGCCGTGAGGCTGCGGACTTCCACGTCGACCGGAGCACTGTTGTCGGTGATGGGCACGCCAGTATCGAAGAAGACGTTCACGCCCCGAGCACCGCCGCCGGGATTGAATTGCAATCCGTCAAAATCGATCATGCCATGCGTGCGATTCGCATCGCCCGTGACGTCGGTGATGACGGCCGTGCTGCTGTCTTCGAACATTCCCCAGTAAACAAATTCCCAAGCGCGGCTAGGACCGCAGGCAGACGGATTGCAGCCGGCAGGTCCGCCGAAGTAAGCACCGAAGCGAATCTCCAGGCCCCCTTGGAAGCCGACGTCCGAGTCGTTGGCGGTCAACGCGATTTCCGCATCCGTGGGATAGGAACCCACGCCGTTGGTCGTCACAAACCCGAGCGGCACCGAGTTGCTGTCGTCGCGTTCCATCAGCAGGCCATAGACGCCGCCGAACCAGCGATGTCCAGAAGCTCCGCAACCTTGCAGGCCTCCCTTGCCACGGCAAGTTTCGCCGCAGGGGCCGTTGGCATAGCTTCTGCCACAGTCGAACGTGTTGTAGTAGTTGCAACCATATCCACCCGAGTACGCCTGAGTCGGGCCGCTGTTTTCCTGAACGGGCGTCGGCGGCGCCGACTCCACGGCGGCAGATTCGCCTTGTAGGTAAGACGTGGTCGTGTATCGCGATTCAGCTTTTGCTTGCTGAGCAGGCTGAGCAGATACAAGCGGCCGCTGAGGAACGCTCGCAAAACGCGCTACGGGTGGCTGCAGTTGTGTTTGGTTCGGATAGCCGTAGCGCGCGTCTTGGGCGCTCGCGGCACTGGCTCCGTGCAGAGCTAAGATGGTCGCCGTTAGCGCCGTCAGGGCCCGTCCTTTGGTCCACGAAACTCGCATTCGCTCGGTCTCCTTTGTATTGTGTTGCCCTCGTCCCTGAGGGCCAACGCCTCGAGGGCGTGGGCAACCTGACCCGATTGGGCCCGTTTTCCCATCCCGTGCTGGCAATCTTGGTGTGTTGTAGTTGATGGACGTAGAGAATCGTCCTTAGAACCCGATCGACCTGCACCACCGGCCCGCTTTGGCAAGGGTTGCGACCCGCGCAGATGTTTTTCTTGTGGTGCGCGGCTTAACCGGTGCAATCGTTAGTCTCCAGCAGGGAAACTTTGCGAGGCCGTCAAAGTTTGCCGAGACGGCACGTTTTGAGGGGGATTTGGCTTGCTCTGCTGAACCGAGAAAGTGTCATCCTGAGGTCCGCCGAAGGATCTCCTTGGCCTTGCTAATCCGCGAGATTCCTCGGCGGACCTCGGAATGACAATACGATCGCCGGTATGACAACACAATCGCTGGAATGACGGCACAATCGCTGACCAGCTAGGCGGCAAGCCGTGATGCTTGCTGAGAGACGCCGTAAAGCGAAATCACTTCCTCAGCCAAGCCGCGGTAGTCCTCAGCGCCCGCCGATTGGGGGGCGTATTGGAAGATCGATTGCTCGAAGCTCGGCGCCTCGGCCAAGCGGATGTTGCGGCGGATCCGCGATTGGAACAGGTGGACGTCGCGCCAGGCGGAGTTCTGCGTCCGAGCTTCGCCGAAAAATGCTTCGACATCGCCCGCCACTTCCGCCGCCAGGCGCGTGCCCGATTCGTATAGGCAGAGTATTACTCCAGCCAGCCGGAGGCGGTTGTTCAAGCGACGGGTCACCAGGTCGATGGTCCCCAGCAGTTTGCTCAAGCCGTGCAGGGCCAGGTAGTGGGGCTGCAGCGGTAGGAAGACGTCGTCCACCGCCGAGAGAGCATTGATCGTAAGGATACCCAGCGACGGGGGGCAATCGATCAGCAGGTAGTCGAACTCGTCGGGCGCCGCGACCAGCTTGTCGCTTAGAATCAGCTCGCGGCCGACAACGCCGGCCAGTTCCACCTCGGCAGCGGCCAGATCGATGTGCGAAGGGGCCACGCTGAGGTTGTCGCTCACCGGCTGCCAAAGTTCGGCGAGAGAGATGTCGCCCGTCAACAAGTCGTAGGTCGTCGGCAGCTCGCCGCCCGGGCTGAGGCCCAGGTGCAGCGAAGCATGGGCCTGCGGATCAAGATCGATCAGACCCACGCGCAGCCCGCTGTCGGCCAGCGCGGCGCTCAGGTTGACGGCCGTGGTGGTTTTGCCAACGCCGCCTTTCTGGTTGATAATCGCGATCGAACGCATGTTGCACCGATTTTGTTTTGCCACGGCTGGCCAATGACTGGGGCGACCCAATCTGGGGCCGCGAAGTATAGGAATTCGCCGCAAGGCAACCCAGACCATTCTGGCCCGGTGCTAGCAACGTCAGTTCGTCAGGCCGATCGCAGCGAAGTATTGCCGGAGCGTCTCTGCCATGGGCTCGCAGGAGATCGCCTCGACCGACGGTGAGCCGGTCGCCGATTTGCCGAGGGTTGCCAAGTCGGCGGTGAATAGCACTAGCACCTGGCGCTCCGCATCGTGGAATCGCAGGGCCCAACGCCATGTGGCGGAAGTTGCCGCAGCTTGGTTCCAAACGTAGTTGCTGTCGGAGGTGAGCGCGTGCCGCAGATGAACCGTGCCACGGGCCTTGGTGAGATCGAGCCGCGCGGCGACTGCGTATTCACCGCCCAACTGCGGGAGCAAATCCTCTGCCGGCGGTTCACCCTCGCCCGCCGGCTGCAGCGTGAAGGCTTCGACCGGCCCCGACTCGACGATCAACTCGGCGACCGCCGAGCCCCAAAATTGGGTCGCCCGATGGGCCGACTCGTAGCGGTACCACCACGATGTAACGCCCAGCGCCAAGGCCAGGCTGGCGAGCGCGACGACTAGCTTGGTGCCCGATTGATTCATCGGCCTCTGCTTTTTTTGGATGGTTTACACTAGCTGGGAACGCGACCTGACACTGTCGCCCGGCCGGCGGGAGAGTGACGGCTTCCCTCGACGGCTGGGGCCAGTATACTGGTGCTCTGTCATTGCTACAAATTAGGGTTGTCAAAACACTCGGTTTTTTGCCGACGAGTACAACAGGGCGGAACAGAATCTCATGCCGGACTCATTTGATCCTTATCGCGAAGCACTGGTGGTCGAGAATTCGACCGTGTGGCCGGACGAGTACGACCTGGATCCGCGTCAGCGGGTACAACTGGAACAGTTGCTGCACAAGGATCCCGAAGCAGCCGCCCACCTGGAGTACGTACGGACGCACACCGGTTTCTGCCGCCAGATTGTCGTCACCGACGACGACTACCAGCGCGTTTTGTCCTAGCTCTCTGCTCACCCGAGGTCATCGCATCGTGGCTCACGAAGTCAACATCACCCGCGTCGAATTGGCCGAGCGGAGTTACGACATAGAAATCGGCAGCGGCAACCTGGCAGGTCTGCCGGCGTTTCTGCGCGAGCGCAGCCGCTCGTTGCATGCGGTGATCGTCACCGACACGAACGTCGACAAGCTGTATGCAGACAAGCTGGGCGACGCCCTGGCCGACGACGAGTGGGAAGTGCATCTGCTGGTGGTCGATGCCGGCGAGCGGAGCAAGCTTCCCGAGGTGGCGTTCGAGCTGTGGGAAACGATGCTAGCCGAAAGCGCGGACCGACAGTCGGTGGTAATCGCGGTGGGCGGCGGCGTCGTCGGCGATCTGGCCGGTTTCGTCGCGGCCACGTTTGCCCGCGGGCTCGATTTCTTTCAGGTCCCCACAACCCTGCTCGCGCAAGTCGACAGCTCGGTAGGCGGCAAAGTCGGCATCAACCTGCCTGGCGCAAAAAACATGGTCGGCGCTTTCTGGCAACCGTTGGGCGTGCTTGTCGATGTCGACGTGCTCACCTCGCTTTCCGAACGCGAGTACCGAGCCGGCCTGGGCGAAGTCGTAAAATATGGCGTGATTCTCGACGCGGAGTTTTTCGCCTATCTCGAACAACACACCGATGAGATCAATTCCCGCGACGCCGACGCGCTGCGGTACATCGTCGAGCGCTGCTGCCGACTGAAAGCCGACGTGGTGGAAGCCGACGAGCGGGAAACGACCGGTTTGCGCGCCGTCTTGAACTACGGCCACACCTTCGCCCACGCTTTCGAGGCGGCCAGCGGTTACGACACGCTGCTGCATGGCGAAGCCGTTTCGATGGGCATGATGTGCGCCGCCCGGTTGGCCCAGCGGATGGATCTGGTCGACGATGCGTTCATCGAGCGGCAACGCGTGCTGCTCGCGGCCCTCGATCTGCCGTTGGTCGCACCGGAGTTCGACCACGATCAACTTATCGACCTGATGCGTCGCGACAAGAAAGTCGACGACGGCAAGCTCCGCTTCGTGCTGCCCGACCGGATCGGGCACGTGGAACTGGTCAAGGATGTGCGTACCGACGACGTTGTGGCTGCGCTAGAGGCGTAGCCTGTGCATTAATTCAAAGCCCTGGGATTGCAATCCCAGGGCGTTCGCCCGTTTGTTGAGGCTGCGTGCCGAATGAGCGAAACTTATCCTGCCCATGAAATCGACGAAGACCAGCTCCGCCGGGAGCTGCAGTTGATTCTCGTCCCCGGCGTGGGACCTCTCATTCGGCAACGATTGGTCACGCAGTTTGGTTCGGTCGAGCGAGTGCTGGCCGCCGGGTCGGGCGATTTGCAGGGCGTCTCGGGTGTTGGGACGACGCTTGCCAAACGCATCGTCGAAGGCCGCGACAACGGGGACGTCGACAAGCAGTTGGAAATCGCTCGGGCGAACAACGTTCAAATTCTTCTCGAATCGCACGACAACTATCCGCCCCTGTTGAAAGAGATTCACGACCCGCCAGGCGTGCTATTTGTGCGCGGCACGTTGTTGCCGGGCGACCAGTTGGCGGTGGCGATCGTCGGCACACGGCACGCCAGCCGCTACGGGCTAAAGCAGGCGACCGCGCTGGCCACCAGCCTCGCCCGCTCGGGTATCACCGTGGTGAGCGGCATGGCCCGCGGCATCGACAGCGCAGTGCATCGGGCCGCGCTCGCAGCGGGCGGGCGAACGATTGCCGTGTTGGCCAGCGGCGTGCTCGCGCCCTACCCGCCAGAAAACGTCAAGCTGGCCGACGAGATCGCGGAGCAAGGTTGCCTCGTAAGCGAAGCGGCTCCCACCATGCCCCCGATCAGCGGCATGTTCCCCCAGCGCAATCGGATCATCAGCGGAATGTCGCTTCGTATGGCCACGGCTTTGTATGTAGGCGGATCGCCGCTCCATCGAATCGGAAAGACTGCCCGCGCCCGGTCTTTTTTCCCTCGACAAAGTCCAAGTCGATCCGCTCCACAATACGGCTCAGAGCCGCTCTGGCCTCGCTGGCGGGGGCCGATCTCAGCACGTCATCAATTCTCCAAGCCTGGCTCGCAATGCGCCTGGCGTCCAGCCTGGGGCTCTTGGGCGTCACGATGGAATCGAGCTCCGCAACTGCGGCGTCCCGATCCCGACCCAGCTGAGCCAGTTTCTCTTCGACTTTGCGGACCACCGAATCGTCGACCCGCAGCAATCGATCTGCAGCCCGATCGATCTGCCTGTTGAGCTTCTCGACCGTTTCCTGCTGGCGTTCTCGCTTGGCAGCCACTGAGTCACTGGCGTTGCGGCGGATTAGTTCCCGTTCCACGGCCTCCTGAAGCCGATCAAAGGATCCCTGAAGAACCTTTTCGCGGATGACGTCGGCTACTGCCTTCAGCATCGCGTCTTGAGGTACTGTGCAATATCCGCAGCCCTTGCCCTTGTGATATCTCGCACAGACATAGTTAGGATTTCTCTGGCCAGTCTTTCGCTGAAGACTTTGTGAATACATCGTACTGCCACATCGGCCACAATAGAGCAAGCCGGCGAGAGGCGCACCCTCGCCGCCCTTTCTGCAGAACGGCTTTGCTTTCATTGCTTTAGCCGCCTTCCAGGTGTTAGCCGAGACGATGGCAGGATGAGCGTCTTCGACACGCAAAGGTTTCACTCTCTGCCGGCGACCTCCTCTGACCGCTGCCAAATTGCCATCGTCTGATACGAAGTATCTGCCCTGCGGTTTCGAACCGAGAATCAACACGCCTGTGTAGGCTTCGCGATCTAGAATCAATCGCACAGCGTCGTGGCTCCATGTGCTACCAGAAGGCGAGAGAACACCAATGGTATTGAGTTGCCGGGCGATGATACGATATCCATAGTTTTTGAGCCGAAGCTCGAAGATCCGTCGTATAGTCTGGACATCGACAGGATCCCCAAGGGCAAGCCTTCCATCGTCGCCCATGACATAACCAAAGGGAATACGCCCCCCAGGCCATCGGCCTTGCTTGGCTCGTGAGATGACTCCTCGCAAAGAGTTCCGAGCAAGGTCGTGCAGGAACTGGTTTTTTCCCTCTTGCTGGATCGTGTAGATGATGCGCCCCGCGAAGTCGTGCCAATCGATCTCACCCTGGGCGATCGTCGTCAGACGCACTCCCGCATCTCGCAGTGGACAGATCCACTTGCCGGCCTCAAGTGAATCGAATCGGCCGAACCGGTCCTGGTCCCAGCAAAGAATGACATCGAAATCACAAGTGTGCTCGGCATCGTACAGCATTTGCAGGAAGCTAATACGCTTCTCTGTTTTGTCGCCGCTGATACCCTCGTCGATGTACTCGCGCACAATTTGATGATTGTTTTGCTGAGCGTACTCTTCAACGGCATCGCGTTGATCGGCGATCGACGTCTCTTGTTTGTCGCTGCTCATGCGGTAGTAGGCGACTGCGGGGGTTTTCGCTGCCATCGTTCATTTCCTCCAGGTAGTTAGGGTCGCCTTCGACCGTGTGGGCTCGTTAGCGTCGATCCTGTGACCGCCGATCCGAGCATACAGAAAACAGAAAATCCGCCCAGACTTCGGACGGGGGATACGTACAACAGCCGGTCACTGTGCAGGCTGAGAAAGTGACCGGGGCGCAAGAGCGCGCGCCTGATAGAATCAGCGGAAGCCATGGCAATCTCCAAGTCAGTTTGCTTTGGTTAGGGTCGTCGGAGTG